>JAICEW010000196.1 GCA_025923995.1 Vicinamibacteria bacterium | reverse complement strand
GGAGGGCCAGGCACCGGTCACGGCCGAGACCAGCTTCAACCTGGGCTCCATGAACAAGATGTTCACGGCCGTCGCCGTCGCCCAGCTCGCCCGGGCGGGCAAGCTGCGGTTCACCGATACCATCCGGCAGCACCTGTCGGACTACCCGAGTCCCGACGCGGCGCGCGTGAGCATCCACCAGCTCCTCACGCACACGGGAGGAATCGGCAACATCTTCGGCCCCCGGTACGAAGACGAGCGGGACAGGCTCCAGACCGTCGGCGACTATCTCTCCCTCGTCGCGAAGGAGCCGCTGCGCTTCGAGCCTGGCCAGCGCTGGGAGTACAGCAACGGCGGGTACATCGTCCTGGGCGCCATCATCGAGAAGGTCTCGGGGCAGAGCTACGACGACTACGTCCGGCAGCACGTGTTCGAGCCGGCGGGGATGACGCGCGCCGCGTTCCATCCGAAGTCCCGGCTGCCGCCCGACGCGGCCGTGGGCCTGACGCGCATGGAACGGCCGGGGCCGCCGCCGGGGCCGGGAGCCGGCGAGCCACCGCGTGCGTCGGGTCCTCGCCGATCGAACCTCGCTCGCCTGCCCGGACGCGGCTCGCCGGCCGGCGGCGGCTACGCGACCGCCGGCGACCTGCTCCGCTTCGCGAAGGCCCTGCTCGAGCACCGGCTGCTCGATCGCGAGACGACCGACCTGGTGCTGGAGGGCAAGGTGGACGCGCCGCGCGGACGGTACGGCTACGGCTTCGGCTCGAGGCAGGTGGAGGGCACGCGCGTGGTCGGGCACAACGGCGGCTTCCCCGGCGTCAACGCGGAGCTGCAGATCGTGCCGGAGACGCGCGACGTGGTGGTGGTGCTGTCCAACTACGATCCGCCCGCCGCGAGCCAGCTGGCGGACTTCGCCACCGAGCGGCTGGTCGGGATCAGTCCTCGCTGACCTCGTCCGCCAGCTCGTTGCGGTCGTCGCTCGCGGTGCGCGGGAACTTCTCCGCCAGCGCCTGCCCGGTGCGCGTCACGCCCTTCACCAGCCCCTCCGTGAAGCGCCCGTGGCGGAAGTCGTCCTGCATCGCCTCGGCCACTGCCGTCCAGAAGCCGGGCCCGCAGTGCTCGTCGATGCCGCTGTCGCCGATCACCGCGAAGTTCTGGCTCTCGGGCGCGACGTAGATCAGCACGCCGTTGCGCTCGGCGGTCTGCGTCATGCCGAGCTTCTCGAACTGGGCGCGAGCGGCCGCCTGCGGGTCCTCCACCTTGCCTCTCGAGACGTGGACGCGCACCTCTCCGCGCGAGCCCTGCTCCGCCTCGCGTATGGCCGCCACGATCCGCCCGTGGTCCAGCTGCCCGAGGAATGCCTTCGGCTTCATGGGCCTCCTACCAGCTTCCCGACGCGCCGCCGCCGCCGAACGAGCCGCCGCCGCCCGAGAAGCCGCCGAACCCGCCGCCACCTCCGCCACCGCCCCAGCCGCCACCGCCCCAACCCCCGCCCCAGTACGAGCGGCGCCGCCGGCGACGATAGCCGGAGCCCATCCCCCAGGGGACGTGCCGCTGGTCGAAGCCCGTGCTGTCGAACGCCGCGGGCCCGCGCCGGGCCAGGATCTGCGACAGCACGAAGATGGGCGCCACCAGCACCAGCAGCATCAACAGCGAGGCGCCGCCGCTGGACCGGCCGGAGCGGGCGGGGCGCGGCTCGGCCTTGTACTCGCCGCGCGTGGCCGCCAGGATCGCGTCGATCCCGGCCTCCAGGCCGCGCGCGGGCTGGCCCTCGCGGAACGCCGGCGCGATCACGTCTTCGATGATGCGCTTGGCGGTGGCGTCGGGGAGCGCGCCTTCCAGGCCGTAGCCCACCTCCATGCGCATCCGGCGGTCCTTCACGAACACGAACAGCACGACGCCGTTGTCGAGCTTGCCGCGCCCCACCTTCCACGCCTGCGCGGCCCGGCCCGTGAAGTCCTCGAGGGACGGGGACGGCAGCTCGGGATAGATGACGACCAGGACCTGGTTCGAGGACTCCTGGTCGAAGCGGGCGAGCTTCTCGTTGAGCCGCGCGGCGTCGTCCGCGGACACGAGTCCGGCGTCGTCCGTGAAGTAGAGCCGGGGCGGCGGCGGCACCGTCTGCGCCCCGGCGCCGAGCGCGGCCGACACGACGGCCGCGCCCAGCGCGCTCGCGAGGAGCCTCATGGGACCGTCTTCTACGCTACTGGGCGGGTGACGCGGCCGGCGCGGGCGAGCTGCCGAAGTCCACCGTCGGAGCGCGCTCGGCTCCGGCCTGCGACTTGAAGTACGCCTTCTCGCCGAAGCCCAGCATGTTGGCGAAGATCACGGTGGGGAAGCTCAGCCGCGACGTGTTGTAGGCCTGGGCTGTCTCGTTGTAGCGCATGCGCTCGGTCGAGATGCGGTTCTCGGTGCCCTCCAGCTGCGCCTGCAGGTCGCGGAAGTTCGCGTTGGCCTTCAGCTCGGGATAGCGCTCGACCACGACCATCAGGCGCGAGAGCGCGCTGCTGAGGCCCGCCTGCGCCTGCTCGAACTGCGCGAAGGCGCCCGGGTTGTTGGGCAGGTTCTTGGCGTCGATCTGCACCTTGCCGACGCTCGCGCGCGCCTCGGCGATCTTTGTCAGCGTCTCCTGCTCGAAGTTGGCCGCGCCCTTCACGGTGTTGACGAGGTTCGGGATGAGGTCGGCCCGCCGCTGGTAGACGTTCTCCACCTGCGCCCACTGCGCGTCCACCGCCTGGGACTTGCCGACGAGCCCGTTGTAGGAGGCGACGACGCATCCTCCGAGCATGAGCACCAGCAGCAACACGATGCCCAGCGCGATCCACTTGCCCATTCCGTACCCCTCCTGTGACTGATCAATACGAATGGTAGTACGGAACGTTCGGCAAAGCGGGGGAGAGCGTCAGGGACGCGTCCCGACGGCGGAGAAGGGGACGTCGAGGATGGGGTACGCGCGCCAGTCCTTGTAGTTGTAGTGCCACCACTCGTTGGGCTCGACCGTGAACCCCTGGGCCTCCATGGCGGCGCGCAGGCGGTCGCGGGCGGCGCGCTGGGCGGGCGTCCCGCCGGTGTAGGCCGGATCGGAGCGCTCGGACATCTCGTCGTACGCGCCCGGCATCTCCACCTCGCGCCCGGTGGTCAGGTCGTAGAGCGACAGGTCGACCGCGCAGCCGCGGTTGTGCTTGCTGCCCTTCCGCGGATCGGCCACGAACGCGCGCTGGGGCCCCGAGGTGACGTCCCAGAACCTCTTCGTGACCGACCACGGCCGGTAGCCGTCGAAGATCAGGAGCCCGTAGCCCTGCGCGCGCAGCGCCCGGTGCGCGCGCACCAGCGCCTCGGCCGCCGGCCGCTGGAGGAAGGCCCGCGCCTCGGCGTAGACCGGCTGGCCCACGAAGTTGTCGGCGGTCGCGTAGCGGATGTCGAGGCGGATCGTGGGGTCGAGCGTGACCAGCTCGACCAGGTCCGCCTGGCGGAACGTGCCCGCTTCGCGCGGCGGCTGGTCGGCCAGCGTCCAGAGAAGTGAGGCCGCGAGGGCCAGGACCGTCGTCATACCGATCGGGATTCTACGTCCCCGGGAATAGCCGTGCGCCGGGGCTTGTAGGCGTGGTCAGGGACCCGCCGGCGGACGCGGGTGCCCCACCGACATCGAGGAGGTCCCATGTCTCCCGCCTGGCTCGCCGCCGTCGTCCTGGCCTCGCCCGCCGTCGACGTGCCGCGCGGCGACGGCTGGGTCGTCCTCCCCGTCGCCGACTATCGCGACCTGCGCGCGAAGGCCTATCCGCCCTCGCCGCCGCCGGACCCGCTCGCGTTCGCGGCGCTCGTGACGCGCATCGATTACGACCTCAAGGTTTCCGGCGACTCCGCGACCGGCCGCGCGCGGCTGCACGTGGACGTCCTGCGCGAGGGCTGGGTGCGCGTCCCCGCCCCTCCCGGGCTCCTGGTGCGCGAGGCCCGCCTGGACGGGCGTCCGCTGCCGCTGCTCGACGGCGAGCCGCAGAAGGGAGCGGCGCCGGAGGCGCTGCTCTCGCGCACGGGCCGCGCGGTGCTGGACCTCGACGTCGTGATCCCGGTCGTCTCCGCGTCCGGAACGGAGTCGATCACGGTCCCGCCGTCGACCGCCGCGGTCACGCAGGTGACGCTGACCCTGCCTCGCAAGGGCGTCGACCTGCAGGTGCAGGGCGGCCTCCTGCTGGAGAGCGCGGAAGGCGAGGTGAGCCGCTTCGTCGCGCACGCCCGCACGCCCGCGCCCTGGACGCTCTCGTGGCGGCGGAAGGTGGACGACCAGCGCGCGTCCGTTCCGCTGCGGCTGCGCGCGACGGTGACCGAGCTGGTGGGGCTCGCGGAGGAGTCGGCCCAGGTCACGGCGCAGGTCGAGCTGGAGGCGGTGCAGGGACAGGCCGACCGCGTGCGGCTGGCCTTGCCGGAAGGGCTCGCGGTCAACCAGGTGTCGGGGGCGCTGGTGGCCGACTGGGAGGCGAGCCCCGGCGCGCTCGTGGTGCGGTTCCTCGAGCCGCTCCGCGACCGCACGAGCCTGGTGGTCGCCGGCGAAGCGCGCTGTCCGCGCGAGGGGCGCATCGAGGCGCCGCTCGTGCGCGTCGCCGGTGCCGAGCGCGAGACGGGCGGCGTCGCGCTGGAGGTGCTGGGCGCGGGCGAGATCCGCCGGCAGGACGCGCGCGGCCTGGAGCCGGCCGACCCCGAGGACCTGGGCGGCCTGGTGGCGGGCCGCGACTCGCCCTCGCTCGTCGCCTTCCGCTTCCGCCCGCTGGACGCGCAGGCCCCGCGCGGGCTGACGGTCGACCTCGTCCGCTACACGCCCGAGGCCATCCTGGTCGCGAACGTGGACGAGGCGCACTACCGCGCGCTCCTCTCGGAGGACGGCAAGGCGCTCGTGCAGGGGCGCTACGCCCTGCGCAACAACCAGCGTGCGTTCCTGGCCGTGACCCTGCCGCCGGGAGCCGTGCTGTGGAGCGCGAGCGTCGCCGGCCGCGCCGTGCGTCCGGGGAACGGCCCGGGGGGGACGCTGCTGCTGCCGCTCATCAAGGGCAAGGCGGGGGACGAGGCGCCGGCCTTCGCGATCGAGATGTCCTTCTTCGCGCGCGCCGGGGCCTGGAGCGAGAAGGGCCGGCAGCAGCTCCTGCTGCCGGCGCTCGACCTGCCCGTCTCGCGCACCGGGATGGCGCTCCATCATTCGCCGCGCTTCCGGGTGGCGCTGCTGCCGGGAGCGTTCCGCGAGGGCCCGGGGGCGGCGCCCCTCTCGGCGCTGCTCACCGCTCCCGCGGTCACGTGGCAGACGGCCAGCTCGATGTCCGATTTCGATCGCGCCGGCCCCAAGGAGGCCGACGCGAGCGTCGTCGCGGAGCAGAAGCAGCTCATCGACCGGTTCCAGGAGGGGCGCGCGCGCCGCGTCGCGGGCGTCACGCCGGTCGAGGTGCCGTTCCCGGCCGTGGGGCCGGCGCTCTTCCTGGTGGGCGAGCTGACCGCGGAGGGCTCGGTGCCGAGCGTCGAGCTGTCCTACAAGCGGGAGTCCCGGTGATGAAGACCCACTTCCTTTCGATCGTCGTGCTGCTCGCGTCGTCCGCCTGGTCCGCCTCGGAGGACGCGTCCCTGCGTACCGGAGCGCCGGGAACGGTCACGCTGCCGCTCGCCGACTACGACCGCCTGGTCGAGCGCGCGGCCCGTCCACCGGAGGTCACGCAGAAAGCGCCGGTGGCTGCGGTGCTCTCGAGCGCGACACTGGCCCTGCGCGTCGAGGGCCGCTCGGTCACCGGCACGATGGCGCTCTCGGGTGAGGCGTATCGCCCGGGCACCCTGCGCCTGTTCGACGGGCAGGGGCTGCTGGACGCGACGGAGGCGGGCCGTCCCGTCCCGTTGCGCATCGAGGGCCAGACGCCGCACGCAGTGGTCACGCAGGCGGGGCCGTTGGCACTGACGCTCACGTGGGCCGACCAGGTCGCCGCCGAGCCGGGGCGCGCCTCGTTCGTCGTGCCGGTACCGCACGCGGGGACGGCGCGCGCCACCATCGACCTGCCCGGCCCGGACCTCGACGCGCGCGTGGCTCCGGGAGCGGTGACGCGCCGCACGAGCGCCGGCGGCCGGACGGTGCTGGAGGTCGCGCTCGACCCGGGCACGGCGACGCGCGTCACGTGGACGGTCGGCGAGAGCGCGGCGCTGCAGACGGCGCCGCGCGAAACGCGCCTGCTCGCGGACCTCAAGACGCTGGTGACCGCCGCCGAGGCGGACCTGCGCCTCACCACGCTCGTCGACCTCACGATCGTGCAGGGCGAGCCGGGCCAGGTGGAGATCGCGCTGCCCGCGGGTTTCGAGCTGGTGGGCTTCTCGGGCGCGACGCTCGAGGGGAGCCAGCAGTTCGCGGGAGGGGTCCGCCTCGCGCTGCGCGAGCCCCAGCGCCGCCGCCACCAGATCCTGCTCAACCTGGAGCGCCCCGCGGCGGACGACTCCTTCCGGGCCGAGGTGGCGCTGCCCACGATACGGGCCGCGCAGCGCGAGACGGGCGAGGTCGCGTTCGAGGGCGTGGGCACGCTCGAGCTGCAGGCGCAGGAGGCGGGCAGCCTGCGCCGCATCGACGTCAGCGAGGCCGCGGCGCCGCTGCGCGCGCTGGCCCGCGAGCCCGTGCTGGCTGCGTTCCGCTACCATCGGCGGCCCGACGAGACGCCGTCGCTGGCCATGGAGGTGAAGCGCTTCCCGAACGCTGCGGTCCTGGCCGCGCTGGCCGAGCACGCCTCGGTCACGACGCTGGTCACCACCCAGGGTCGCACCCTGACCGAGCTGTCGCTGACCGTCCGCAACCAGGCCCAGCCGTTCCTGCGCGTCTCGCTGCCGGAGGGCGCGACCCTGCTGTCGGCCGAGGTGGCCGGGCAGGGCGTGAAGCCGGTGACGGGCGCGGACGGCACGCGGGTCCCGCTCCTGCGCACGGGCTTCCGGCCCAACGGGCCCTATGCGGTGTCGTTCGTCTACCTCCAGCCCGGCACCGCCTTCGCGAAGAAGGGCGAGGCCGCGCTCACGCTGCCGAAGCTGGACGTGCCGATCAGCGTGCTCGAGTGGGAGCTGTTCCTGCCCGACCGGTACCGCGTCAGGACGACCGGCGGCGACCTGCTCCCGGCCGACGACGTCATCCGGCCGGGGCTCACGTACACGGCCGCACCGGCGGGCGCCCGCCTGCCGCCGCCCGTCACCGTCTTCGGCACGCGGCCGCTGCAGTACGGCGATATCGCCGGAGTGGTGCGCGACGAGAGCGGAAGCCCCATCCCGGGCGCGACGGTGACGCTCATCGGCTCGGGTCCGACCCGCGAGGAGGTCAGCGACGGAAGTGGCGCGTTCGTCTTCAGCGGAGTGGCGCCGGGCAAGTACGAGATCCGCTCCTCGCTCTCGGGCTTCCAGACCGCGCGCCACACGGTCACGTTCGCCGGACCGCCCCGACCGGTCGGTCTCACCATGAGCGTGGGAAACCTTGCGGAGACCGTCACGGTCGAGGCGGAAGCGCCGGTCATCGACGTGCGGTCGTCCAGCATCGGTGGCGTCCTGGGCGCCGACGCCCTGGGGACGAAGGAGGCGTTCAAACGCAGGAAGGACGAGCCCGAAGCGCAGGTGCCGTCCGCCAACGTGGTCAACCTGCAGAAGCGCGCGGCCGGAGTCCTGCCCGTCCGCCTGGACGTGCCCAGGGCCGGGACCTCGTACCGCTTCCTGCGCGCGCTGGTGGTCGACGAGGAGACCACCGTCCGCTTCGCCTACAAGCGGCGCTGACGGCGCTCGGGGCCGCGCAGTGACCGCGGTCACAATCCGCATACGTGGCCGCGCATAGGCTGGCGTTCCCGTGGCGACGCTTCGGCCGTGTCATCGGCGGATCACCGCGCTCGGCGCTCTCGTGGCGCTGGTGTCGGCCGGCGTGCCCCCTCCCGCGGCCGCGGCGCCCACGGCCACGCCGTATCCCATCCTCTTCGTGACGCAGGTCCCGATCCCGTACGACTTCACGACCGTCGCGTCGGTGTTCGGGAACCACCGCACCGCCATGGACAGCGTGGGCCGCGGCGGGGACCTGTACATCCGCTATCCGGACGGCACGCTCAAGAACCTGACGGCGCTCGCGGGCTACGGCGTGGCCAGCGGCTTCCAGGGACCGACGAGCATCGCGGTGCGCGAGCCGACCGTGCACTGGAGCGGCACGAAGGCGCTCTTCAGCATGGTGATCGGCGCGCCCCCGCAGCAGTACCAGTACGTGACCACGCACTGGCAGATCTACGAGGTGACCGGCCTGGGGGTGAGCGACACGCCCGTCGTCACCAAGGTGGCGAGCCAGCCCGCCGGCTACAACAACGTCAGCCCTCTCTACGCCTCGGACGACCGCATCCTCTTCACGTCGGACCGTCCGCGCGACGGGCAGCCGCACCTCTACCCGCAGCTCGACGAATACGAGGAGGCGCCCACCGTCACCGGCGTCTGGAGCCTGAACCGCACGACGGGCGAGCTGCGCCTGCTCGACCATGCGCCGTCGGGCGACTTCACGCCGATCGTGGACAGCTTCGGCCGCGTGATCTTCACGCGCTGGGACCACCTGCAGCGCGACCAGCAGGCCGACGCCGACGCGATGGGCGGCGGCACCTACGGGACCTTCAACTGGTCGGGCGAGTCCGCCTCCTCGGTCCCGCTCAACAACCGCGACGAGGTGTTCCCCGAGCCGCGGCCCCCGCGCACCGACCTGCTGGCGGGCACCAACCTGGAAGGCCATACCTTCAACCACTTCTTCCCCTGGCAGATGAACCAGGACGGCACCGAGCCGGAGGTGCTGAGCCACATCGGCCGCCACGAGCTGCACGGGTACTTCAACCGCAGCCTCAACGACGACCCCAACGTCCGCGAGTTCATCGCCGCCACCTCCGGCCGCTTCAACCCGAACGAGATCGGCAACCTCCTGCAGGTCAAGGAGAGCCCCACGGCCGCCGGCACGTACTTCGGGATCGACGCGCCCGAGTTCTACACGCACGCCGCCGGGCAGGTGGTCTCGATGCCGGGCGCGCCGGGCCTGGCCGCCGACGCGATCGCGGTCACCTACCACACGCACCGCGCGACGGCGTCCTTCCACGACGATGACGAGCCCCCGCCGCCCAACCACTCCGGCCACTACCGCAACCCGCTCCCGCTCTCGGACGGCACGGTGCTGGTCGCGCACACGGCCGAGACGCGCGCGGACCGCAACGACGGCACACGGGCGCTGCCGGTCTCGCGCTACGACTTCCGCCTGAAGCTTCTTCAGGCAGGGCCGGGCGGCTACCAGGTGGCCGGCCCGCCGCTGACGCCGGCCATCCGCAAGACGCTGTGGTTCTGGGATCCGGACGTCCGCGTCGACTACGTGAACGTGGCGATGTGGGAGCTGGATCCGGTCGAAGTGCGCGCACGCGCCGTGCCGCCCTCGCCTACCGAGGCACTGGAGGCGCCCGAGGCCTCCGTCTTCGCGGACGAAGACGTCGATCCCGCGGTCTTCCGCGAGTACCTGCGGCAGCGCGGGCTGGCGCTGGCGGTGAGCCGCAACGTGACGACGCGCGACCGCGCGGACCGCCAGCAGCCCTTCAACCTGCGCGTGCCGGGGGGCGCGCAGACGCTGGGCGCCGGCGGGAAGATCTACGACGTGCGCTACATGCAGTTCTACCAGGCCGACCAGATCCGCGGCCTGTGCGGCTACACCAGCCCCAATCCCGGCCGCCGGCCGCTGGCGCAGGTGATGCACGCGCCGGAGGTCACGAACCCGCCGAACCCCACGGGCCCGGCGGGCAGCGTGCGCGTCGGTCTCGACGGGTCGATGGCGTCGCTCGTGCCCGCGCGCCGTGCGATGTCGTGGCACCTGACCGATCCCGCGGGCGTGCCGGTCGTGCGGGAGCGGTACTGGCTCTCCTTCCAGCCGGGCGAGATCCGCACCTGCGCGTCGTGCCACGGCCTCAACAGCCGCGACCAGGCCAACGCGGTCGAGCCCACCAACCCTCCCGAGGCCCTGCGCGACTTCCTGCGCTACTGGAAGGCCAACCTGTTCGTGGCGGCAGCCGTCGACGACGTGTCCGTGGTCGAAGGTGCGGCCGGCAACGGCGGCAGCGCCGTGTTCCACGTGTCGCTGTCGCTCGCCAGCAGCCAGGCGGTCACGGTTTCGTACGCGACCGCCAACGGGACCGCGATCGCCGGCACCGACTACCAGGCGGTCTCCGGAACGCTGACGTTCGCGCCCGGCGCCCAGTCGCGGACGGTCTCGGTGCCCGTGATCGGGGACGCGGTCGACGAGGGGAACAAGAGCTTCGCGCTGAACCTGGCCGCGCCGCTGAACGCGGTGGTGACCGACGGGCAGGGCCTGGCGACCATCCTCGACGATGACGGCCCCGCGCTGTCGGTCGGCGACGCGACCGTGACCGAAGGCTCGGCGGGGACCACCGACGTGCAGTTCGCCGTGTCCCTGGCCAGCGCGCCCGCGGTCACCACGACCGTGGCCTACGCGACCGCGGACCTGTCCGCGTCGGCGGGCTCCGACTACGTCGCGACGTCGGGCCTGCTCACCTTCCCGCCCGGCGTGCTGGCGCAGCTGGTCACGGTCGCGGTGAACGGCGACCTGCTCGACGAGCCGGACGAGCACTTCGCGCTCGTCCTGAGCGGCGCCAGCAACCCCGTCGCGGACGCGGACGGGCGGGCCACGATCCTCGACGACGACGGCGCCACGCTCGGGCCCGCGTCCGGCCTGGAGCACGGCACGGCGCGCGTGCGCAGCCTGTCCCCGCTGCCCGGACCCACGGCCGATACGCACTGGTACGTGCTGCGGCAGGAGCCGGCGTCGTCCTACGAGGTCGTCGTGGACGCGGTGTCCGGGGACGTGCAGCCGCTGAGCCTGCGCCGCCTCTCCGCCGCCGGCACGCTCGTGCAGGCGTCGACGGGCTCGGGCATCGGTGCCAGCCGCAGCCTGCGCTGGGCCAACAGCACGACGGCGGCGCTCAGCAGCGAGGCGATCGTGGTCGCGAGCGGCGGCTGCGGCACGGGCTGCGGTGCCGACGACGTCTACCGCATCCGCGCCTACGACACGACGGGCGTGCTCCCGCGCTTCAACAACGCGGGCTCGCAGTCGAGCGTGCTGCTCCTGCAGAACACGGGCGCGGCCGCGGTGTCCGGACGCGCGTTCTTCTGGAGCCCGCTGGGCACGCTGCTGGCCTCGACGCCGATCGCGCTGGCGCCGCACGGCAGCCAGACGATCCCGACCACCCAGGTCCCCGGCCTGGCCGGCCAGGGCGGCTCGATCACGGTCGCGCACGACGCGCCGTACGGCGTGCTCACCGGCAAGGTGGTCGCGCTGGAGCCGGCGACCGGGCTGGCGTTCGACACGCCCATGCTGTCGCGTCCGCGCTAGCGCGCATCGTTACAAAGCGGTTACGAGGCGCCGCGCGCGCTCTTGTTAGCTTCCTGGCTCGAGGGCGGGTATTTCCTCGAGGAGGAAGCGATGCGGCCACACCAGCCGATGCGACGTGCGGGGATGCTCGCGGTGTCCGCGCTGTGGGCCTTGCCCGCCTGGGCCGACGGCATGCTCGACCCGGACTTCGGGCGCGACGGTCGCGTGACGACGGACTTCGGGCGGTCTGCGTGGGATTGGGCTCACGCGGTCGTGGTGCTGCCCGACGGCCGCGCGGTGGCGGCAGGAGATTCGGCCGTTCCCGATCTTCCCGGCACGATGGCGGTGTCGCGCTACCTGCCGTCGGGCGACCTCGACGCGTCGTTCGACGGCGACGGCCTGAAGCGGTTGGAGTTCACGGCCGATCGATTCGGCCCCGTGAGTGCCGGCGCCCGCGAGGTCTTCGCGCTGCCGGACGGAAAGCTGGTGCTGGCAGGCTGGTGGGACACGCTCGGCGGGCCCCCGGACGGCTACGCACTCGCGCGGCTGAACCCGGACGGCTCGCTCGACTCCTCCTTCGGGAACGAGGGCCTGGTCGTGACGCCGCTCCCGGGCGCGGTCGGCGCCGGCCACGCGGCCGTCCTGCAGCCGGATGGCCGCATCGTCGTGCTCGGCGTCACGGGCGCCCCGAGCGCGTCGACGGTCGCCCTGGTGCGATACAACGCGGACGGCAGCCTGGACGGCTCCTTCGGGACGGCGGGTCAGGTCGCGCTGCCACAAGCCGTCTCGTTCCACGGGACGGCGCTGGGGCTGCAGGCGGACGGCAAGATCCTGATCGGTGGCACGGTGGGCCCCAT
>JAICEW010000195.1 GCA_025923995.1 Vicinamibacteria bacterium | reverse complement strand
GGCCGACGAGGCGGGCACCGTCTCGGGCGCCATCGCGAGCGGGCGGCGCGCGGCCCGTGCCATCATGGGCTCGTGAACAAGGCCGAGCTGGTCACGCGCATCGCGCGCGAGTCGGGGCTCACGAAGGCGGACTCGCTGCGCGCGCTCGACACGTTCACCGCGCTCGTGATGCGCGCGCTCAAGAAGGGCGTGCGGGTGAAGATCGCCGGCTTCGGGACGTTCGTGGTCCAGCGGCGCAAGGCGCGCGTGGTGCTGAACCCGAAGTCGAAGACGCCCGTGAAGATCCCCTCGCGGCGCGCCCCCCGCTTCACGCCGAGCAAGGAGCTGAAGGCCATGCTGGCCGGCAGCTCCCGCTGACTACTTGACCTCGAACGGCGCCTCGCGCGAGTAGTCCTTGCCGCCGACGTTGTCCTTGACCTTCAGCTTCACCGTGTACTTGCCCGCGCCGTACTTCGCGAGCGGCACGGGGCCCACCGAAGGCGTCTCCTGCGGCGACTCGGACGTGAACGGCTCCGTCTCGGCGATCGTCTTGCCGTCCTTCGCGATCGAGTACGAGTAGGTGAACGAGGGCTTGCCGGTGTCGGTCTTCGTGGGCGCGTTGTACAACGCGGCGATCACGTTCACCGACTCCTCGGGCTTGAACACGTTGCCGAAGTTGGGGATGAAGCGCGTGTTACCCAGCGTGAAGGCGGCCATCGCGTCCTGCGGGGTGCCGGCGCCCTCCGCCACCTCCCGCAGCACCAGCAGCGGCGTGATGGACAGCTCGTCGGCCCCGAAGTCCGGCACGTCCACCTGCTCGCTGATCACCGTACCCTTGGTGGACTTCGGATCGAGCACGCCGACGTTGAGCGTGTACTTGCCGGGCTTGAGGGCCATCCCGTACGACACCACCGCGCTGCCGTCCGCGGCCACTTCGGCGTTGGCCTCGCGCTCGCTTGTGCTCGCGGTCTTGCCGGCCTCGTCCATGGCCTGCACGCCGACCACCACCTTGGCGGTCTTCTTCCCGCCGGCGTCCTCGACCGTCACGGTGTTGGGATCGACCCGCGCCAGGCCGGCCACGTAGCTGGCGCCGCCCGGGCTGCGCAGGAAGAGGGCCGCCTTCGCGGCTCCCGCGAAGTCCTGGCGCGGCGTCTTGAGCAGCGCCATGATCGGCGTCGGCTTGGGCAGCTGGTCGACAAGCTTCACCAGCTTGCCGTCGGCGCCCTTCTTGTACCCGAGGTTGGGGTGGGCGATCTTGCCTTCCCCCACGCGCGCCAGCTGCTCCCCCATGCGCGCGCCCTGCGGCAGCATGCAGTTCTCGTCGACGTCGATCTCGACGTGGCCGTCCTTGAACTTGAGCCCCGGTCGGTCGCGGAACGTCCAGGTCTCCGCCGTGCGCCGGGCCGCGGGACCCTCGCCCTGGATCTTCTTGACCTCGTTCGGCTCCCCCAGCAGCAGGACGATGCGGCCGCAGTCGGTCTGGGACCCGGGCGTGCCACCGACGCGGTACTTGGAGTCCGCCGCGGCCTTGGCCGTCTCGTACTCCGCCTGGTACTCGTTGGCGGGCGTCTCCAGGTCAGGATCGCGGCGGGCCCAGAAGATCTTCTGGAACTCGTCTCGGTCGGACTTGTCCTTCAGGTCCTTGTACGTCTTCTCCTCGTCGGCCAGCATGATCGGCTTCACGTCCTCGAGCCACTTCTTCTGGTCCTTGTCCATCTTCTGCGCGTGGACCGCGGCGGGAGCGCCCAGCGACAGCGCGAGGACGGCCGGCAGGTACGACTTGTGAACGGACATGACGAGGCTCTCCTTGGTCATGATGCGATGGGTTGATTCTATTCGCCGCCCCGCGAGCCCGACAAGTGGCGGCGCGACGAAGCATGGGGTCGTGCTACCTTTGCGGGAGCATGATCGGCCGTCGCCGTCTCTTCGTGGCGCTCCTCGGCATCGGTGCACTGCTCGCGGGCGTCGCGGAGGCCCCCGCGGCCGCCGCCAAGAAGCGCCGGCGCACGACGAGCTCGCGCCGTGCCGCCCCTCGCCGGCCTCCCGCCCCTCCGGTGGTGGTGGTGGCGGACCCCTCCTCGCCGGACGACGTCGCCGTCGGCGAGGCCTGCCGCCGCGGGCTCGGCTCGCTGCAGGGCTCGGCGCTGGCGATGGACCCGCACACGGGACGCGTCATCGCCGTCGTGAACCCCTCGCTCGGCGTCGAGCGCGCCTACCAGCCCTGCTCCGTATTCAAGGTCGTCGTGGCCCTGGCCGGCCTGTCGGAGGGCGTCATCACCCCGCAGTCCCGCTACAACTGCCGCGGCGGGTCCTGCTGGCTCTGGCCGGGCCACGGGCCGATCGACCTGCGCCGCGCGCTGGCGGTCTCGTGCAACCCGTACTTCGAGTGGGTCGGCGAGCAGCTCGGCTACGCGAAGGTGCAGCACTACGCGCGGCTGCTGGGCCTGGGCTCGCCCTCGGGGCTGAACCTGGAGCAGGAGACGAGCGGCGCGCTGCCGCTCTTCGTGCCTCCCTCGCTGGTCGGGCACGTCTCCAGCCACGCCAAGGGCGTCGCCACGTCTGCGGTCCAGCTGGGCGTGCTCATCTCGGCGACGATCAACGGCGGGACCGTCTACACGCCGCAGCTGGCGCCGGCCCGGGGGTGGGTGCCGCGCCCCCGCTGGCGCCTTCCCGAGACGACGGTGACGAGCGGGCTGGCCGACGGGTTCCTGGGCGCGGTGAACGAAGGCAGCGCGTCCACTGCCTTCGACCCCGACATCGTCGTGGCCGGCAAGACCGGCACCTGCGCGGGCGTGGGCTGGCTCGCGTCGTACGCGCCCGCCGACCATCCACGGATCGTGCTGGTGACCTTCGTGAAGCCAGGCTCCGGCCACCTGGCGTCGACCGTGGCCGGGCGGATCTACCAGTACCTGTACAAGCCTGCGGCGCCGCCGGTCGAGGCGCCGCTCGTGACGAGCGGCGGCTAGAGCGAAGACGTCAGCTCACGACCGCGGCAGGTCCACCTGGACCTGCTCGGTCTCGCCCGCCTGCACCTCGACGTCCCGCTCCAGCGTGCGGTAGCCGGGACGCACGACCTCGAGACGATGGCGGCCCGGCGGCAGGTTCAGCCGGCGCAGGTCCTGGCCGGTGCCGCGGAACATCCCATCGACGTAGATCGAGGCGTCGACCGGCGTGACGTCGAGCCGGACCGTGCCGCGCTCGCGGCCCTGCGTCCCGCTGTGGTTCGAGCGCCGCTCGCCCTCCTCCATGTGCATGCGGGGCTGGGGCTCGCGATCCTCTTCACCCTCCGGCCGTACGTACTCCGTCTCGCGCTCGCGCTCGCGCTCGCGACGCGCGTAGCGCTCCGCGTCCGCGGGATCGCCCACCGTCTGCTCGGTGACGTGGTCCGCGGCGCCGCGCGCCATCTCGTGCCGGACCTTGAGGGTGTGGTCGAGGGGGACGTACAGCTTGATCTTGTGCGTCTCGTACCCGTCGAGCTTCAGCACGATGTCGTGCGCGCCGGGGCGCAGGTTGAGCCGCTGGAACATCCCGTCGAAGTCGTCCACCTTGCCGGCGTAGTAGCCGTCGACGTAGACCTTCGTGTCGACCGGCTCCACGAGCAGGCGCACGGAGCCGGCCGCGTCGTAGGACGCGCCGCCGTAGTACTCGCCCCCGCCGCCACCGCCCGAATACGAGAGGCCGAAGGAGCCGCCGTAGTAGGGATACCCGAAGCCCGCGTAGAACCCGTTGTACGGGTAGTACCAGGGCGCGTAGTAGCCGTAGCCGTAGCCCCAGCCCCAGTACGGCCAGTAGGAATACGGGTAGTAGGGGTAGTAGCCGCCGTAGTACCCGTGACCACGGCCGTAGTAGCCGTCATGGCCGTGTCCGTAGTGGCCCTGGCCGGGGACCGGCTGGCGCCGCTGCGCCCCCGTCTGCGGACCGCGAGAGTAGGACGACCCGGACCCCGAGTCGGACGAGCCGGAGTGCGAGCTGCCGCCGCCGCCCGAGGACGGATGGCGCGACACGGCCGCGGAGCCCCCACCACCTCCGCCGCCGCCGCGCGAGCCGCCGCCGCCACCTCCGCCTCCGCCGCGAGGCACGGCGCGATCGTTGTCACCTGCGGACAGGCCCTGCGTCGCCAACGCCCCGAGGAACACCCCGAGAACGACAGCCGCCCGACGTCCCTTCATGACAGCCTCCTGGTTCGCGCCGTATTCGGTGCAAGCGTCGTGCCCGCCTTGCGGCCGCACGGTTCCGGCTCAACGCGTTGATGCGACTCCGGTTGGAGGGACCAACCGGGCCCGCCCTGTGACCGGAACAGGACGGCAGGCGATCGGCGCAGGGGACACCCCCCAATATAATCCGTCGTCGATGCCCCGGCTTCTGGTCGTCAGCGGCGAGCCCTCGGGAGAGCTCTACGCCGCGCTCCTCGTCCGGCACCTCCGCGAGCGCCGCCCGGGGCTCGACGTGTTCGGGCTGGGCGGCGACCGCCTCCAGGCGGAGGGCGCGACGTTGCTCGCCCACGTGCGCGACCTGGCGGTGGTCGGATTGCTGGAAGTGCTCTCGCACCTGCGCCAGATCCGCGGCGTCTTCCGCAGCGTGCTCGCCGAGGTGGACCGGGAGCCGCCGGCGGCCGCCGTGCTGGTCGACTATCCGGACTTCAACCTGCGGCTCGCCCGCGAGCTGCACCGGCGCCGCATACCGGTCGTGTACTACGTCTCGCCGCAGATCTGGGCCTGGCGCGGGGGCCGGATCCGCACCATCCGCGAGACCGTCGCCCGCATGCTCGTGATCTTTCCCTTCGAGGAGGCGCTGTACCGCGAGGCGGGCGTGCCGGTCGAGTTCGTCGGCCATCCGCTCGTCGACCGACTCCACCCCGCACCTCGCGCGGACTTTCTGCGTGGCCTCGGCGTCTCACCTGAGCGAGACGTGGTCGCCGTCCTGCCGGGGAGCCGGCCGAAGGAGATCGCGCACAACCTGCCGGGGCTCGCGGGCGCGATCGCGCTCCTGCGGGACTGGCGGCCCGACCTGGAGTTCCTGCTGCCCCTGGCGCCCGCGATCGAGCCCGGCCTCCTCGAGCCCCACCTGCGCGGCCTGCCGGTCCGGCTGGTGCCGCAGGGGGCCCAGGACGTCCTCGCCACCTGCCAGGCCGCCATGGTCGCCTCCGGGACGGCGACGGTGGAGGCGGCGCTCCTGGGAGCGCCCATGGTCGTGGTGTACCGCCTTTCGCGCCTGACCCACTTCCTCGGCCGCCGCTTCGTGAAGGTGCCCCACGTGGCGATGGTCAACCTGATCGCGGGAAAGCGGGTCGTCAAGGAGCTGATCCAGGACGACTTCACGCCGGAGAAGGTCGCGGGTGAGATCCGCTCGCTGCTCGAGCAGCCGGCGCGGCGCGAGGCCATGAAACAGGACCTGGCGGAGGTCCGACGGCGGCTCGGCGAGCCGGGGGCTTCCGGGCGCGCGGCGGAGGCCTTGGCCCGGGTCTTGGCCGAAAGCCAAAAAACTTGACATGGTGCGCTTTTTCGTGCGAATGTCTCACATCGTTTCTCGGTCAGTCGCTAGGGGGTTGGCCATGACGAGCCCGATGCGCGCGTTCCTCCCGCTACTTGCGGGCCTGTCGCTCGTGAGCTGCCAGACGATCACCGAGGAGATGCCGGGAGCGCCTTCGGCCCCGACGAATGCCGGTCCCACGCCGGTTCCGATCCCCGTCGTCGTCGTGCCTGTCCCCGTTCCGGTGCCCTCGTCCGTCCCCGAGCCCGTGCCGACGTCCAATCCGAACCCGAATCCGAACCCCAAGCCCCAGAACCCGCCCAACAACCCGGGCACGGGCGCGACGGTCCGCATCGGCGCCAAGGTGTTCTTCGTCGAGCGCAACGGCGCGATCCTGCCGGGCTCGGAGCACGCGACCGAGGCGTTCGTCGGCGACCGCGTGCACCTCGACGCGACCGCCAAGGACGCGTCGAACCTGCCCGTCAACACGCACGGGGCGCCCCACTGGACCTACAGCGACGGGAGCCTGGCGCAAGTGAGCGGCCAGGGCGACTGGACGCCCGTCATGCTGGTGAAGAAGCCCGGCGTGATGTCCGTGTACGTCGAGGCCGACGGCATCCGCTCCAACACCGTCACCATCTCGTTCCGCTGACCGCACGCGCCCACGCGGGCGGCTGACTTTGCCGGTCCGGCTTGCTAGGATCTGGAGCGCATCAGACCCTTCCACCCTCCGGAGGCCGTGCGATGGCCAAGCGGATCCTAGTGGTCGACGACGACGAGAACATCCTGAACCTCGAGAAGACCATCCTCGAGCAGAAGGGGTTCGACGTGGTCGGTGCCGGCGGCGGGGCCCAGGCCCTCGACCTGCTGGCCCAGCGCACCTTCGACCTCGTCCTGCTGGACGTGATGATGCCGGAGGTGGACGGCTTCACGGTCTGCCGGAAGATCAAGGAGGATCCCCGCCTCAAGGACCTGCCGGTGATCTTCCTGACCGCCAAGGGCGGCGGCGAGGCACTGGCGGAAGGCTTCGAGTCGGGCGCGGTGATGTACATCAACAAGCCGTTCACCGCGAACAAGCTGCTGACCATCGTCAACACGATGCTGGAGTCGGGCAGCAACCTCTAGACGCCAGGCCGGACGACAGCTCACCGCGGAGAGCGCAGAGGCGCAGGGCGCTCAGCCCAGGGCCTCTGCGGCCTCCGCGGTCTCTGCGGTGGAATCCCTCGGAGATTACTTCGACGCGACCTTCTTGACGTCGTTCGAGGTGATGTCGAACGTGATCATGAAGCCGTTCGTGCCCTTGAACTCGAACGCCTTGTCGCCCACGCGCCAGGCCTCGACCTCGTTCGGCATCAGCACGAACCCGTCGTGCCGCGGCGCGCCCCAGTAGGGCAGGTTCTTGATCACGATCGGCTCCGCGGTCATGCCCGCGAACCGCTTCAGCTTCACCTCGCCCGACTTGCCTCCGTCGAGCAGCGCGTGCGCCTCGTCCTTGGTGAACTGCCACTTGTCCACGACGCCCTCGGCGGTGGTGAACGACTTCCACTTCACCGGGAACATGTGGCCCATGATCGTCTGGATGCCCTCGCGCTGCGCGGGGCTCAGCGCCTTGTCGAACGTCAGGATCGCCCAGTCCATCTCGCCCTTCGAGAAGTCGGCGCCCAGGTCGCTCGAGACCCAGAACTTCGCGCCGTCCAGCTTCGCGGCGCCGTAGTGACCCTTGTTGACCTTGTAGGCGAGGTTGGCGCGGCAGAAGTGGTCGGCGCCGCCGCCGCCGTGCCCCTCGTGGGCGCCGTGGCCGGCGGGCTTGGTGTTGAAGTAGCACTGACAGAACATCGGGCAGCTGCACGCCTCGATCACGGTGGCGTTCATGGCCCACTCGGCGGCCGGCGTCGTCGCGGCATAGACGCCGGCGGCGGCGGTGGCCAGGCCGGCGGCCACCACGAGCATCGCTTTGCGCATGGATTCACCTCCTCGATCGCCCCGGATGCCGGGGCTTTGTCACGTGTGGGGGGAACCCCGGATGCGTTTCAGGTCCCCTATGGAGGGATATCGGTTTCCGCGGAGGCTAGCCGCCACCGCGGGTGGGGTCAAGGACGAAATGCGGCGGGCCAGCGGGCCAGGCCGTCCCGGCTGGCCACCCAGACCGACCCGCCGGCCGTCACGACCGCCGTCACGTCCCGCCCGGGGGCGGCGCCGGCGTGGATCCGCCAGGCCTCCTCGCCCCTCGCCAGGGACATGAGACCGCTCATCGTGGCGGCCCAGACCCGCCCGTCGAAGACGCCCAGGCCCGCCGGGTTCACGTGCGCGTCGCCCGGTCCCGGATCCGCACTGGCCGCGTTCCGCGCGCCGAACGTGAGGCGCGAGACACCTCCCGCGTACGTGCCCACCCAGACCGCGGCCCCCTCGAACGCGATCGAGGTCACCCAGTTGTCGCGCAGATGCCCGCTGGCGACGGAGAACCGGACGAGGGCGGCGCCGGCACGATAGCGATAGAGGCCGTTCGTCGTGCCCAGCCAGAGCGAGCCGTCGGGCCCCTCGGCGACCGCCCAGGTCGCTTCCGCCGGCGCCCCCGTCTTCACCAGCGACTCGACGCCGCCCGCGCGTACCAGCGCGGCCCCCCGCGCGGTGCCCGCGAGGACTCCCCCGCCGCGCAGCGCGGCGACCGCGTGCACGTCGTCCGCGGGCAAGCCCTCCGCCTCGTGTCGGACGGTCGACGTCTCCCGCTCGACGGTCACCAGCCCGCGCGCGGTGGCGACCCAGAGCCGCGCGCCTTCCACCGCGAGGCCGTTGACCCGCTCGTCCACGCCGCTCACGACGCGCCAGCGCCCGCCCTCGTACGCCGCGAGGCCGCGGTCGAACGTGCCCACCCAGAGCCGCTCGCCATCCAGGGCCAGCGCGCTGACGTCGTTCGAGGGCGGGCCCGTGACGCGCGCGTGCCGCCAGGCGCCGTCGGCTCCGCGACGCACGAACGTGCCCTCGGTGGTTCCGGCGCAGGTGGTGTCGCCGTGGCGGCCGAGCGCCGTGACGTAGCGGGATGGGAAGGGCACCGCCTGCTCCGGTCCGGCGTCGGCCAGCCGGCGCAGCCCCTCACCCATGGTGCCCGCCAGCCATCCGCCTTCGATGCGCAGGAGCGCGCGGACTTCCGCGGTCGCGACGACGCGTCCGCGTCCGATCTCGGCCAGGCCGCCGACCGTGCCCGCGAGCGTGCGCGAGCCCGCGGAGGCGACCACGTGCACGTAGGGGCTCGGCACGACGCCGGCGGCCGGCCTCATGCCGGACCCGTCCCACGTCCACAGGCCGCGGCTCGTGCCCACCTGGATCCCGCCGGGGGTGCGCGCGAAGCTCGTGACGAGCGGCCGCGGCCCGCGAGCATGGTCGCGCGGCAAGTCGAACCGCTGGCGGCCCGCTCCGGTCCGCGCGTCGACCACGTCGAGGCCGCCGTCGGTGCCGATCAGCAGCCGGTCCTCGTCCAGGAGCAGCGCGCCGACCGAGCGCGCCGTCGCCAGCTCCTTCCACCGGGACTCTCCGAGCCGCAGCACGGAGACGCCGTACTCGCCGCCGGCCCACACCGTCGCGCCGTCGGCCGACACCTCGATCGCCTTCACGTCGGTTCCCGGCAGGCCGTCGAACGACGTCCAGACCCGCTCGGGCTCGAGGTCCGGACCGTAGACCACGAGCCCGCCCGCCGTCGCCGCCAGCACGCGGCCGTCCGCGAGCGGCCGGCAGGCCCGCACGTCCGCGGTCGAGGTGAACGCCTCGACCGCGGGCGCCAGCACCAGCGCGAGCAGCAGCGTCATCGCGACGCCGCCGCGGGCGGGTGCGGGTCGAGCGTGACCCGGGCGGTGCGCGAGTTGAGTGCGCGGTCCGTCGCGACGACGGTGAGCGTCACCGGCGCCTGGAGCGGGCGCCGCGGGCGCCAGTACCCGCGGAAGAGGCCGGGCCGCGTGAGGCCGAGGCTCAGCACCTCCCCGTCCGGCAGACGGACGTCGACGCGGCGCGCGTCCTCGAGGATCGTGGCCACCCGCGACTCCCCTGCGGCGCCGTCGACCGGCGACAGCGGGACCTCGGTCGCGATCTGGCGCGCCTCGATCAGGTACGTCCGCGAGCGGCCGGCGGCCCAGCGCCAGGAGACCGCGACCGCGGGCGCCTCCGTGTCGACGGTGTAGGCCAGCCGCAGCAGCTCGACCCGCCCGCTCGCGTGCGTGATGCGGACGTAGACGTGGTACACGCCGTCCGGCGTGTCCTGGTCGATGAGGAAGCGCACGGTCCACGCGCCCAGCGCGGGCTCGTAGCGCGCCACCTTGGTCTCCCCGAACGGGAACGTGACCGTCACCGCGCGCGCGTCGGCGGGCGCGGGGATGCGGACCTCGGGATCGCCGGGCTGGATGCGGTCGGGCGAGAGGCTGGCCTCCTCCCCGGTCGACTCCAGGTCACCGCCCGAGACGCGCGTTTCCTGCGCCTCGCGCCGGCGGATCTGGAAGCGCGCGAACGCCTCCTCGCTCTCGAGCACCAGGAACGCGGTGTGCCGGCTCATCACGCCGTACTGCAGGCTCGCACGCACGACGTCGTCGCGCTCGGCGAGAGCACCTTCGAGCGCGGCAACGGCGTGCGCGCCGTAGCGTGGGACGAGGAACCCACCTTCGGTGGCCGTGCGGGTCTCGAGCACCTGGCGGAAGGGCCCCAGCGCCGTGCGGCCTTCGAGCACCAGCGTGTCCGGCGCCGCGCCCTTCGGCGAACGGACGATGACTTGCCAGTCGTCGTCCTCGAACAGGGTGCGGGCGCCGTCGGGCAGCACGCCGTGGCCCTCGGGCGCGACGACGCGCGCGTCGCGCAGCACACGCAGGCGACGGACGTGCGGCAGCGTGGCCGCCAGGCGGGTCACGTCCTGCAGCCGCCGCGGCTGCTCGAAGCGGCCGCCGGTCGCGCCGGAGAGGGCGCGCAGGACGCCGGCGTCGCCGCCACGGCCGAGAGCGATCGAGTGGAACACGACGCCGGGCAGCTCCTGCGCCGCGAGCGCCACCAGCGCGTCGCGGCCCGTCTCGCCCCAGGTCGGGGAGCCGTCCCCCAGGTACACGACCTCGAGGCCGGTCCGGTCGGCCGGGGACAGCGCGGCCGCGACGCGTCCGGCGTGCCGCAGCGCCAGCGAGAGATCGCTCGCCCCGTCCGGCTCCAGAGAGCGCGCGAAGTCCATCGCCTGCGCGGCCGCCTCGCGCGTGAAGGGCACGAACGCGTCGGTCTGCTCGCGCACCGTGATGTCGAACGCGCTGACGCGGAAGCGGTCGCGCCCGTCGAGGCTGTCCAGGATCACCTGCAGCGCCTGGAGCGCGAGCGGGCGGCTCTCGAGCGCGCTGCGGGAGTCGTCGAGCAGGACCAGGACGTGGCGCCGGGTGCGGACGGCGTCGGGCGGCGGCGGCACCAGCGTCCAGTCGGGCCGCACGCGCACCGCGGTATAGGTCGCCTCGTCCGTCTCCTCGCGCTGGACCGGGGATGGCCAGCGGTCGCGCGGCACGTCCAGCGCGATCTCGGACCGGGCGGGGAACGACGTCGCGTCCCAGCGCACCTCGCCGTCCAGGGTCAGCCGGAACCCGCCCAGGTCGGTCGAAGCGCCGACCGGGTAGACGTACTGCCAGCCCTTGCGCGGATCCCTCCGCAACGGCGAGACGTACCGGATCACCACGCGCTTCTCCGCCATCGGCTCGATCGGGAACACGCGCAGCTTGAACACCGACCCGCCGTCCCACTCGAGCAGGGCGGGGTCGCGCATGCCGTCGACGATCTGTTCGTAGACGCGCTGGGCCTTCTCGCGCTCGACGAGCTCGCCGTCCACCATTCGCCCCTCGACCTCCATGGCCAGGCCGACGAGGACCGCCTCGTCCGGCAGCGGGAAGCGGAAGGTGCCCTGCAGGACCTCTTCGGTCGGGTTCCAGAACACGTGCTCGACGCGCGTCTCGGCCGCGTCGCCGCGCACGGTCGCGTCCACGGAGAGCCGGCGCAGCTCGAGCGTGTGCGACGACCCGTCCGCCGCGTCGGCGTCGAGGCGCCCGACGCCCGCCGACGTCGCTTCGGGCGCGAGCGGCGAGACGGGCTGAAGCGCCAGCGCCAGCAGCACGACCACCATGCCCTTCATCACCGCACCTCGATCTTCGCGACGGCGACGGTCTGGCCCTGCTCGAACAGGCGGTACGGGAGGACCTGGCGCGTCTCCTCCGCCGTGCCCTCGTTGAGGAGCACGGTGACCTCGCCGCGCGCCTCCGCGAACGCCTGCCGGTCGGTCTGGTAGAAGTTCACCTGCACGAGATACGTGCCGGGGACCGCGTCGCGCGCCGAGTAGCTCTCGGGCCCGTAGCCCGTGGTGACGTCGTCGTAGAGCGCGTCCCCCAGCGAGCCCTGCTTGCGCTCGTAGAAGACCTTCTCCCCCCGCGGGTTGGTGACCCACAGGTCCACGTCCGTGCGGTCGGTGTCCCAGCTCAGGAACACCTTGATGTCGTTGCGGACGCCGCCCGCGATCCCCAGCGCCTCGATCTGCCCCAGCATCTCGGCGGCGCGCTCCGACTCGCCGGCCGCGAGCGCCTCGCGGCGTGCCGAGCCCAGCAGCTGCGCGAGCCGCTGGGCGGCGGGGTAGCGCAGGCTCCCGGACACGCCGGGCGCGTCGATCACGCCGCGGAAGAGCCCGGCCGCCTCGTCCCCGCGTCCCAGGCGCTGCGCGGTGTCCGCGCGCTCGAACGCGATGCGCGCATCGGAGGGCGCGAGCGCGGCGGCCGCGGCCAGCCG
>JAICEW010000194.1 GCA_025923995.1 Vicinamibacteria bacterium | reverse complement strand
GCTCGGCGCCTTGCTGGCGACCCTCGGCCTGTCCGTCGCCCCGCCGTCGCTTGACGCCCGGGACGAGGCCCGACCGGCGCTCGGAACCGAGCGGGCCCGCTTGATGCGCGCCATCCGCGAAGCGGGCGACCTGCTCGCTCGTTCCGCCGACCCGGCGCGGGAGGGCGCGGACCAGGCGCGGATGGACGCCGCGCGTCACCTGGCCGACCTGGGCGTTGCGCCCGACGCCTCCGGCGCGCTGGCGCGAGAGCTGCGTACGGAGCTGAGCCGCGCCGCGCGCGACCTCGGGAGCCCGGTCGCGGCGGGGCAGCGTTTCGACCCGACGCCGTACCTCGCGCTTCTCCGTCGGGTGAGGCTGGCGCTCGAGGGCGATGTCGCGCTAGGGCTGGATTTCCAGGGCAGCTACAGCCGGACGCCGCCGAGGGAGCCGGTGTACGGCGGTCATGCCTCGGCGATGGGTCCCGCGGCGGCGGCCGACGGGGTCCCCGCCGCGCCCGCGAGCGAGCCGTCGCCCGTCGAGCTCGTGGAAGCGCCGCGCCTTCCGGCGCGAACCTACTGCGGCGGGCCCACGAAGGACCACATCCTCGAGTCGGTGGGTACGGGCGTCGCCCTCTTCGACTACGACGGCGACGGACGGCTCGACGTCTACCTGGTGACGGCCGCGGAGCTGACGCAGACGCGCGAGCGGGTCCCGCATCGGAACGCGCTCTTCCGCAACCTCGGCGGCTTCCGGTTCGAGGACGTCTCGAAGCGCGCCGGGGTCGACGCGGCCGCCTGGGGCAACGGGGTCTGCGCGGGGGACGTCGACGCCGACGGGCGGCTCGACCTGTACGTGACCAACTGGGGGCCGAACCTCCTGTTCCGCAACCGCGGGGACGGCACGTTCGAGGAGATCGCCGCGCGCGCGGGCGTCGCGGCGGGCGGCTGGAGCACCGGCTGCGCCTTCCTCGACGCCGACGCCGACGGCGACCTGGACCTCTACGTCGCGCGCTACGTGAAGACGACGTGGGACGAGGTCGCCCGTGCGAAGCGCACCCTCGTCTGGCGCGGAGGGCCGCGGATCATGGTGGGCCCCGCCGGGTTGCCGGGGGAGTCCGACGTCTTCTTCGAGAACGTGGGCGGCGGCCGCTTCGTCGACGCCACCGAGGCCCGCGGCCTCGGTGATCCCGCGGGCGGGTACGGCTTCGCGGTGGTCACGACCGACTTCGATGGCGACGGCTTCGTCGACCTGTTCGTCGCCAACGACTCGACCCCGAACTTCCTCTACCGCAACCGCGGCGACGGCCGCTTCGAGAGCGTCGGCCTGGCCGCCGGCGTCGCGATCAACGCGGAGGCGCGCGCCCAGGCGGGGATGGGCGCGGACGCGGGAGACTACGACGGGGACGGCCGAGCGGACCTGGTGCTCACGGCCTTCGCGCACGACAACGACACGGCCTACCGGAACCTGGACGGGCGGCAGTTCGAGGACGCGACGACGGCGGCCGGGCTGCGCGCGTCGACGTTCGAGCGGATGGGCTGGGGCGCGAGCTTCCTCGATGCCGACCTCGACGGCCGGCTGGACCTCTTCCTCGTGAACGGGCACATCTTTCCGGACATCGGCGAGTACCCGTGGCTGCGCGAGAGCTACGCCCAGCGCAACCAGCTCCTGTGGAACCGCGACGGCCGCTTCGTCGACGTGTCGGAGACCGCGGGCGCGGGCTTGCGGCTCGAGCGCGTCGGCCGCGGCCTGGCCGTCGGCGACCTCGACGGCGACGGCGACCCCGACCTGGTCGTGAGCAACATGGACGACGCCCCAACGGTGCTCGAGAACCGCCAGGGCACCGGCCACCACTGGATCGGCTTTCGCGTGTCCTCTCCGAGTGGAAACCGCTTCGCAATCGGCGCGCGGGTCACGATCGACGCCGGCGGACGCCGCCAGTTCCGGGAGATCCGCTCGGGCGGCAGCTTCCTGTCCCAGAGTGGTCTCACCGCGCTCTTCGGGCTCGGCGCCCACGCGGGCGCCGGCGACGTCGAGGTACACATGCCCGGCGGCCGCCGCTGGAGCTGGCGCGGGCTCGAGAGCGGGCGCGTCCACGCGCTCGAGCTGGCGGAGCAGCGCTGAGGCATGCTCCCGCCCGCGATGTGCACCACCCGACGGCTCGCATGTGCTCTCGCCATCGCGGCCGTCCCCCTTCGCGCGGCCGCCGCCGGAGGCCTCCGCGTCGAAGCGGACGGGTCCGCGGTCTACGAGCCGGCCCTGGCCGCTTCGGAGGAGTCGGCTCCGTTCCTCGAGCACGTGGAACCCGGCGGCGACGACGTCCCGGAGGAGCGGATCGCGCTCGACCTCCAGTCCCGGCTGGCGGCGCTGGGCGAAACCCTCACGCGCGGCGGCGGCGAAGGGGCGGCCCGGCTGACGGACCTGCTCGCGTCCGGCTTCCGCGGCGGGCGGCTCGCGCCGGAGGAGACCTGGCCCGAAGGGGCGAGCCGCGCCATCGACGTCCGACGTAGCGACTCCTTCCCGCCGAGCGCGACGCTCGACGGGCTCGCGTTCGCCGCCGAGTGGCGCCGGCTCCTGAAGCCGCTGCGCAGCGTCGACGTGGCCCAGTTCCTCGTCACCGCGGTCACGGTCGCGGAGCAGGGCGACGGGGCCACGACCGAGGTGCGCGCGGAGATCGCCGGCCCCGGCGCGACCTCGCATCGCGCCTCCCTGGTCGCGGACTGGCTCATCTCCTGGACGCGGGAGCGGGACGCCTGGCGCGCACGCGAGTGGACGGCGTCCGCACTCGTCGAGAGCCGCGCTTCCCGGCCCGTGTACACGGAGGTGACGGCGGCCGCCCTCGGCGGCGATCCCGCCTTCCGCCGGCAGCTCACGATCCCCCTCGACGATTGGATGGCGAGCTTCGACTCGGGGCTCGCGCGCGACTCGAACGGCCACCATGGGGTCTCGGTGGGCGACGCGGACGGAGACGGCCTCGAGGACTTGTACGTCGCACAGCCGCAAGGCCTGCCCAACCGCCTGTTCCGCGCCCGCGGCGACGGCACCTTCGAGGACGCGACGGAGGCATCCGGCCTGGGCGTGCTGGACGACACGGCCCAGTCGCTCTTCGCCGACGTCGACAACGACGGCGACCAGGACCTCGTCCTCGGCACCGGCGTGCAGCCCCTGCTCTTCGTGAACGACGGGCACGGCCGCTTCGCGCGGGCGCCGAACGCCTTCCGCTTCGAGAAGGGCGTGCAGGGCTCGGTCACGTCGATCGCGATGGCCGACTACGACCGCGACGGGTTCCTGGATCTCTACGTGTGCGTCTACTCGTACCTCTACGGCGCGGGCGACGAGAAGGCCGGTACGCCGATGCCCTACTACGACGCGCGGAACGGCCCGCCCGGCCTGCTCTTCCGCAACGACGGGCGCGGCCGGTTCGTGGAGACGACCACCGCCGCGGGCCTGGCGCCCACGAACGACCGCTACCATTTCGCGGCGGCCTGGGCGGACTACGACGAGGACGGCGCACCGGACCTGCTGGTCGCCAACGACTTCGGGACGAACAACCTCTACCGCAACCGCGGCGACGGTACCTTCGAGGACGCAGCGGAAGCGGCGGGCGTGCTCGACCATGCCGCCGGCATGAGCGCGGCCTTCTTCGACTACGACAACGACGGGCGGCTCGACATCTACACCGGCAACATCTGGAGCGGGCACGGCCGGCGCGTCACCGCGAGCGGCGCCTTCATGCGCGGAGCGTCCGCCGAGGTGCGCGCCCTCTACCGGCGGCATGCGCGCGGCAACTCGCTGTTCCGGAACCTCGGCGGCGGGCGCTTCGAGGACGTGACCCTCGCCGCGCGCGCGGAGATGGGCCGCTGGGCCTGGTCGTCCGACGCGCTCGACCTCGACGCGGACGGCCACGAGGACCTCTACGTCACGAACGGCATGCTGACGCGGGCGGGCACGCCCGACCTGGACGGCTTCTTCTGGCGCCAGGTGGTGGCTCGCTCGCCGCTCGTGCGCGTGCCCGGCACGCCCTACGACGACGCCTGGCGCGCGATGAACCAGATGCTCGTCCGCGGGTCGATCGCGTCGCACCAGCGCAACGTGGTGCTGCGCAACGATGGCCGGGGCGGCTTCGACGACGTGTCGGGCGTGTCCGGCCTCGACCTGGAGCAGGACGGGCGGTCCTTCGCCGTGGTGGACCTCGACCGGGACGGCGATCCCGACCTCGCTGTGATGGCGGCACGGCAGGCGCCGCAGGTCCGGATCTTCCGCAACGACGCGGTCCCTCGCGGCGCCGGGCTCGCGGTGCGGCTCACCGGGACCGCGAGCAACCGCGACGCGGTCGGCGCGCGCGTGACGGTCGAGACCGAGACCCTCCGGCGGACGCGGCTCGTCACCGCGGGCTCCGGGTTCCTGTCCCAGCACTCGAGGGAGCTCCTGTTCGGCCTGGGCGACAGCCGCGAGATACGCCGGCTCACGGTGGCGTGGCCGAGCGGGCGGACGCAGAGCTGGACCGGCGTGCCCATCGGCCATCGCGTGCGCCTCGTCGAAGGCGGCGAGCCGCGGTTCGAGCCTCTGGCGTCGCTGGCCGCTTCCGCCCCCGGCGTGCTGCCGGCGGCAGCGACGGCCCCACGCTCGACCTGGCTCTACGAGCCGTTTCCGGCGCCCGCGTTCTCGCTCCCGGACCTCGCCGGCCAGACCCGATCGCTGGAGGCGCTGCGAGGACGGCCGGCCCTGCTGGTCCTGTGGGCGGCCGTCGCCCCCGCCTCGCGCGCCGTGCTCGAAGCCCTCGAGAGGGAGCGGGACGCGATGGCGCGTGCGGGCCTCGCGACGATCGCTCTCGCGCTCGACGCTCCGCAGGACCTGCCTGCGGTCCGCGCCGCGGCCGGGCGCATGGCGGTGCCTGTCGTACCGGCGAGCGAGGAGGTGGCGATGAGCTACGCCATCTTCAACCGGCACGTCTTCATGAACCGCCAGCCCCTGCGGCTGCCGGCCGCGTTCCTGATCGATCTGGCCGGAGGCGTCGTGAAGGCGTACCGTGGCCCGCTCGACCTCTCCACGATCCTTCGCGACGCGCGTGCGATCGACGCCCCGGCGCCCGAACGGCTGGCGCGCGCCATGCTCCTGCCTGGCACGCTCCACTCACCGCCTGGCCTCCGCAACTACGTCAACTACGGCCGCGAGTTGCTGGACCAGGGCCTGGAGCCGGCCGCCCTCGTCGCCTTCGAGCGCGCCGCCCAGTCGACACCGCGGCCCTACACGCTCTTCCGCCTGGCCACGCTGCTCGCGAAGGGGGGGCAACCCGCGCGGGCCCGCGCCGCCCTCGAGCGCGCGCTCGAGATCCAGCCCGACTTCGCCGAGGCCAGCAATGACCTGGGCGCGCTCCTCGCGCAGCAGGGGGACGTGCCGGCCGCGATCGAGCGCTTCCGCGTCGCCCTCGCGGCGGCCCCCGACTACCCCGACGCGCTCAACAATCTCGGCTACGCGCTGCTCCTCCAGGGGGACGCCGCGAAGGCGCGCGAGCTGTACGAGAGGGCGATAGCACTCCAGCCCGACTTCCCGGAGGTGCTCAACAACCTGGGGATGATCCTGGGCAAGAACGGGGATCTGGCGGGCGCCGAGTCGCACTTCCGGCGTGCGCTCCATCACCGCCCTGCCTACGGCGAAGCGGCCAACAACCTGGCCCTCGTTCTCGCGTCGGGTGGAGATCTCGACGCCGCGACCCGCCTGCTCGAAGAGTTCCTGAAGGCGACGCCGTCGTTCGAGGGCACCTACGTGACGCTCGCCAAGCTCCATGCGGCCGCGGGACGGCGCGGGGACGCCGTGGCGGTCCTCGAGCGCCTGCTGCAGCGAAACCCGCGGCACGCGCTCGCGATCGAGATCCTCCAGGCGGTCCGCGCCCGGTGAGGCGGCCGCAGCCAGCACCCTCTCACGCGCTACACTACGCGGCCTCTCGCGAGCCCGGCGGAGTGACCCCATGACGCGACCGCTCATCATCCTGCTCGTCCTCGTCTGTGCGGCACCCCTCGCGCCCGCGCAGAACGAGCCGTCGCCACCGAGCGTGCGGGTCCCGGTCCAGACCGAGCTGGTCCGGATCGACGTGATGGTCTCGGACAAGAGCGGCCGCCCGCAGCTCGGCCTCGCCGCCGAGGATTTCGAGGTGCTCGAGGACGGCGTGCCGCAGAGGATCTCCCAGTTCCGCGCGTTCGCAGCCCCGGAGGCACCCGCCAGCACCGCCGCGAAGGCGGCGGGCGCCGAGCCCGAGGGCGCGACGGCCACCGAGCCGGAGGCGCCGCCCCGCAGGCTGGTGCTGCTCGCGGTCGACGACGTCCACATCGACGCGGCCAACCTGATTCGACTCAAGAAGACCCTGCAACGCTTCCTCGAGCGTGACGTGCCGCAGGAGGACCTCGTCGGGCTGGTCACGACCAGCGGCACGCGCTCCAATCCGCTGACGACCGAGCGGGAGGTCCTGCGCCAGGCGGTCGCGAAGCTGTCGGTGCAGTCGCGCAGCCAGGCGACGGTCGCGAGTGCGCACATCACCCCCTACCAGGCGGAGATGATCGAGCTGGGCGACCCCGAGGCCCTGCGCGTGGCCGTCGAGGAGATCACGGCCCAACGCCCCTCGCCCAACGCCGAGGCCGAGGCCCAGGCCCTCGCGCGGCAGGTGCTGGCGGAGTCCGTGGCCGACGCGCGCGCGACCCTCGAGACGCTCGAGCAGATCGTGCGCGGGATGGCGGACCTGCCCGGCCGCAAGGCGGTCGTGCTGTGCTCGGACGGCTTCCTCACCGGGCTCAGCACGCGCGGCCAGGGAGCGTTCGACATCCGACGCATCACCGATGCCGGCACCCGCGCCGGGGTCGTGGTCTACGGGCTCGACTCGCGCGGGCTGCAGGCGAACGCGCCCGGCGCCGGCGCCGCCAACCGCCGGCTCGTCATGCCCAGCATCATGGGCGCGCGCGAGCGCGTGACGCAGGCCGGGGACCTGGCGATCCACGACGCCATGCACGCCCTCGCCGCCGGCACGGGCGGCTTCCTGGAGGCGTTCACCAACGACTTCTCGGGCGCGCTGCGGAAGATCGTCCACGACACCGACGCGTACTACCTGCTGGCCTACGAGCCCACGAACGGGAGGCACGACGGCGCGTTCCGCACGATCGAGGTGCGCGTCCCGCGGCTCAAGGGCGCCCGGCTCAGGCATCGCAAGGGCTACCTCGCACCCGATGCGCGCGCGGCGGCGGCCACGGGCGTTGGCCCGGCCGCACGCGAGATCTCGTCGGTGTCGTCGGAGGCGGGGCCGGATCCGCTGGCGGAGGCCCTCTCCTCCTCCGCGCCGGCCGAAGCGCTGCGCGTGAGCCTCTCGGCGGATTTCGTGAGCGTGGATGCCACGTCGTCGCAGCTCCTGGTCAGCGGCCACGTCGACCTGCGCCATGTCCCCTTCACGCGCTCCGCGGAGCGGCACCTGGCCACGCTCGACATGGCGGCGTCCGTGTTCGACGAGGCGGGCAGGCTCGTGCGGTCCCTTCCGGCGGAGAGTGCGGCGCTGGACCTCACGGACGCCAGCTACGCGCTGGCGCTGCGGAACGGGCTCCAGTTCCAGAAGGCCGTCCCGCTCCCGCCTGGAAGGTACCGGGTCGTGCTCGCGGCCCGCGAGACGGATGGGGGCGGGATCGGCAAGGCCACGCAGTGGGCCGAGGTGCCCGACCTCGGGAGCGGACGCCTCACGCTGAGCGGCCTGTTCCTGACGAAGCAGGAAGGCCCGGCTCCGCGTGGCGAGCGTGGCGCGGCGACGCCACCGCAGGCTCGCAACGCCCAGGCCAACCGCGTCTACCGCCAGGAGGACTCGCTGGGCGTCGAGTTCTTCGTGTACCGAGGGGCAGGGCCTGGAGGGGAGAAACTGGTCTCGAAGACCGAGTTGTGGCAGGACGGCGTGCTGGTCTCGGCCTCGCGCCCCGAGCCGCTCACCGCGCGCGGCGGCGACGGGCGCCCGCGCGCGCACACGCGGAGGTTCCCGCTGGGCGCGTTCCCGCGGGGAAGCTACGAGGTGCGCGTCGTGGTCGAGGACGACCAGGCCGGCACCGAAGCTTCCGCGCGCGCCGCCTTCCGGATCGAGTAGGCGTATCGGCCAGGATCCTGCCACCAGGACGCCGGAGACGAAGTGGATCGCCCACCAGGGCACACGGTCGTCCCCTGCGCCGCTCCGAGCGAGACTCCGGCGCGAGGCTCTCCCGCTCCTGACATCCCCGTCTAGCCTCGGATGATCAGCGCGGTGGTCGCCATCGTGCGCTTCATGTGTCCTCCTTTGGCAGGCTTCGCCCCGCGCTTGAGGGCATGGGCCACGCGCGCGTGTTCACGAGGCCGCGCCGCCTGTCGTGTGGCGCCCAGACGACAGGGAGGAGTCCGCGTGGCTCGACGGGGACAGGCCGCCGTGGAAGTGGATGGTCTACGGTTCCCGCTTCGTGAATCCGCAGCGCTCGATCAGGGCAATGAACCGCGGATCGGACCTGTACGCGTCCCACTTGGGATCGACGGGCAGGAAGACCAGATGGATGTCCCGCGCCTCGTAGGCGCGGTCGAGAGACGCGAAGGCCGCTTCCCGCTCGCCCAGCCCCGCCTGCACGAGCGCGATCGAGTACGGCGGCACGTAGCGCTCTCCTGACAGGGACTCGAGCGTCCTCAGGATGTCGCGCGCCTCGGCCGTTCGGCCGAGGCGGGCGAGGACGTGGCCCCTGAACGCCATGGTCTTGGTGTTGCCGCTCGAAAGGCGGGCCGCCTCCTGGAACTGTTCGAACGCGGCGTCGGGCTTGTCGAGCAGCTCCTCCGCCTGCCCCAGCTCGACGTGCCCGATCCAGAACCCGGGATCGACGACGATGGCCTGCCGCGCGTGCCGGACGGCCGCCGCGTAGTCGCGGGCCTGGAACGCGAACTGGGACGACATCGCATGGTTCATCGCGGAGAACGGGTCCAGCACCCGAGCGCGCACGACCGTGGCCTGGGCCTCGTCGTGCCGGCCCATCTGCGACAGGACGTGCGCGAGGTAGCGGTGTGCGAGGTCGTAGCCGGGATCGAGCGCGATCGCGCGCCGGAACGCCGCCACCGCGGCCGGCCAGTCCCAGTCGAGGTAGAAGGCGATGATCCCCAGCGAGGTCTGCGCCTCGGCCAGCCGCGCGTCGGCACGCACCGCTCGCGCGCCCGCTTCCCGGGCGCGCGCGGCAACCTGGAGCGGAGGCACGTCGCTGTTGATCGGACTGGCCGCCAGCGCGTTTGCGATGCCGGACCAGGCGAGCGCGTAGTCCGGGTCGAGCGCGATCGCGCGCTCGTAGTACTCGATGGCCCGGCTGTTGGTCTCGGGCTTGAGCTGGTTCCACAGGAACCGCCCCCGCAGGTACAGGTCGTACGCATCGGCGTTGCGCGTGTGGCGGCGCGCCAGGGCGTCGAGCCGCTCGGGCGACAGGCGAAGCTGGATCTGCTCGGCGATCGCCGTGCTGATCTCCTTCTGCAGCCCCAGCACGCTGGTCCGCTGCGGCTCGAAGGGGGCCGACCACACCTGCGTCTGGTCGCGCACGCGCACCAGGCGCGACGTGATGCGCAGCCCCGTGCCCTCCGCCCGGATCGAGCCCTCCATCAGGTAGTCGGCGCTGAGCTCGCGGCCGATCTCGGCCAGCGACTTCCGCGTGTGCTTGTAGGCCAGCATCGAGGTGCGGCCGATGACGCTGAGGCGGTCGGGATCGATCTGCCCGAACGAAGCGATGGTCTCTTCCGTCAGGCCGTCGGCCAGGTACTCGAGCTCGGGGTCGCCGCTCAGGTTCTCGAAGGGCAGGACCGCGACCCGGGACGGCGCGGCCGGCGCCCGGCTCCAGAGCCACGCGCCGACCGCCAGCGCCAGCGCCACGAGCAGGCCACCGGCGAGGGACCAGGCCCGTCGCGTCGCGCGTCGTGGGGGCGCCTCCGGCACGGCGGGGGCGGCGACGGCGGCCGGCGGTTCCGACGTCGGTACGCTCTCCACCGGCGCGATGAAGCGGTAGCCCTTTCCCGGCACCGTCTCGACGCACGTCGGCGACTCCGCGGAATCGCGCAGGGCCTGGCGCACCTTGCGGATGGCCGTGTGGACGCCCGTCTCGACGTCGACGAACACGTCCTTTCCCCACAAGCGATCGACGATCTCGCCGTGCGAGAGGAGCTGGGCGCGACGCTCGACCAGCAGGATCAGGAGGTCCATGGGCTGTCGTTCCAGCCGCACCGGCCGGCCGTTGCGGCGCAGCTGGTAGGCGGCCCGGTCGAGCTCGAACTCGCCAAAGCGCAGCGTTTCGCGTGAGTCGGTCGTGGGCATGGCTGGGGTCAGGCTCTCTACAGTGCCATAAGCGTCCTGGACTGTGCCACTTACCGCGTCAGGACCTCTTCAGGGCTTCTCCAGGCGTTCTCTACGGCGGCGGGCGACGTGGGGCCTGAGCTTGGCGCCACGGTTGGCAGACAGCCACCCGAAAGGAGATCGATCATGAAGACTGCTTTCGCCGCCGCGATGACCTTCGGCTTCGCCGCGATCCTGACGCTCGGCCCGCAGCGCGCGACCGCCGATGAGCCCAGGGGAGAGATGGAGGTCGCGGATGCGGACTCCGAATCGAGCGCGGAGTGCTCGGATCACACGCTGCGCGGCGACTATGCGTTCGACATCCAGGGGACGATCCTCACCGCACCCAGCCCGCTCCTGCTCCGTGGTGTCGCCATGACCCACTTCGACGGCCACGGGAACCTGAGCCAGGTCGACTTCACGACGCTCAACGGCGCCGCCGTCGGCGCGGACTGGAGGCCCGCCACCGGGACCTACGAGATCAACCCGGACTGCACCGGAAAGGCCCAGATCCTCCCCACGGGGGCTCCTCCGCTCAACCTGCGCCTGGTGGTCGGAGACCGCGGGCGGCAGGTCTTCACGATCGTCATCGGCAACCCGACCGGCAGCACGGGGACCAAGGTTCGTTAGAAACGTTGCGCTGCCCAGCGCGGGGTTGGCCCGCGCTGGGCGCGTTTCGCCGGAATCCTCGCCGCGGCGCTCTCCTCACTCGATCTCGGCGCTGGCGAGCAGGAGCGCGCCGATGCCGTGCGCGTCGTCGACAGCCACCTCGGTTCCGACATAGTAGGCGTAGCTGCCGTCGCGGTAGGGCTCGCCGCCGAGGCCGGCGCTTCGGCACACGTTGCGCAGGTGCATGCGTTCCGCCTTCACATCCCAGTCCACCAGCTCCGCGACCAGGCCGGCGAAGCTGTCCCGCGCGAGCTCACGGTAGCGCGGCTCGACCATCCCGAGCCGCGCGCCCTTGGCCCAGGCGTACGCGATCATCGCGGAGCCCGACGCCTCCAGGTAGTTGCCCTTGCGCCCGCCCTGGTCGGGGACCTGCCACCAGATCCTGCTGCGGGCGTCCCGCACGGCGAGCAGCGCTTCGCTCAGCTCACCGAACATGCGCGCGAGCTCGGGCCGCCCGGAGTGCTCGCCGGGGAACTGCTCGTAGGCATCGGTCAGGGCCATCGCGTACCAGCCGAGCGAGCGCGTCCAGAAGCCGGGCGAGCGTCCGCTCGCGGGGTCCGACCAGCCCTGCACGCGGCTCTCGTCCCAGCCGTGGTAGAGCAGCCCAGCCCGCGCGTCGCGCAGCTTCGCGTAGCTCTCCCGGAACTGCCGGGCGATGTCGTCGAAGTCGTCCGGCCGACCGAAGCGCTTCGCGTACTCCGCGTAGAACGGGGCGCCCATGTAGAGCCCGTCCAGCCAGACCTGCCAGGGGTACTTGAGCTTGTGCCAGAAGACGCCGTTGTGCGTGCGCGGCTGCCACTCGAGCTGCCGCCGCAGCTGATCGAGCGCTCGTCTGTAGCGCGTGTCGCCCGTGTCCTGGAGGAGCGGGAACAGCAGCTTGCCGGAGTTGATCGAGTCGATATTGAACTCGTCCAGCGTCAGCGTGCGGACGTTCCCGTCGGCTTCGACGTAGTGATCGACGTACGCCTTCATGTAGGCGTAGTACCGCGGCTCCTGGTGCTTCTGGTGCAGCCGGTACATGCCCAGACCGACGAGCCCCTGGGTGTAGGCCCAGCGGAAGTCACCATCCGACTTGCGCATGTTCCAGAGAGTCGGGTGCTCCGCGAGGGTGCTGTCGGCCAGGCGCTGCCCCCATGTGCGCGCATCCTGCGCGAGGGCCGGTCCGGAGCAGCACAGCGCGGCGGCCAGGAAGAAGGCGTCTCTCATCCCAGGCTCCTTCGAGTGGCCGCCATCGTAAGGGAAGCGCCGTCCGGCCCGCCATGCGCGCCGACGACTC
>JAICEW010000193.1 GCA_025923995.1 Vicinamibacteria bacterium | reverse complement strand
GGCCTCGATCGGGTTCGAGAACTGGATCTGCCAGGGCGTGCCCGGCGGGCAGTTGCCGTTCCACCCGCAGCGGTGCTCGACCACCCTGAGCGCGCCGAACGTGCGGAAGCTCCACTCCTGCGCCTTGGCGGTCCGGCGCGGGCCTTCCGCGGACGGCGTGCCGGGGCCGACCGCGACCGTGATCGCGGTATCCGGCGGCAGCGGGGACTGGGGCACGAACGCGAGCCAGCGGCCCGCCGTGGCCTGCGCGGCCAGGCGGCTCGCGTCCTCGTCCGCCTTCACCTCCTCCGCGGTGGCCAGGCGCAGCGGCACGTTCGACGGACGCAGGCGGATGGAGCCCAGCACGGCGGCAGGGTCGATGTTCTGGTCGAACGACGCGAACAGGATCGGCTGGCGTCGCGCGGGCACGTCGGCCGGGTGCCTGGCCTCGAGGACGGGCGCCGGCGTCCCGAACGTCCAGCGCACGGCCGTCCCGAGCGTGCCTCCGGTGGCCGAGCGCGTGCCCGCGGGCACCTCGACCCGGTACTCCGTCGCCATCGGGAACCGGAAGTCGGGCTCGAACAGCAGCGTCTTCGCGCCGACCCAGCGCCACTGGCCCTTCGGCTGCGGATCGAGGCGAACGGGCACGCCCGCCCTGGCCAGGTCGTCGTGCGAGGTGACGGCGACCATCGGCTGCGAGAACGTGACCGACAGGCTCGGTGACTGCGGCACCTCGCCCTCCGGCGCGTGCCGCGCGACCGTGAGCGGTCCCGCGGCGACGGGAGTCGGCGCGGGAGCGGCCAGCGGTGGGGGGAAGGCCTCCTTGACGGTCGCGCCCGCGCGCGGCGGCGGCAGCGACTTCTCGCGCAGCGCGAAGTCCTTCGCGTCGTCCGGCACCGGCTCGAGCGCGGGGAGCCGCGACAGCACGCGCTCCGTGTCGGAGGCCGACAGCTCGGACGCGCGCGCGGACGTCACCTGGGGCGCACGCTCGGTCGTCTCTTCGCCGTGGCCGAGCCGCAGCACCAGCCCCTTCACCGCGCTGACCTGCCCCGGCCGCTCGCGCAGCGGCCGAACGCTGCCTCCGCTCGAAGCGGGAAGCGCCAGCAGCACCGCCACCGCGAGGACCCGGCCGCGACCTCCCACCATTCGGGCACCTCAGCCGGGGACGGGCCCCGGTCGCCACACGTCGTCCTGGAACGTCTACGCCACAGCGGGCTCGTGCATTCCCCCCGGTCGGATTCTAGCCACGGCCGATCCCGGCGTCTTCGGATAAGCTTCGACTCCGGCGCCGCCGGCCCCCCTCCGGTCGGCCCCTCCCGAAAGGATCCCGCATGCGAAGCCTTCCCCTGATCCTCGGCGGTCTCCTCCTTGCGGCGCCCGCGTGGGCCAGGTCGCCCTTGCCGTCGCCGCCGCCTCCCGCTTCCGAGCCCACGCTGGCCGGCCTCGAGTGGCGCAACATCGGTCCGTCGCGCGGCGGCCGCGTGGTGGCGGTGGCCGGCGTGCCGGGCCAGGGCAGCGTGTACTACTTCGGCGGCACCGGCGGCGGCGTCTGGAAGACGACCGACGCCGGCAACAGCTGGAGCCCCATCACGGACGGACAGCTCGGCACCGGATCGGTCGGCGCCGTGGCCGTGGCGGAGTCCGATCCCAACGTGATCTACGTGGGGATGGGCGAGGGCTGCCTGCGCGGCAACGTCTCGCACGGCGACGGCGTCTACCGCTCGACCGACGCCGGCCGGACGTGGGCGCACCTCGGCCTGGCCGAGACCGAGCAGATCGGGCGCGTGCGCGTGCACCCGAAGGACGCCGACCTCGTCTACGTCGCCGCCATCGGCCACACCTTCGGGCCGAACAAGGAGCGGGGCGTCTTCCGGTCGAAGGACGGCGGGAAGAGCTGGGACAAGGTGCTGTTCGTGGACGAGAACACGGGCGCCGCCGACCTGGTGATGGATCCCACCAACCCGCGCGTCCTCTACGCCGGGTTCTGGCAGGTGCGGCGCTCGCCGTGGGGCTTCGACAGCGGCGGCCCGGGCAGCTCGCTGTGGAAGTCGGCCGACGGCGGCGACACGTGGAAGAAGCTCACGGGCGAGGGCCTGCCCAGCAAGGGTCCCTGGGGCCGCATCGGCGTCGCCGTCTCTCCCGCCCGCCCCGACCGCGTGTGGGCGGTGATCGAGGCGGAGGACGGCGGCGTCTTCCGCTCGGACAACGGCGGCCGCAGCTGGCGGCGCACCAACGAGGACCGCCGCCTGCGCCAGCGCGCCTGGTACTACACGCACGTGTACGCCGACCCCAAGGACGCCGAGGTGGTCTACGTCCTGAACGTGCAGTTCTTCCGCTCGCAGGACGGCGGGAAGACCTTCGACCGCATCCGCGTGCCGCACGGCGACAACCACGACCTGTGGATCGCCCCGGAGGACCCGAGGCGGATGATCGAGGGCAACGACGGCGGCGCCACCATCACGTTCGACGGCGGCGCCAACTGGTCCAGCATCGACAACCAGGCGACCGCGCAGTTCTACCACGTGATCACCGACGACCAGTTCCCGTACCACGTCTACGGCGCGCAGCAGGACAACAGCACCGTGGGCATCGCCAGCCGCACGTCGGGCCCTGGCATCGGCGTGGCCGACTGGTACGACGTGGGCGGCTGCGAGAGCGGGTACATCGCGCCCCGCCCGGGCGACCCCAACGTGGTGTACGCGGGGTGCTACGGCGGGTTCATCAGCCGCTGGGACAAGCGCACCGACCAGATCCGCAACGTGACCGTCTGGCCCGACAACCCGATGGGCCACGGCGTCGAGGGGATGAAGTACCGCTTCCAGTGGACCTTCCCCATCGTCACCTCGCCGCACGATCCGGCCGTGGTCTACGCCGCGGGCAACCGCGTGTTCCGCTCGACCGACGAGGGGTCGAGCTGGGAGCCCATCAGCCCGGACCTGACGCGGAACGACGCGACGAAGTACGGCCCCTCCGGAGGGCCCATCACCAAGGACAACACCAGCGTCGAGTACTACGGGACCGTTTTCGCGTTCGCGGAGTCGAAGCTCTCGAAGGGCCTGCTGTGGGCCGGCTCCGACGACGGGCTCGTGCACGTGTCGCGCGACGCGGGGAAGACGTGGACGAACGTCACGCCGAAGGACCTGCCCGAGTGGAGCATGATCAGCCAGATCGATCCCTCGCCCCACGACGCGGGCACGATGTTGGTGGCCGCCAACCGCTACAAGCTGGACGACCGCCGGCCGTTCCTGTACCAGACGACGGACTACGGGCAGACCTGGAAGCGCATCTCCGACGGCCTGCCCAAGGGCGCCTTCACGCGGGTCGTGCGCCAGGACCCGGTGCGCAAGGACCTCCTCTACGCCGGGACCGAGCTGGGCGCGTACGTGTCGCTGGACGGAGGCGTGCGCTGGCAGCCCCTGAAGATGGCGCTGCCCGGCTCGATCTCGCTCGACTCGAAGGACGACGAGACGCGCGGGCGCCTGCCGGTCGTGCCCATCACGGACCTGGTGGTCAAGGACAACGACGTGGTGGTCTCGACGCAGGGACGGTCCTTCTGGATCCTCGACGACGTCTCGCCGCTGCGCGAGGCCTCGGCGGCCGTCACGGCCGGCGATGCGCACCTGTTCAAGCCGTCGCCCGCGTATCGCTTCGGCGGGCCGCCCGGCCCGCGGCGGGGCCAGAACCCGCCCTACGGCGCCGTCCTCTACTACTGGCTGAAGGCGGAGCCGAAGGAGAAGGAAGAGGTGACGCTCGAGATCCTGGACGGCGCGGGCAAGCTCGTCCGCAAGATCTCGAGCAAGGGGGAGGACTCCGAGGCGCCGCCCCCGGCGGACGACGACGACGGGCCGCCCCAGGCCGCCCCGCCGCCCAAGCTCCCGGCCAAGGCCGGCATGAACCGCTTCGCATGGAACCTGCGCCACGCGGACGCCACGCGCTTCAAGAACCTCATCATGTGGGCCGGCAACACGCAGGGACCACGCGTGGCGCCAGGGACGTACCAGGCGCGACTGACGGTGAACGGCAAGGCGCTCACGCAGCCGCTCGAGGTGCGCAGCGACCCGCGCCTTTCCGTCACCCAGGCCGACCTCGACGCGCAGCAGGCGCTGTCGCTCCAGATCCGCGACAAGCTGACCGAGACGCACGATGCGATCGTCCGCATCCGCTCGGTGCGCGAGCAGGTGGCGGGGGCCGCCGACCGCTCGAAGGCCGGCGGCAAGGAGGGCAAGGTCAAGGACGCGGCCGAGGCGCTCAAGAAGAAGCTGACCGCGGTCGAGGAAGCCCTCTACCAGACCAGGAACCAGAGCAACCAGGATCCGCTCAACTACCCGATCCGCCTCAACAACAAGCTGGCGGCGCTGGGTGGCGCGGTGGGGATGGGCGACGCCGCGCCGACCGCGCAGGCGAAGGAGGTCTACCAGGAGCTGGCGGGGCGGATCGACGCGGAGCTCAAGACCCTGAAGGCCGTGCTGGACACCGACCTGCCGGCCTTCAACAAGCTGGTGAGCGAGGAGGGCGTGCCCGCCGTGTCCCTGCCGGCCGCGCCCCAATAGCGCTTGGTCGAGCCGGAAGCCGCCACCCTCGCGACGCTCCGGGCCACGGCGCCCTCGCTGGCCGGGCGCACGATCGGGCCCTTTCGCATCGTGCGCGCGCTGGGCGAAGGCGGGATGGGCGTCGTGTACCTGGCGGAGCAGGAGCACCCCATCCGCCGCCAGGTCGCGTTCAAGGTCATCAAGCTCGGCCTGGACAGCCAGGAGATCACCGCGCGCTTCCAGGCCGAGCGACAGTCGCTCGCCCTCATGAACCACCCCGGCATCGCGCGCGTCCTGGACGCGGGCGCGACCGAGGAGGGCTGGCCCTACTTCGTGATGGAGTACGTGGACGGCCCCACGCTCACCCGCTTCTGTGACGAGCAGGCGCTCGACGGGCGGGCGCGGCTGGCCCTGTTCGTGAAGGTGTGCGAGGCCGTCCAGCACGCGCACCAGAAGGGCGTGATCCACCGCGACCTCAAGCCGTCGAACATCCTGGTGGCGATGGTGGACGGCCGGCCACAGCCCAAGGTCATCGACTTCGGCGTGGCCAAGGCCACGGGCCAGCGGGCAGCCGAGCACACCGCGTACACGCGCCTGGGCTTCATCGTGGGCACGCCCGGCTACATGAGCCCCGAGCAGGCCGACCGCGGCGACCTGGACCTCGACACCACGACCGACATCTACTCGCTGGGCGTCGTGCTGTACGAGCTGCTGGTGGGCGCGCCGCCGTTCGACCCCGACGCGCTGCGCCGCGCGGGCTACTCCGAGATGCAGCGGCTCATCCGCGAGTACGAGCCCACCGTGCCCAGCAAGCGCCTGCGCGAGCACGGCGAGGCGGCGACCGACGTGGCCCGCCGCCGCGGCGCGGACCTGCCGACACTCGTGCGCCAGCTCAAGGGCGACCTGGACTGGATCACGCTCAAGGCCATGGACAAGGACCGCTCGCGGCGCTACGCCTCCGCGTCCGAGCTGGCGGCGGACATCGCGCGGCACCTGGCGAAGGAGCCCGTGCTGGCCCGGCCGCCCAGCGCGGGCTACCGGCTGGGCAAGCTCCTGCAGCGCCACCGGGCCGAGGCGATCGCGGCGGCGGCCATGGTGCTCGCACTCGTGGGGCTCGCGATCGGCTCGACGGTCGCGCTGGTCAAGGTCCGCCGCGCGAACGAGCAGAGCCAGCGGGAGGCGGCCAAGGCGAAGGCGGTCTCGGACTTCCTCGAGAACACGCTCTCGGCGGCCGACCCGCTCAAGCAGGGCCGCCACGTCACGGTGGCGGAGGTGCTGCAGAAGGCCGCCGGCTCCATTAGCGGCGACTTCAAGGACCAGCCCGAGGTGGAGGCGGCCGTGCGCCACACGGTCGCGCGCACGTCGCAGGCGATCGGGCTGAACGCGCAGGCGGTCGAGCAGGCGCGACAGGCGCTGGCCCTGCGCGAGCGGACGCTCGGCCTCGACCATCCCGACACGTTGGCGACGCTGTTCGCGCTGGCGGAGAACGAAGGCATCCTCGGGCGCTACGCCGAGGCGGAGGCGCTGCACCGCCGCGCCTGGGCGGGCCGGCAGCACGCGCTGGGCAGCGAGCACCGCGACACGCTGGCCTCGCAGAGCGCGCTGGCGGCCAGCCTCGTCAACCTCGACCGGCGCGCGGAGGCGGAGCTGCTGGAGCGCCAGGTGGTCGAGGTGTCCTCGCGCGTGCGCGGCGCCGATCACGAGGACACGCTGCGCGCCCAGACCAGCCTGGCGAACCTCCTGGAGGCGCGTGGCCAGGTGGCGGAGGCGGAGGCGCTGCTCATGGACACGCTCATCCGCAAGCGGCGCACGATCGGCCCCGAGCACCCCAGCACGCTCGACACCATGAGCACGCTGGGGCTCCTGCTGCAGAACGCCGCCCGGCACGCGGAGTCGGAGCCCTACACGCGCGAGGTGTACCAGACGCGCCTGCGCCTGCTGGGCCCCGAGCACTTCGACACGCTGGGCGCCAAGGGCCATCTCGCCCTGCTCGTGCGCCGGCAGGGCCGGCTGGACGAGGCGGAGGTGCTGACGCGCGAGGTCGTGGACACCGAGCTGCGGGTGCTGGGCGACCGCCACGAGTCGACCCTCAACAACATGAACAACCTGGGCATGATCCTGGCCCGCCAGAAGCGCTTCGCCGAAGCCGAGACGTGGCAGCTGCGCGCGTGGCACACGGCCCGGCAGAGCCTCCCGGCCGGGCACTGGCGCACGCTCGTCTTCGAGCGCGACTACGGCAGCACCCTCATCGGCCTGCGGCGCTTCGACGAGGCGGAGCAGCACCTCATGACCGCCTATCGCGCGCTCCTCGCCGCGTTCGGGCCCGCGCACCGCCGCACGACGTCCGCGGCCGGCGCGCTGGGCAACCTCTACGAGGCCTGGGGCAAGCCGGACGAGACGCTCCGCTACCGCGCGCTGGCCGCGGCGACCCCGGTCCCGCCGCCGGCCGCGCCGGCAGCGACGCCGCAGCCGCGCTAATACAATAAGGATAGGAAACGGAGGGCAGGCACTTCATGCAGACGCGCGTCGAGAAGGACACGTTCGGACCCATCGAGGTGCCGGCGGACCGGCTGTGGGGGGCGCAGACCCAGCGCTCGCTCCACCACTTCAAGATCTCGGGCGAGCGGATGCCGCGCGCGCTGGTGCACGCGCTGGCCCTGGTCAAGAAGGCGGCCGCGCTCGTGAACATGGACCTCAAGACGCTGGACCCGAGGAAGGGCCAGGCCATCGTGGCGGCGGCGGACGAGGTCCTGGCCGGGCGGCACGACCAGGAGTTCCCGCTCATGGTCTGGCAGACCGGCAGCGGCACCCAGAGCAACATGAACGCGAACGAGGTGCTGGCCAACCGCGCCAGCGAGATCCTGGGCGGGCCGCGGGGCGAAGAGCGCCTCGTGCATCCCAACGACGACGTCAACAAGGGCCAGAGCTCGAACGACGTCTTCCCCACCGCCATGAGCGTGGCGGCGGTCACGGCGCTGCGCACGCTGGTCCTGCCGGACGTGGCCGCGCTGCGCGACGCGCTCGACGCCAAGGCCAAGGCGTTCCGCGACATCGTCAAGATCGGCCGCACGCACCTGCAGGACGCGACGCCGCTCACGCTGGGCCAGGAGTTCTCCGGCTACGCCGCCCAGCTCACGCAGGGGCTCGCGCACGTGGAGTCGGCGCTGCCGCACCTGCAGGAGCTGGCCCTGGGCGGGACCGCGGTCGGCACGGGGCTCAACGCGCACCCCGAGTACGCCGTGCGCGTGGCCGCGAAGCTCGCGGAGCTGTCCGGCCATCCGTTCGTGACCGCGCCCAACAAGTTCGAGGCGCTGGCGGCCAACGACGCGCTGGTGTTCGCCCACGGTGCGCTGAAGACGCTGGCCGCGTCCCTCATGAAGATCGCGAACGACGTGCGCTGGCTGGCCTCGGGCCCGCGCTCCGGCATCGGCGAGATCACGATCCCGGAGAACGAGCCGGGCAGCTCGATCATGCCGGGCAAGGTGAACCCGACGCAGAGCGAGGCGCTCACCATGGCCTGCGCGCAGGTGTTCGGCAACGACGTGGCCGTGAACGTCGGCGGCGCCTCGGGCAACTTCGAGCTCAACGTGTTCAAGCCGCTCCTCATCCACAACTTCCTGCAGAGCGCGCGGCTGATCGCGGACGGCAGCCGCAGCTTCCGCGAGCACTGCGTCGAGGGCATCGAGCCCAACCGGGAGCGGCTGGACGAGAACCTGCGCAAGTCCCTCATGCTGGTGACCGCGCTCAACCCCCACATCGGCTACGACAACGCGGCGAAGATCGCGAAGACCGCCCACAAGAAGGGCCAGACCCTGCGCGAGACCGCGATCGAGCTGGGCCTGGTGACGGGCGAGCAGTTCGACCAGTGGGTCCGCCCGGAGGACATGGTCGGGAAGAAGTGAGGGCACCTTGACGCGCCTTCCGGGCCGGGCGTAGGCTCGGCTCGCTCACTCCAACCTGGCGTCGGGCGGGAAGTCCCTCTGCGGGAGTGGCTCCGCCCCCGCACCGCGCGGCCTCGGGCTGGACAGTTCGACAAGCAGGAGGCTGTCTATGCGTCACCGCTACGTCCGCGTGGCTTGCGCGGCGGTCTGGCTGATGGCGGGAGCCGCCGTGGCCCGCGCCGACCAGGGCTTCTCGGGCAATCTCTCCGGAAGCCAGGAAGTCCCTCCCAACGCCTCGCTGGCGACGGGCCGCGGCTTCGTGATCCTCGACGCGGCGGAGTCGCAGATCACGGTCCTGCTCAGCTTCTCCGCGCTCTCCGCGAACGCGAGCGCGGGCCACATCCACGGGCCGGCTCCCGCCGGCGTCAACGGGCCGATCATCTTCAACCTGAACCCGCCCGCGGTGATGGCCGGGATCATCACGCCGCAGACCTTCGCCGTCACGCCCCAGCAGGTGGCCGACCTCAAGGCGGGCCTGTGGTACTTCAACATCCACACCTCGACCTTCCCCGGCGGAGAGACCCGAGGCCAGATCGCGCCCGCCCAGTCCTTCACCGCGACGCTGTCGGGCGCGCAGGAGGTGCCGCCCAACGCGTCCACCGCCACCGGGTACGGCATCGCGGTGCTCGACAACATGGAGACGACCATCGGCGTGGTCCTGCGCTTCTCCGGCCTGACCACGGCCGCGACCGCGGGGCACATCCACGGACCGGCGCCGGCGGGCATGAACGCGCCCGTGCTGTTCAACCTGGCGCCACCCGCGGTCACCGCGGGCGAGGTCACGCCCGCCATGTTCGCGATCACGCCGACGCAGATCGCGGACATGAAGAACGGGCTCTACTACTTCAACGTCCACTCCAGCACGTTCCCCGGCGGCGAGGTCCGCGGCCAGATGAGCAAGGCGCAGTACTTCCACAGCCAGGCCTTCTCCGGCGCCAACGAGGTCCCGCCCAATGCCTCGCCCGGCACCGGCAACGGGACCGTCACCCTCGAGAACTTCGAGACCACCATCACGGTCTTCATGCGCTTCTCGGGCCTCACCGCCAACGCGGTCGCGGGCCACATCCACGGACCGGCGCCGGCGGGCATGAACGCGCCCGTGATCTTCAACATGAGCCCGCCCGCGGCGACCTCGGGCACCGCGGGTCCCACGTCGTTCGCCATCACGCCGGCGCAGGTCACCGACCTCAAGAACCAGCTCCACTACTTCAACGTCCACACCTCGAACTTCCCCGGCGGTGAGATCCGGGGGCAGATCACCACGGTGGTGGTGCCGGTGGGCCTCAGCGGCTTCGACGTGAAGTAGCCGCGCCTGCCGCCTCCCCGGAGCGCGCGCTTCCGGGGAGGCGGCCGTTTCGACTTGACGGGCGCCAGGGCGCGAGGCATCTTCTCCTTGGCGAGACCCAACGCCGAACCCCGTGCGGTCCTCCCCCGCAGGACCTCCGAAACGGGGCAAAGGGGCCTCCACACCTCGGGTCACGAACCGCGTTCCTTGACGTCACCGACTCGGCAGGCGGGGGCTGGGAGTCGTGTGACGGGAGGAACGAGGTCATGACCCAGGCACGCAAGCTCAAGCAGGCCATCCGCGCCCGCGCACGCAAGACGGGCGAGAGCTACGCCGCCGCCCGCCGCTCGTACCTGAAGCCCCCCACACCCCTGAAGCTGGCGCCGAAGGCGAAGGCGCGCACGGCCGGCAGCGTCAGCGACAGGACCGCGATCGAGAAGACAGGCCACGGCCTCGACCACTGGTTCGCCGTGCTCGACACGTACAGCCGGGGCCGCAAGGACCACACCAGCGCCGCCCGCCATCTCTCGCGGGACCACGGCGTGCCGATGTGGTACTGCCAGGGGATCACCATCGCCTGGGAGCGCGCCCGCGGCCACCGCGTGATGAACCAGAGCTGCGACGGCGACTTCCAGGTGAGCGTCTCGCGCGTCGTCCCCCTGACGCTCGCGGAGCTGTTCCGCGTGGTCGGGGACGCGAAGGAGCGGGCCCGCTGGCTCGCGAGCGCTGATCCCTCGCTCGTCCGCGCGCTGACCGCGGCCTTCGCCGGCGTGAAGTCGAAGGGGCTGCGCATGGTGAACCCCAAGCGGGCGCGGCTGCGCTACCGCTGGGAGCCCGGCGCGGTCGAGATCGCGCTGGAGGACCGCCCGGGCGGACGCCGCACCACCATCGTCGCGTCCAACGAAGGGCTGCCCGACGCGGGGGTGATGGAGCGGCGTCGCGCACTGTGGAAGGACGCGCTCGACGGGCTGCGCGCCTACCTGACGAAGTAGAGCCGGTCCGGGAGCGGCCGGTGGGCCGCTCCCGGCGCTTCAGCCGGTCAAGTGGTCGGGCTCAGCGGGCGGGCGGGCCGCCGTCTCTAGTCCACGCAGGGCGAGACGCCGCGGCCGCGGATCTCGGTGTCGACACTCGTCTCGGGCGCCGGCATGACGGCGCCCTTGTCCATCGGCTCCGCCTTGAGGATGCGCAGGGTGCAGGTGACGCCGGTGCGCGGGTTCGTGAGCTGCGGCATCTCTCCGGCAGCCCTGTCGGCCGCGCGTTCCTGCGGGGCGGCCTGGACGGGCGCGACGCCGATCACCCTCGAGGGACGCGATGCGGCAGCCCGCACCTCGACCGTCGCCAGCTCGGCCAGCGCGACCAGAACGGTGAACATCATGGCTCGTCCTCCGGCAATGGTCCGATGTTAGCGCCGCCGCGCGCGCCGCGCCACGCTCACAGCTGCGGCGCGATGGCGGCCGCCGCGTCCGCGGAGGTGCGCACGGGAACCACCTCGAACTCGGCCAGGTCCTCCCAGTGAGACGTCCACTGGCGGAAGAGCGACTCGTCCTCCGCCTCCATGAGCTGGAAACACCGGCGGAACTCGAGGTCGACCCAGCTCGAGACGTAGCGGAGCCCTTCGGGCGCGAGCCGTCCGTGGTCCCGGAAGCGCCGGTAGATGTCGGGCGCGCGGCCCTCGCGGAAGCTCTCGATGACCATGAAGAGCATGCGACCCCCTGCTAGCGATGCAAGCTTTGACCGGACGCGAGTGTGAGTCGCCGGCACTCAACACGTTGCGCAACGTGTTGAGTGGTGGGCACGCAGGGTTTGAAGGATAGACGACGGCGGCCGACGCCGCGAGCCGACGGTCCTCACGCGTACGGCCACCAGAACAGCACGGCCAGGTCCCACAGGACGTGCGAGACGAGCGCGGGAACCGCGCTGCGCGACTTCACGACCAGCGCGCTCCAGAAGGCGCCCGCGCCCAGCGCGGCCAGGAGCACGACCGGGACGCCGAGGGCGAGGTGCATGGCGGCGAAGCCCAGCGCGGCGGCCAGGACGCCTCGAACGGGCCCCCAGCGCGCGGCCAGGGGAAGCGTCACCGCGTTCCGCCAGACGATCTCCTCGCCCAGGATGATGAAGGCGAGCAGCGGCAGGACCCAGGCGCGCTCGACCGCGTCGGTCCAGCCGTAGAGGGCCGCGACCTGTCCGGCCGTGGACGGCCACGCCAGCAGGACCCGCGCGACGACGAGCCCCAGCGCGTAGAGGAGCACCGCCCAGCCGACGCCTTGCAGCACGTGCCGCCGTGACGGCCGGAACAGCTCCTTCCAGCCGACGTCGACCGTCAGCAGCGCAGCCGGGATCAGCAGGGCCCAGGCGGTGGCCATCCGGTGCCACACGTTCGGCACCAGGAGCGAGACGAACGGGAACAGCGCGATCGCCGTCACCGCCAGCGCACACGCGCGCGGGAACGCGGGCGCGCGGCGGGCCAGCCAGGCCAGGTGGTTGCGATGGGCCACGAGGCGCAGGCTCCATCCGAAGAGCGGCGGCAGGGCCGCGGCCAGCGGTCGGACGGCCTCCGCGGTGAACGGCCGCG
>JAICEW010000192.1 GCA_025923995.1 Vicinamibacteria bacterium | reverse complement strand
TCGAGCAGGCTCGTCTGCTCCTTGGGGTCCTTGAGCAGGTCGAAGTACAGCTCGTCCTCCTCGGGGCTGAACCGCTGGACGTACTTGTCCTTGCCGGTGCGCATGCCGTGGGCGACGAAGCCGCGATGGCTGATCTCGGACAGCGCGGGCAGCTCGGGCGCCCCGGCCGCGAGCGCCTGCTGCAGCGGGATGCCGGCGATGGCCGGCTGTCCAGGCACAGGCAGGCCCAGCGCCTGGAGCAGCGTCGGCAGCACGTCCACCGCGCGCACCTGCTGCTTGACCCGCTGGCCCGCGTTCTGGCCCCCCGGGAGCTTCACGATCAGGGGCACGTGCACCAGCTCGTCGAACACGCTCTTGCCGTGCAGCCACTTCCCGTGGTCCAGGAACTCCTCGCCGTGGTCCCCGATGAAGACGATGGTCGCGCGGTCGTACAGCCCGCGCGCCTTGAGCTCGCGCACGAAGCGGCCGAACTCCTGGTCGCCGTACGCGATGTCCCCGTCGTAGCGCGCGATCATGCGCTCGCGGTCGAGCGGCTCCTTGTAGTCGCTGCGCGGGTCGACGCCGGGATGGTCGGGCGTCGAGAGCGGCTCGTACTTCGTGTCGAACGGGGCGGGCGGCGCGTACGGCACGTGCGGGTCCATCGTGTGGACGTACAGGAACGTCGGGAAGCCGCGCCGGCTGTCGATGAAGCGCAGCGCCTCGTCCACGACGCCCGCCGCCTCCACCAGCTTCGACGGGCGGTCCTCGGCGCCGTGCAGGCCCGCGAAGTGGTCGAAGCCCTGCTCGAACTGCGTGCCGTTGCCGTAGATCACCGAGTTGGCGATGGCCGCGCCCGTGGCGTAGCCCTTTGCCTGCAGCATCTCGGGCAGCGTGACGAGGTCCGCGTCCAGCGGGTCGCGCAGCTGCACCGCGCGGTGATGGCCGGGCAGCAGCGAGGTCAGGATGGACGCGACCGAGGGCTTGGTCCAGGACGCCTGCGCGATGGCCTGCTCGAACACGACACTCTCGCCCGCGAACTTCAGCAGCTCGGGCGTGGTGTCGCGCGCGTAGCCGTACGGCTGCGTGTGGTCGGCGCGCAGCGTGTCGACCAGGTAGACGATCGCGACCGGCGCCTCTTCGCCGACCGTCAGGGCCGGCGCTCCCCAGAAGGCGCGGGTGGGGTCGTCCCGCTTGTCGTACCCGGTCGTCTCCAGCGTGATCTCCCGTCCCCGGCCGGCGAACCGCGACAGGTCCACGTCGGCGTGGACCCAACGGCGGTGTTCCGCGTGCTCGAGCGGGCTCACCAGCAGCGACCAGGCGATCTCCTCGCGGTCGTTCGTCTTCACCTTCACCACGAACTCGACGCCGGGCTGGTCGTGGTACTCGGCAGGAATGCCGCACGCGAGAGAGAGATGGGCGCCCTTGGGGATGTCGACCGCGTAGCGCAGGTGACTGGGGGGCGCCGCGGGCAGGGTCCGGACGGCGACGTCGTTGATGCGGATGTGGCGCCCGCTCTGGCTCAGGACCCAGGTGCGGTCACGGCCGGAGACGCGGGCCTCCGTGAGCGCGGCCTGCGAGGACAGCAGGTCCAGGGGACGCGCCGGCGGGTTGCACGCGGCCGCCGCCAGGGCCGCTCCGATCAGGGTTCCGCTCGTCCACAACCGCACCCGCCACGCCTCCTGCGGCGCCTCTCGGGGCGCCGGCCAAACCCCGGATTCTGGCACGGGGTCCGCGCGGCGGCCAAACCGGTCGTCAGGGATGCGTCACCGGTGGATCTCCGCTTCGTCCCGGGTCAGCGCCCTGGACGCGAACGAGTTCGAGGGGCTCGGGCGGCCGCCGGCGCCGGCCCGTCCAGCTCCTTCAGGAGCTTGGCGGGCGCGATCGAGCGGTAGCTCTCGTCGATCCACTTGCGCAGGACGTCGAGCGGCGGCCTGGCGCTGGGAGGAAACGTCGCGGTCACCCAGCCCGCCTTGCCGAGCCCGTAGCCGGTGGGCTCGGTCCAGTCCAGGCCGAGTGCGAAGGTGCGCGACTGGGGCAGCTTGACCGACAGCCCGAAGCCTCCGCCGGTGGGCTTGCCGAAGAACACGAACACCTTCGTCTTGACCTTCGCGACCGTCTCGCCCCACGGATGGTCCTCCCACGCGCCGGGATAGCCCAGCGCGAACTTCAGGAGCTCCTTGTGCGCCTTGCGTGCGGGGCTGTCGGTGGCCAATGCGCGCCTCCTTGGTCCGATTCGAGGCCCCATGCTAACGTCCCCGCGCCCCAATGGTCACGAGCTCGCGCAGGCTCGTCCTGCTCACGCTGGCCGGGCTCGCGGTCCGGCTGGCGTTCCTGCTGGTCGAGCCCGCCACTGGGCCCGTTGCCGACGAGCGGACGTGGACCGACTGGGCGCGCATCGTCTCGTCGGAGCGCGTCGGGTTCTCGCCCTTCCGCACGCGGATGATCTTCCATCCGCCCCTCTACCCGTACTTCCTCGCCGTGCCGATGTCGCTCTTCGGCACGCTGGAGGCGGCCAAGTGGGCGCAGGCGATCGTCGCCACCCTGCTCGTGCCCGCCGTCGGCCGCATCGGCACGACGCTCTTCGGTGCGCGCGCCGGCCTGCTGGCCGCGGCCGTCGCGGCGTTCTATCCGGAGGTCGTCTGGTTCTCGGTCCACTTCTGGGTCGAGAACCTGTTCCTGGTGCTCCTCTGGTGGGCCTTCGAGCGGCTCTTCGTCGCGGACGAGACGGGCCGGCGCGGCGCCGCGCTCGTGGGCGGACTGTTGTGGGGCCTCGCGATCCTCACCCGCGAGACCGGGCTGTACTTCCTCCCGGTCGCGGGCCTGTGGATGGCGCTCTCGCCGCGCCGGGAGGGAGCCCGTACGCGAGGCGCGCTGTTCGTGCTGACCGCGTTGCTGGTGGTGGCGCCGTGGACCTTCCGGAACTGGGTCGCCTTCCGTGCGTTCGTGCCCGTCTCCACCGCGGGCGGTCTCAACCTCTTCCAGGGCAACGCGCGCCTGACGCGGCAGGAGGTGTACGACCTCTACGAAGCGGTGCAGGGGCGGATCGAGCAGTACCGCTTCGGCCAGAAGATGGGATGGCAGGCGATCCGCGACCGCCAGCCGACCTGGTTCGCCGAGAAGCTGGCCGAGCAGATGCCGATGTTCTGGGAAGCGGAGAGCATGGCGGTCATCCACGTGAAGCGCGGCGCATACGGCCCGGTGGCGCCGCCCGTCGCGGTGGCGGTGGCGGTCGTGATGCTGGCGCCCTACCTGGTCCTGCTCGGGCTCTTCGTCCTGGGCCTGGCCGCTCAGGCCTGGGAGCGCCGGACGCTCCTGCTCCTCGGCTTCCTCGCGTACTACAACCTCATCCACGTGGTGACGCACGGCTTCAACCGCTACCGGATGCCGGTCATGCCGGTCGTGTTCCTGTTCGCGGCGGCCGCCTTCGTCGCGTGGCGCGAGGGACGGCTCGTCCTCGGCCGGCCCCGCCGCATCCTGGCCGCGGCGCTCGCGCTCCTGTTCGCGATCACGCTCGTGCCGAGCTTCCGGGTCCACTGGGAGCACCCCGCGTTCGCGATCGGCCACCCCGGGGAGTCGCCGGAGGGGCCGTGAACCCGCGCTACGGCCTGCCGCTCGCCATCCTGCTGGGGCTGATCGTGCGCGTGCCGTTCTGGATCGAGGCGCTGCGCACGCCCGTCGACGGGGACACCGCGATCGTGGGGCTGATGGCGCGGCACCCGGGGCAGGGGACGACGCTGTGGGGCCAGCCGTACGGGTCGCCGCTCGAGTCGTGGCTGGCGGCGCCTTTCGTCGCCGCGCTGGGGCCCACGACCGAAGCGCTGCGCCTGTTCTACTTCCTGCTCGGGCTGGCCCTGATCCCGGCCGCGTACGAGCTGGCGAAGCGGCTGGACGGCCGCGCGGCCCTGCCCGCCGCGGTCGTCGTCGCCTGTCCGCCGCCGTACTTCCTGCTGCTCTCGTCGCTCCCGCCGCCCCTCTATCCCTCCGTGCTCGTCCTGCTCGCGTACGTCCTGGCGCTCACGCTTCGCATCGACCAGCGCCTGGCGGCAGAAGGAGGCCCTCCCACGGGCCTGCTCGCGCTCGTGGGCGCGCTGGCCGGGCTCGCGCTGTGGACGCACCTCATGTCGCTGGGCGTGATCGCCGCCTGTGCGGTGTTCCTCTTCGCGCGCGCCCGCGGGAGGCGGCGCGTGCTCGCGATCGCGGCCCTGGCCCTGCTCGCGTGCAGCGCGCCGTGGTGGGTGCGCGCCCTCACCGACCGCTCGGCCACGCGCATCGTCAGCGTCACCGACCGGAGGCAGTCGGCGGTCGCGCACCTGCGCGAGGTGCTGCCGCGGCTGCACGAGCCGCTGGGCGGGCTGCTGGGCTCGCACGTGCCGATGGTCCCGGACGACCCGGAGTTCATCGTGTGGAGCCCGCGCGCGGTGGCCGCCGGCGCCATCCTCATCTATGGCGCCGGCCTGGTCTTCGCCGCGCGCTCCCTGCGCGATCCGCGGATCGCCCTGCTCTTCGCGGCCGCCGGGCTCACGCTCCTGGCCTTTCCGTTCCCGCTTCGCTCGGGGCCGTCCACCCTTCGCTTCCTGACGCCGCTGTATCTGCCGGTCGTGGTCCTGCTGGCGTGGGTCGCCGCCGCGCGCGTGGCGTCGCGTCGCGCCTGGATCGTGGTGCTCGTCCTGTGCGGCCTGCACCTGGCCGGCGGGACGCGGCTGCTCCGCGCCTGGCGCAGCGCCGACCGGCGCATGGCTCCCTTCCTGCTGCCCGACCTGGGTCCGGTGCGCGAGGCCCTCGAGCGCAACGGCATCCGGCGCGCCTACGCCTCCTACGGTCCGGCCTATCGGCTGACGTACGAGAGCGGCGAGCGAATCGTGGTCTCGCAGCCCTGGAACGAACGCTTCCTGCACTACCCGCTTCCGTACCTCGACGAGGTGCGCTTCGCCGTCCGCACGGCGTGGGTGCTGACGCCGCGCATCCCCAGCGACCTGCCCACGCCGGCCGCGCTGGAGTCGGCGCTGGGCCGGGCCGGCGGCACCTGGCGCCGCACCGATCTGCCGGCCGCGCTCGTCTACCACGGGTTCGTGCCGCCCTACGCCGCGGAGGGGACGCCGCTGCCCGGCGGGGGAGCGGCCGGCGACGGCGACCTGCGCACGGCGCTGTCGCCCTCCGTCACGGAGCCGACCGTGCTGCGCCTGCCGGCGCCGGTGCCGCTCGATGCGGTGACGCTGATGGCGGGCCTCGAGGGCCCGCGCCTGCTGCGCAGCATGGACGTCGAGGTGAGCGCGGACGGCGCGACCTTCGAGCGGGTCGCCGAGCGGCGCCGGAGGGGCGAGCGCGAGGACCTGCGCTGGGTGAACGGCCACCCGCAGTTCGTGCTCGACCACGACGTGCTCTCGATCCCGCTGGGCGGCCGCACGGTGGCGGCCCTGCGCGTGACGCCCGTCGCGTCCGGCGATGCCTGGCGGCTGGCGGAGGTGCTGGTGCACCCCGCGACCGGCGCGCGCTTCCCGTGGGACGACCCGCTCGATCCTTCGCTGGGGTGGCGCGAGCGGCGCCGCACGCTGATCGCCAACCCACGCACCGACCGCGAGGACTGGTACTACCGCCGGCTGCTGGCCGAGCGGCACTGACGCGTCACGAGCCGGAAGACTGCAGGTGCGCGTACGCCTCCGCCACCTTCTCGCGGAAGCGGGCCGGGCTGAACTCGCGCTCGAGCAGCGCGCGGGCGCGGGCGGCGCGCACGCCGGCGTCGATGGGCTTCGTGAGCGCGTGGCGGATGCCCTCGGCCAGCGCCTCCGCGGTCGGCTCCACCAGGATGGCCAGCGAGTCGTCGAGCAGCTGCGTGTGCGTCGGGATGCGGGTCGCGACCAGCGGCTTGTTGGCGGCCATGTAGCTGTAGACCTTGAACGGCGTGTTGGTCCCCTTGACGCGCGGCGACACGAGCACGTCGGCGAGCGACAGGAAGACGGGCAGGTCCGTGGGGGGGCGCGTGCCGGTGAACACGCAGCGGGCCCGCGCTGCGACGCGGGCGCGCATGGCGTCGACGGCGGGTCCGTCGCCGCCCATGAACACGAAGGAGGCCTCGGGCACGAGCGCGGCGGCGTCCACCAGCAGCTCGACGCCCTGGTAGGGCTCGAAGTTGCCGGAGTAGAGGACGACCGGCCCCGCCGGAAGCCCCAGGGCCGCGCGCAGCGTCGCGACGTCGGCCGCCGAGGCGTGCGCCGACGGGTCCACGAGCGGCGGATCCTCGACCTGGAACACCGCGGCCCCTGGCGCGCGCTCGCGCACGCCCTCGGTGAGGCTCCGGCAGACGGTGATCACGGTGCGCGCCTGCCGGAGCGCGCGTCGCTCCAGCGCCTCCGCGGCCCACAGCAGCGGCCCGCGCGTCGCGAACCCGCTGTAGCGGAGCTGGTCCGGCACCGACGAGTCGACGTCCATCACGAACGGCCGCTTGACGAGCCGCAGCAGGGGCGCGACCAGGTGCGCGGCCTCCTCGACCGCGTGCACCGCGTCGTAGCGGCCGAAGATCACGCGGGCCCAGGCCTCGACCATGAACGGCACGTCGAGCACGACCTTGGCCAGGGACGGGCCCGGCCGCACGCGCCCCACGGGCAGCGGCAGGCTGCGCAGGTGCCGGACGCCAGGGACCGGCGACGGCTGGCCCTGCGGATACGTGAGCAGGTCCACCTGGTGGCCCAGGCCGGAAAGGGCGCGCACCATCGCCAGCACCGCGAGCGGGGTGCCGCGGACCTCGAAGAACGGCTGCGGCGCGAGGAAGAGGATGCGCAGCGGCGTCAGTGGTGGGCGAGGAACCGCTCGGCGTCGATCGCGGCCATGCAGCCGCTGCCCGCCGCCGTGACGGCCTGGCGGTAGCGGTGGTCGGCCACGTCGCCGGCGGCGAACACGCCCGGCACGTTGGTCGCGGTGGTGCCGTCGCGCGTGACCAGGTAGCCGCTGCCGTCCATGTCGAGCTGGCCGCGGAACAGGGCCGTGTTGGGCTCGTGCCCGATGGCCATGAACAGCCCGCCCGCCTCCACGTCCTTCGCGTCGCCGGTGCGCAGGTTGCGCACGCGCGCGCCCCGGAAGCGCTCCTCGCCGCGCCCGAGGTAGCCCTCGACGACGCTGTCGAGCAGCCACTCGATCTTCGGGGTCGCCCGCGCGCGCTCCTCCATGATCTTCGAGGCGCGGAGCTCCTGCCGGCGGTGCACGACCGTGACCTTGCGCGCGAACTTGGTGAGGAAGCTCGCCTCCTCCATCGCCGTGTCGCCGCCGCCGACCACCAGCACGTCCTTGTCCTTGTAGAAGAACCCGTCGCAGGTCGCGCAGGCGGAGATGCCGCCCAGGCGGGTCCGGAAGTCCAGCTCGTCCGGCAGGTCGAGCCACTTGGCGCGCGCGCCGGTCGCGATCACCAGCGCCTGCGTGGTGAGGGGGCCCGACTCCAGCGCCAGCCGGAAGGGCCGCTGCGACAGGTCCGCGGTGGTGGCGGCGCCGCCCGCGAACTCCGTCCCGAAGCGCTCCGCCTGGCGGCGGAAGCGGTCCATCATCTCCGGCCCGAGGATTCCCTCGGGGAAGCCGGGGTAGTTGTCCACGTCGGTCGTCAGCATGAGCTGGCCGCCCGGCAGGTCGGTGGCGTCCTCGCCGCCGCCGCCCTCCACCACGAGGGGCGAGAGGTTCGCGCGCGACGCGTACACCGCCGCGGTCAGCCCGGCCGGCCCGGATCCGAGGATGACCACCTTGTAGTCGCTCTGGCTTGGCATGCGCGTTCAGTATACCCGCGCGCTCCGTGGCGCCCGTTCGCGTATGAGATCATGTGCGCCGAGCGTGAGCGGAACGTCGCTGTCCAGGATCGGCCGCTACGAGATCCGCCGCGAGCTGGGGCGGGGCACGATGGGGATCGTGTACCTGGCCGAGGATCCGGCGCTGGAGCGCAGCATCGCGCTCAAGACGATCGACCTCGCGTTCGCGGTCCCGGCCCCGGAGCGCAAGGGGTTCGAGCAGCGCTTCCTGGCCGAGGGGCGCGTCGCCGGCCGCCTGTCGCACCCCGGGATCGTCGTGGTGCACGACGTCGGCCGGGACGAGGACACCGGCATCCTCTACATCGCGCTCGAGTATCTGCAGGGGCGCACGCTGGCGGAGGTCACCGAGAACGGCGAGCCGCTGCCCTGGCGGGAGGCGTTGCGGGTGGCGGCCGGGCTCGCCCGCGCGCTGCACCACGCGCACCGCCACGGCATCGTGCACCGCGACATCAAGCCCGCGAACGTCATGCTGCTGGCCTCGGGCGAGCCGAAGGTCATGGACTTCGGCATCGCCAAGGCGCCGCACATCGAGCTCACCTCCGCGGGCCAGCTCTTCGGCACCCCGCTCTACATGTCGCCGGAGCAGGCGCTGGGCCAGTCGCTCGACGGCCGCTCCGACCTCTTCTCGCTGGGCTCCATCACGTACACGATGCTCACGGGCAAGCAGGCCTTCCGTGCGGACAACGTGTTCCAGGTGCTCGCTCGCGTGACACAGGAGCACCCCGATCCGCCGAGCGCCGTCAACCCCGACGTGCCGCCGGACGTGGACCTGTTCCTCAAGCGGGCGCTCGCCAAGTCGCCCGCCGACCGCTACCAGGACGGCGAGGCGATGGCGCGCGACGCCGAGGACCTGCTCGAGGGCCGCCCGCTGGCGACGTGGTCGCTCCGGCCCGAGGCGGAACATCCGCTGGCCGAGCTGGTCGTGGACACGGTGAAGACGACGTTGGCATCCGCGCCGCGCCGATGGCGATGGGAGCCGCTGGCCGCGCTGCTGGCGTTCGCCGTCGGTGTCGCGGCGGTGGTCGTGGCCGTGCGCGAGGAGTCGGTCACGCCTGCGGATGAGGCGGCGGCGCACCCGCAGCCGCCCGCGGTGCGCGAGAGCGCGGCGCCGGCTCGTCCGGCGCCCCGGTCCCCGGCGCCCGCCGCGGCCCCCGCGTTCGCGACGTCCGCCGGCCGGCTCGCGATCGACTTCGAGCACCACCTGAAGAGCGGGCGCCTGCGCGTCTGGGTGGACGGCGACCTGGTGCTGGAGGAGGAGCTGGACTCGCGCGTCACGAAGAAGATCCTCTCCTTCGGCGTGCGCAAGGGCGCGGTCGAGGAGACGCTGGAGGTGCCCGCGGGCCGGCGTCAGGTCAAGGTCCAGGTGCGCTGGAACGACAACATCAAGACCGAGACCACCGCCGCCACGTTCAAGGCGAACGCGACCCGGCGCCTCGAGATCCGCGTCAGCCGCGTGCTGGGGGGATTGTCGCTGCGCTGGAAGTGAGATAGCGTCGGCACACGCCATGACGAAGACCGCCGCCCGCATCGACGTGCTCCTCTCCACGCTCAACGCGACCGACGTGGGCACGCTCGACAGCATCCGCGAGAAGCTGCGCCTGGTCGAGGAGGAGCTGCGCGAGATGGATCAGCCGGAGCTGGCGGAGCGCGCGGCGGCGACGCTCCTGGCCCTGACCCGCGGCGACATGGCCGAGTGGAAGCGCGGCCGCGCGTTCCTGCAGTCCAAGATCGGCCACCTGCGGTCCTAGGGGATCCGACGTGCCTGCGCCGCCCCGCCTCCGCACCCGGGCGCCGCGGGGCGAGGTGCGCGCGCCCCAGCGGCTCACCGATCCCGCGGACATGGCGCCGTACCTCCAGGACGCGGCGCGCACGCCGGGCGGCCATGCGCCGGCCGTGCTCCTTCCGCGCACCGAAGGCGAGGTCGCCTGGGTCCTGCGCGAAGCGCCGGCCGTGCTCCCGGTGGGCGCGCAGTCGTCGCTGACGGGGGGCGCGACGCCGTTCGGCGAGTGGGTGATGTCGCTCGCGCGCCTGGACGCGATCGGCGCCGTGCGGGACGGCAGCGTGCGCGCGGGCGCGGGCGTCGCGCTCAGCAGCCTGGAGGAGGCGCTGCGCCCGCAGGGCCTGTTCTATCCGCCCGTGCCGACGTTCCACGGAGCGCTCGTCGGCGGCGTGTGCTCGACGAACGCGGCGGGCGCGGCCACCTTCAAGTACGGCTCGACGCGCGACTGGGTGCGCGGGCTCACGGTCGTGCTCGCGAGCGGGGAGGTGCTCGACCTCGCGCGCGGCGAGGCGCGCGCGGAGGACGGCCGCTTCCTGCTGGAACGCGCGGACGGCACGGCGCTCCAGGTGCCGGTCCCGACGTACGTGATGCCACGCGTGCCGAAGCGCTCGGCCGGGTACCACGCCGAGCCGCGAATGGACCTGGTCGACCTGTTCGTCGGCTCGGAAGGGACGCTGGGCGTCATCACCGAGGCCGTCCTCGGCGTGCGGCGTGCGCCCGCACGCCTGCTGGTGTGGGCCGCGTTCGCCGGCGAGCCCGACGCGCTCGGTGCGGTGGCGCGCCTGCGGGGCGAGGCGCTCGCCGCGCGGTCCGGCGGCGCGGGCCTCGACGTGGCGTCGATCGAATCGGTGGACGCTCGCAGCCTGGAGCTGCTGCGCGAGGACGGCCTCGACCGCGAGCACGCCGTGCCGCTGCCCGCGGCGGCGCAGTACGCACTGCTCTTCGCGGTCGAGTCGGAGGCGGGCCCTCTCGACGACGACGCGGCCGGGCGCATCGAGGACCTGTGCGGCCGCGGGCTGGTGGGCCCGACGCTCGTGGCCCTCCCGGGCGACGAGCGGCGCGCCGGCGCGCTGCTCGCGATGCGGGAAGGCGTGCCCCTCGCGGTGAACCGCCGCATCCGGGCCGCGCAGCGGGACCATCCGAGCGTCCACAAGGTCGCCGGTGACGTGATCGTGCCCATGGACCGCCTGGCGGAGGCCATGGCGGTGTACCGCGCGGCCTTCTCGCGCCGCGGCCTGGACCATGCGTTGTGGGGCCACGTGTCGGACGGCAACATCCACGCGAACGCCATCCCGCGCACGGCCGCCGACGTGCACGCCGGCGAGGACGCGATCGCGGAGATCGGGGAGGCGGTGCTGGCCATGGGCGGCTGCCCGATGTCCGAGCACGGCGTCGGCCGCGACCCGGTCAAGCAGGCGCTGCTGCGCCGGCTCTACGGCGACGACGGGATCGCGCAGATGCGCGCGACGAGGCGCGCGCTGGACCCCGAAGGCAAGCTGTGCCCGGGCGTCCTGTTCGCGCGGGAGTGACGGAGGAGACCTTGGACCAGGCGAAGCTCGAGTCGCAGCTCACGCACGGCCGCGCACGCGCGGCGGTGCTCGGGCTCCCGACGTTCCAGAACTCGTCCTTCCTCAGGGCGCCGCTCGACGGCCCTGCGCTCGTCGCCGCCGCCATGAGGCGCGAGGAGTCGAACGGGTGGACCGAGACCGGCGTCGATCTCTCGCGGCCGGGCACGCTCGACTTCCTGGGCGACCTGGCGCTCGAGACGCCGGACGACTTCGAGCGCATCCGCGCCGCCGCGGCCGCCGTCCTCGCCGGGACGCGCCGGGCCGTGTTCCTGGGCGGCGACCACTCGGTGACGTATCCGATCCTGGCCGGCCTGCACGGCCGGCTGGGGCCGGTCGACGTGGTCCACGTGGACGCGCATCCCGACCTCTACGACGACTACGAGGGCAACCCGCTCTCGCACGCGAGCCCGTTCGCCCGGGCGCTCGAGCGCGGCTTCATCCGGCGGCTCCACCAGTTCGGGATCCGGACGATGAACGCGCACCAGCGCGAGCAGGTCGAACGGTTCGGCGTGCGCTCGCACGAGATGCGCGACCGCGCGCGCTGGCCCGTCCCGGACGTCGCGGGGCCGGTCTACGTGACGATCGACCTCGACGGACTCGACCCCTCGTGCGCGCCGGGCGTCTCGCACTGGGAGCCGGGGGGGCTCAGCGTCCGCGAAGTGCTCGACATCGTCCATTCGATCCCGGCGCCCGTCGTGGGCGGGGACGTCGTCGAGTACAACTCCGCGCGCGACCCGCAGGGGATCACGGCCGTGGTCGCGGCGCGGATCGCGATGGAGATCCTGGGCCTGGCGCTGCGCGAGTGAGAACGTGTTCCAGAACATGCTGAGTCGCGCGCACTCAACATGTTCCGAACACGTTGAGTCTCCGGCGCGCAGGTTGTAACTGTTACGTATCTAGGCCCCACGACTCGAAAAAACGTGGATCCGGAACGCGTCCGGCGCTATCCTTCGGGGCCATGAGAACGGTTGCCCTCCCCCTGGCGCTCGCTGCCTGCGCCCTGCTTCCCGCGTGCGGGGGCGGGGCCAGCGGACCCGAGCCCGTCGCTCCGCCCGTCACGCTCGCGGCCGCGACGCCCACTCCGGTGCCGGCCGCGCTGCCGTCGCCCACGACCGAGCCGTGCGAGGACCCGTGCGAGCCCCCGGTCGACAACAACAACCCCGCGGCGCGCCTCACCATCCGGCTGTACATCCTGACCGACACGGAGGGCCGTCAGGTCTTCGACTGGGACCCCGAGGCGATCGGCG
>JAICEW010000191.1 GCA_025923995.1 Vicinamibacteria bacterium | reverse complement strand
TCGAGCCCCCGTGACGAACAGGACGAGGACGGCGAGCGCGAGCGCGGCCGCGCCCGCCGTCGTCCATCCGGGCCGGTCCAGCGCCATCCCCGCGCCGACGCCCGGCACGCCCACCGTCCACAGCAGCGCCGCGGCCGCGGCGCCCGCGCGCGGGACCGCGGCGTGCTGCGAGGGCGGCAGGTCGCGGTAGCCGCCCGCCGCGAACCCCTGCAGCCAGGAGGCGAGCGGGAGGAGGCGGGACTCGATCCCCACCACGAGCTGGGCCAGGAACCCGAGCAGCCCGCACACGCCATAGGCGAGGCTGAGACGCAGCGTCGTGTCCGAGGGCTCGAGCAGCGCCAGGCCCAGGCCGATGGCCGCGGCCACGACGAGGTACGCGAGCGCCTGGAACACGTGGGCCAGCGGCCAGTCGGGCCGTGGGCGCTCCGCGGGTGGCGGCCGCCGGTTCCGGAGCATGAACAAGACGCGCGAAAGGAAGGCGAGCAGGCCCGCGAGCGTCATCAGGGCGAAGGGCGCGACCAGGGGCTTCGCGAACAGGAGCGCGCCGGCGAGGCCGAGCACGCCGGCCTCGACCAGCAGGCCGCTCGCCAGCGCGAGCCGGCCCTTCGGCATGGCCGCGGGGAGGACCATCGGGAGCATGCGGTAGCCGGCGCCGACGACCATCAGCGTCGCGAACCCGACCGCGGCGACGTGAAGATGGGCGTGCACGCCGTCGAGCTGCGCGAACGGCAGGAACGCGTCGTGCTTGTTGACCCCGAGCATCACGCCCAAGGCACCCGCGAGGTACAGGTTCAGGAGGGCGAGCGCGACCGGGAGCCGCGCCTCGATCGGCGCGGGCGAGCGCCGGAGCCCCGCCAGCACGCGCGCCCCCACCCACGCGGGCGTGAGCAGCGCCATCGCTCCCGACCACGCCATCCCGGCGTAGCGCTCGAGCCAGAAGTGCGACGCGATGCCGCTCACGCCGATCGTCCACGAGATCGCCGCCGCGAGGTCGAGGCGCCCTTCAGGGAGCGGCAGGCGGAACGCGAGCGGGCACACCAGGTACAGCGCGCCCAGGATGGCGCTGGCCAGGAAGCCGAGCGTCACCAGGTGGACCACCGCGATCAGCCGCGGGTGGTAGTAGAAGGCCCCCAGCTCCGCGGGACGCCAGGCCAGCAGGACCAGCGCCCCGAACAGGCAGGCGTGGGCGAACGCGAAGTAGACGAGGGGCGTGCGGCGGGCGGGCAGGAAGGCCTCGGCCGGCGCGGGAACGGCCACGCTAGCGCTCCGCGTCGCGCATCTCGCGGAGTCGCCGCTCCAGGTAGCGCCGTTCCGGCTCCTGCGTCACCAGGCCGAGCGCGCGCTCGTACGCGCACGCAGCCTCGTGGGTGCGGCCCAGGCGCCGCAGGAGGTCCGCACGGGCCGCGGGCAGCAGGTGGTACTGGGAGAGCGCGCCCGTCTCCTCGATCCGCTGGATGAGGGCCAACCCCTGCTCCAGCGCTCCGCACATCGCGACCGCCGCGGCGTGGTTGAGCGCGATCACCGGCGAGGGATGCGCGCGCAGCAGCAGCGCGTACAGCCCCGCGATCTGCCGCCAGTCGGTGTCGGCCGCCGTCGCCGCCTGCCCGTGGACCGCGGCGATCGCAGCCTGGAGCGCGTAGAAGCCCGCGCGCGACCGTCGCACGGACTCCTCGGCCAGGGCCAGCCCCTCCGCGATCTGCGCCTGGTCCCATCGCGAGCGGTCCTGCTCGTCGAGCGTCACCAGCTCGCCCTGCGCGTCGACCCGCGCCGTGCGCCGCGAGTCGTGCAGGACCATGAGGGCCAGCAGTCCGCCCACCTCGCCCGAGGCGGGCAGGAGCGCGCGCAGCAACCGGCCCAGGCGGATCGCCTCCTGCGCGAGGTCCCTCCGCACCAGCGCGTCACCCGAAGTGGCGGCGTAGCCCTCGTTGAACACGAGGTAGACGACGCGCAGCACGCCCTCGAGCCGGTCGGCCAGCCGATCGCCGCCCGGGACCTCGTAGGGGATGCGCGCGGTCCGGATCTTGGCCTTGGCGCGGACCAGGCGCTGCGCCATCGTGGCGGGAGCCACCACGAACGCGCGCGCGATCTCCTCGACCGAGAGTCCGCACAGCGTCTTCAGCGTGAGCGCCACCTGTGCTTCGAGGGCGAGGGCGGGATGGCAGCACGTGAAGATGAGGCGCAGCATGTCGTCCGGGAACGGCTCGTCCGCCTCGTCCGCCGGCAGCACCGATTCCGCCTGCCACGCGACCAGGTGGCGGCGGGCCGCGAAGCTCCTCTCCCTGCGGATGCGGTCGATCGCCTTGTGTCGCGCCGCGGACACCAGCCAGGCGCACGGGTTGCGCGGCGTGCCCTCGGCCGGCCACTGCTGGAGGGCCGCGGCGAACGCCTCCTGCAGCGCGTCCTCGGCCAGGTCGAAGTCGCGCAGGATGCGGATGAGCGTGGCCAGCGCGCGCGGCCGCTGCTCGCGATAGACCGAATCGAGATCCATGGCGCCGCCCGGCAGTTTAGTCTGCCGGGCGGCGCATCGAGGACCGTCAGTCGACCGGCGGCGTCGGCATGATCGGGCGCACCTCGATGCACCCGTTGCGCACGGCCGGGATGCCCGTCGCGAGCGAGATGGCCTCGTCCAGGTCCTTGGCCTCCACCAGGTAGAACCCGCCCAGCTGCTCGCGCGTCTCGGCGAACGGGCCGTCGGTCGTCAGCGTCTTGCCGTCCTTGACGCGCACCGTCGTCGCGGTCGCGACCGGCTCCAGCGCCTCGCCCCCGATGTAGTTCCCGTTCTTCTTGATGCGCCTCGTGTAGTCCATGTACTCCCCGAAGATCCTTCCCTGCTCCGCCTCGGGGATGGAGGCGAAGCTGGCTTCGTTCTCGTAGATCAGCAGCAGGTACTTCATGTCGTTCCTTTCGCCCCCGGTCGGGAGTCTGGTCAGCGCGTCTTGCGCACGAGGTGGGACTTGGCGACGAACACGGTCTGGCCGGCCTCGATCTCCGTCCACTCGGAGCGGATCTCGTCAGGGCCGACGAGCTCGACCCACGCGGAGTTCATGTGCCGCGTGCGTGCGGGGTCGATGTTGGTGCCGCCCTCGAGGGCGAACTCGAGGCGCGACGGGCCAGCCTCGCGGCCGCGCATGTGCGGCTGGTTGCCCTCCATGCAGTAGTGGGTGAGCACGAGCTCGGAGCCGTCGAGGTGGTAGACCGTGACCATCTCGTGCGGGCTCCCGGGGAAGACCGTCTCCACGACCGCGGTGCCGCCGGCCGACACCACGTAGCGGGAGACCAGGGCCCCCTTCTTCACCATCTCGTTGTCCTCGGCGGCGACCCACTCCCCGGCCAGGGCCTTCAGCCGGTCCAGCGAGGCCGCGCCCGCCGCGGGGGCGGCGGCGCGGGCGGAGGCTCCAGCCAGGCCGGCCACGAGGGCCAGCAACGCGATCCTTCGGGTGCGTGCGGTCATGTCGGTTCTCCCTCCTTCATCAAGGCGCTCCTGGCGCCTTTCGCCCGTTGGTCGAACGGGCGAGGCGGGAATCGACAGCGCCCTGACGACAATCCCGGGACCGGCCCTGTCATACGCAGCCGGGCCCGGGGATTGTGGCACGCAGGGCTGGCGCCTTCGGTCGGCCGATTGGCCATGCGCGTGCGGCCGCGGGTGGCTATCGCGCGGGACCGCTCTCGTGCCGAGAATGGAAGGCAGGGGAGGGTTCCGTGAGCGCCACCACCACCGCCGTCCAGACCGCCGTCCCGACCGCCGTGCCCGCGTCCTACCGGCATCACCAGCGGCGGGTGACGCCGGGGGCGCGCCTGCGCCTGCCGCGGACCACGCTCAAGTGGTACGAGATCCGACGGCCTGACGCCCTGATGCCGATGGGGCTCGAGGACGAGACCCGCGCGTTCGTGTGTGCCGAGGTCGAGGCCGGGCGGCTGGACGTCGAGGGACAGCCCGGGTTCGTCATGCTGCACCTCGCCGACGCGCAGGATCGGCCCAACTCGGTCGCGCTGCTGCTGGTGTCCACCTGGAACCAGGCGAACGAGGTCTGGGAGAGCGTCTACTGGAAGCCGGCCGACGGCGGCGCGTACCAGCCGGTGAAGAAGGGCGACCACGCGGCCACGTACTGCGTCTGGGAGCTGGCCGCGGTCTGGCACGAGCGCAACGCCTGGAACCGCTTCCTCGATTCCGCCCGCGACGAGGCCGCTCTCCAGGTGTACCTGGCCGACGGGTTCGCCGGCCTCGTCTGAAGCGGTGGCGGTCCTCACGCCCGGTGTTCTCCCGCACGACGTCCAACGATTCGAACGCGCGGATTCTGCTGGACACGCGGCCGTCACCTCGCGGATAAACGCACGGGGGCATCTCGGATGGACCGCCGATGATCCAGACGATGCGTCACGCCGTCCGCTCGCTGCGTGCGACGCCCGCCCTCGCCCTGGCCGCGATCCTCTGCACCGCTCTCGGAACCGCGGCCACGACGTCCGTGGCCACGCTGGTCAGCGCGGCGCTGCTGCGTCCGGTGCCGTTCCCCGCCGGCGACCGGCTGGTGCGCATCTGGCTCGAGGAGCCCGGCGTGCGGCGGCGCATCTCGCTCTCGATCCCTGAGATCGGCGCGTTCGCGCGCCTGGGATCGTTCGACGCGTTCCTGGGCACGGCGCGCGTGCGGCTGGCGGCGCGCATGGGCGACGGTGCCGAGCGCATGCGGGGCGAAGCCGTCACGCCCGGCTACTTCGAGACCCTGGGCGTGCGTCCGGCCGCGGGCCGGCTGCTGGCGCCCTACGACCACGCGGCGGACGCGCCGCCGGTCGCGGTCCTCAGCCATGGCGCGTGGACGCGCCTGTTCGGCGCCGACCCCGCCGCGGTGGGCCGCACGCTGCGCACGGAGAACGCGACGTACACGATCGTGGGTGTCGCGGCCCCGCATTTCGACGGGACGGTCGAGGACGACGTGGTCGAGCTGTTCCTCCCGCTCGGCCAGTACGAGCCGCGCGGGTACCTCACGAACCGGACCGTGCGGCCGGCCTGGGTCATCGGGCGGCTCAAGCCGGGCGTCACGATGGCGGCGGCCGAGGAGGAGGCGCGGGCGGTCGGACAGGCGCTGGCGGCCGAACATCCCGACGTCTACGCGCGCCGCCGCGTCCGTCTCGAGGCCATGGGCGAGAACTGGCGCGAAGGGCTCCGCGGCGGCGGCTTCATGCTGTTCGCCTCGGCGGCCGTCCTGCTGCTGATCGCCGCCACGAACGTGGGCAGCCTGCTGTTCGCGCGCGTGCTGGACCGCCGCCGCGAGCTCGCCATCCGGGCCGCGCTCGGCGCGGAGGCGGGGCGGCTGACGGCGCAGCTCCTGCTGGAGGCGTTCGCGATCGTGGCCACCGGCGGCATCCTGGGCGCGCTGGCGGGTCCCGCCGTGCTGCGCGGGTTCCTGGCGTTGGCACCTCCCGGCCGCTTCATCCTGCCCGGCTACCTCGACCTGACGCCCGACCCGATCGCGCTGGCGCTGGCCGCGGGCACGCTCGCCCTGGCGGGGCTGGTGGCCGGCACCGCCCCCGCGCTGCTCGCGCGGCGCGTCGAGGCCGCCGACGTGCTGCGCGACGGCGGGCGCGGCACCGTGGGCGGCGGCCGCGGGAAGCGATGGGGCGCGCTGCTGGTCGCCGCGGAGACCGCGCTCACGCTGGCGCTGCTCGTCGCCGGCGGCCTGCTCGCGCGCAGCTACCGCGAGCTGTCGGCCACCGACCTCGGCTTCGACCGCGAGCGCCTCGCGCGGCTCGCGGTCACGCTCAACCCCGCGGACTTCGGGGGGGACCGCTCGCGGCTGCCCGCGCTCTACGCGCGGCTGCAGCGCGAGCTGTCCGAGGTGCCGGGGGCGGATCGGATCGGCCTCGTGCACCCGACGTTGCCTCCCTACGACGGCTACCGCGCGCGCATCCGCTTCGAGGGGTTCGAGCGGGCCGAGGCGCCGGACGGGCTCGAGGTCGGGGCGCACCTGGTCGACGAGAGCTTCCTGCCCATGCTGGGCGCTCGCGTGGTGGCGGGGCGCAACGTCGCCGCCGGCGACGGCTCCGGCGAGCCGGTCGTGGTGGTGAGCCGCTCACTCGCGGCGCTGCTGGGCGGAGTGGACCAGGCGCTCGGCCGCACCATCACGCTCGCGGAACGCGGCGACCTGCCGAGCGGCCCCGCGCGCGTCGTGGGGGTGGCGGAGGACGTGGCGTACGACGGGCTGGCGGAGGAGGACACGCGACGCTTCGTGAGCGCCGGGAGCGCCGTCGACCCGCGCCGCTCGCGGCACGACGTGTACCTGCCGCTCGCGCGCTTTCCCGAGACGGTGGTCTCGATCGGGGCCTGGACCGCCGGGGATCCGGGCGCGCTCATCGAGCCCCTGCGGCGCCGCATCGCGGCCGTGGCGCCCGCCTCCGCGGTGCACTGGGTCGGCCGCATGGAGGAGGAGATCGCGGTCGAGTACTCGCCGACGCGCTTCTACCTGGCGCTCGTCGCGGCCTTCTCGCTGAGCGCGCTCGTCCTCACCGCCCTCGGCATCCACGCCCTGCTCTCGCACGCGGCCTCGCGGCGCACGGGCGAGATGGGCCTGCGCCTGGCGCTGGGCGCGCCGCGCGCGTCCATCGCGATCCTGCTGCTCAAGGCCAGCGTGCGGCCGCTGGTCCTGGGCATCGGCTTCGGCCTGGTCGCCGCGGCCTTCATGGCGCGAGGCATGGGCACGATGCTCTACGGCATCGGTCGCTTCGACGTCACGAGCTTCGCGGCCGCGGTCGGGGTCCTGGCGCTCGCGTCGCTCGCGGCCGGGCTCCTGCCCGCGCGCCGCGTGGCTTCCATCGACCCGCTGGTGGCGCTGCGGACCGACTGAGGCCCGGACGCCTCTCTCCTTGACAGGCTAGGAGAGCCGTGCCACATTCCTAGTCTCTCTAGGAGGGGGGGCGCGCGTGGGGAAGCCGGCCGAGCTGCTGCCCGGCACGCTGGACATGCTGATCCTGAAGGCCGTGTCGCTGGAGGCGCTGCACGGCTACGGCGTGCTGCTGCGGATCCGGCAGATCTCGGGCGGCGCCCTCGACATCGCGCAGGGCTCGCTGTACCCCGCGCTCTACCGACTGGAGCGCCAGCGGCTGCTCGACACGCACTGGGGCCTCAGCGAGAACAACCGACGGGCGCGGTTCTACACGCTGACCGCGGCTGGCCGACGCCGCCTGAAGGAGGAGGCGGCCGGGTGGAACCGCCTGGCGGTCGCCATCGCCTCCGCGCTCGACGCCCGTCCGGAGGAAGCGTGAGGGCCGCCCTCCGTTCCGCCTGGCGCTTCCTCGTGGGCCGCGACCGCTTCGAGCGGGGGATGGCCGAGGAGATGCGCTTCCATCTCGAGGCGTACGCGGCCGACCTCGAGCGCGAAGGCGTGCCGGCCGAGGAGGCCGCGCGGCGCGCGCGCATGGAGTTCGGCGGGCTCGACCACGTGAAGGACGAGTGCCGTCGCGCGAGCGGGCTGCGCCTCTTCGACGAGGCGGCGCGGAGCCTCCGGCAGGCCGCGCGGCGCCTGCGCCGGACGCCTGGCTTCACGTCGGCCACGGTCGCCACCATGGCCGCGTGCCTGGGCGCCAACCTGGCGCTGTTCGCGCTGGTCGACGCCGTCCTCCTGCGGCCGCTGCCCTTCATGGATTCGCAGCGGCTGGTGCGCGTCTTCAACAGCTACCCGCGCGCGGGCGTGCCGGACGACGGGTGCTCGCTGACCAACTACTACGAGCGCCGGGGCCGCATCGCCGCACTGGCGTCGATGGCGGTGTACTGGCCGGACACTGCGGTCGTGGGCGGAGCGGGCTCGACCGTGCGCGAGAGCTCCCTGCGCGTGTCGCCGGAGTTCTTCGCGACGCTGGGCCAGCCGCTGGCGATGGGCCGCGCGTTCACCGAGGAGGAGACCACGTTCGAGACCGATCGCGTGGTCGTGCTCTCGGACGCGTTCTGGCGCGAGCGCCTGGGGGCGGACCCGGGCGTGCTGGGGCGCAGCCTCCGCATCGACGGCCTGGAGATGTCGGTGGTGGGCGTCCTGCCGCCCGGCTTCAGCTTCCTCTCGTCGCCCGCGCGGCTGTTCTTCCCGCTCTCCTCGAACCCGGAGCAGCGCCTGCCGTCGCGCCGCCATTCGGGCGGCGGGGCGCGGCAGATGATCGCGCGCCTGGCGGAGGGCGCGAGCCTCGAGGAGGCGCAGGCGCAGGTCGACGCACACGACGCGGCCGTGAGCGCCGGCGACCCGGCCGCCCCGCAGATGGCCGCGGCGGGCTTCCGGTCGCGCGTGGTGCCGCTGCACGCCGACCACGTGGCCGCGGTCCGGCCGCTGCTGGTGCTCGTGCAGGCGGGCGCGGTGGTCCTCCTGCTGATCGGGGCGGTCAACGTGGCGGGCCTGCTGGTGGTGCGGGCGAGCGCGCGCGAGAAGGAGCTGGCCGTGCGCCAGGCCCTCGGCGCCGGCCGGCGCCACGTGGTCGCCGAAGGGCTGGCCGAAGCGGTCCTGCTGGCGCTCGTCGGTGGCGTGCTCGGCGTCGCGATCGGGGCGGCCGGCATCCGGCTGCTGTCCGCCCTGGGCGCCTCGCAGCTTCCGCTCGGCGCGCGCGTCGTGCTCGACGCCCGGGTCGCCGCCGTCGGCCTGGGGGTCGCGGCGGTGCTCGGCGTCGCCATGGGACTGCCATTCGCCTGGTTCGGCCTGCGCGCGGGGCCCGAGGCCCTCCACCTCCAGCCACGCGGCAGCACGTCCGGGCGCGCCGCGCGTCGCCTGCGCCACGCGCTGGTCACGGCGCAGGTCGCGCTGGCGTTCGTGCTGCTGAGCGGCGCGAGCGTGCTGGGGCTGAGCCTGTGGCGTGTGAGCGCGATCGCGCCGGGCTTCCGGCCCACGCAGGTGGCGAGCGGGCAGGTCGTGATGCCGTGGAAGCACTACCCGGGCGCGCAGGCGCGCGTCGGCTTCGCGGAGCGGCTGCTGGAGGAGGTGAGGCGGCAGCCCGGGGTCACCGCGGCCGGCGTGTCCACGAACCTGCCGTTCAACGGGTGGAGCGGGAAGAGCGCCGTACGGGTCAAGGGCCACGCCCCGCGGCCGGGAGAGTCGCCTCAGGGCCACTACGTCTTCGGCGTCGGGGGCGACTACTTCGCGGCGCTGGGGTTCACGCTGCGCGAGGGCCGCTTCCTGGACGCGTCCGACCCGCGGCGGCCCGAGCGCGTGTGCGTGGTGGACGACGCGTTCGCGCGCCGCTACTGGGGGGAGGAGAGCGCGGTCGGCCGGCGGCTCTTCTGGGGTCCGCAGGAGGGCGCCGACGCGGAGGCCTTCGCGGTCGTGGGCGTGGTGGGAGCCGCCAAGCAGGCGGAGCTGGCGGAGCGGGCGGGACAGGGGGCGGTGTACTTCCCGTACGGACACGGTCCGAACAACGGCGACCTCTACGTCGTCGCACGCACGGCCGCGCCGGCCGACCTCTTCGAGGCGACGCTGCGCGGGGCGGTGCGCGCCGTCGATCCCGAGGTGCCGGTGGCGGACGTGCGCGCGATGGACGCCCGCATCGCCGACAGCCTGGTGGCGCGACGCTCGCCCGCCCTGCTGGCGGGCCTGTTCTCCGCCGCCGCGCTCGCGCTGGCCGCGATCGGTACCTACGGGGTCGTGGCCTACGCGGTTGCCCAGCGCCGGCGGGAGATCGGCCTGCGCATCGCGCTGGGCGCCCGCCCCAGCCAGGTGCGCGCGCAGTTCGTCGGCCTCGCGCTGCGACTGCTGGCGGTGGGGCTGGTGGTGGGTGGGGCCGGGGCGTGGCTCGCGGCGGGCGCGGTGCAGGGGCTGCTGCACGACGTGCGTGCGCTCGATCCGTGGATGCTCGCCGCCGCGGGCGGGCTGCTGGCGGTGGTCGCGCTGGCGGCGTCGGCGATCCCGTCCGAGCGCGCGGCGCGCGTCAGCCCTGTCGAAGCGCTGGCGGAAGAGTGACCCTCTCGCGCTCCGCGGCGCCGCGATGGACGAGGCGCACCGGTATCGCGCCCAGCCGGTCGTAGAGCCGCGCCTCCTCGCGGATGGGCCACCAGTCGTAGAGGAACACCTCGAGCGGGCGCCACATCGCGACCCAGCCGCCGATCAGGAGGCCCTCCGTCACGACGGCGGCGAAGCGCCAACCCTGCAGCGCCTCCGCCACGAGCTGGCTCGCGATCGTGAACGCGGCGAGGAACACGAGGCCGATCGCGAGGCTGGTGCGGCCGAGGCGGAACAGGTGGCGAAGACGCTGGCGCGTCGCTTCGGCACGGTGCGTGAAGAACTCGCGCACCGCGTCCTTCAGGAAGGCCACGCTCGCCGGCAGGTCCTCCATGCGGTCGACGTGCACCAGCAGGGCCAGCCGGGCCTCGGGCGCGGCCTCGCGCGCCCAGCCGACGATGAACTCCTCCGCTTTGGGGTCGAGGTCCTTCTCGCGGAAGGGCGACGGGTCCATCGCGTTGAAGAGCTGGCGCAGCTCGCCGACGTAGACCTCGATGCGCACGCAGCCGTCGGGAACCGGGTCGCCGCCGGCGCGCTCGCCCGCGGCCGGAGCGAGGTCGGAAGCGGGCGCCGCCGCGGTGCCGTTCATCAAGGACCAGCCTACAACGCCGGCGGAAGCGAATGGGCCGGCTGCCATGCGGCACGGGCCCGTGACAAGATGGGACGGAGGTCGAGCATGAAGAAGCGAATCCTCGGATGTGCGGCCGTGCTGGCGCTCATGGGTGGTGGCTCCGGGCAGGTGGTGAAGGCGGCGGATCCGGTCCGCCCGTGCTGCTTCACGAACACGCGCTACTCCGGCGTCTGCTCCGTCCAGCCGGGCGAGGGAGAGACCTGCGCGTCCATCCTGGAGTACCTCAACAACCCCAACTCGCAGGGCAAGAGCTACTGCGACAACACGAACATCCGCGGCGGCTGGCAGCAGAAGACGTGTGACGCGCCGTCCGACTGAGCGGTGGACCCGCGTGGCGGGTCAGGACGCGCCGGCCGCGCGCACGCAACGGAAGCCGAGGTGGTCCGAGCCCGTGCTCGCCTCGCCCTTGCCGCGCGTCCCCACCATGTAGCGCGTGCAGTACAGCTCGGTGCACAGGTACGACCCCCCGCGGTGCACGCGCTTCTTCTCGGTGGGCTCGGCCGGGTCGTAGGGCGTGTCGGGCCCCTGCGGGTTGCGGGCGACCCCGCCCGCGGCCGCCAGGCGCGCGTAGTAGTCGGGACGGTACCAGTCGCTGACCCACTCCCACACGTTGCCGGAGATGTCGTAGAGCCCGTAGCCCTCGACGGGGAAGCGGGCCACGGGCGCGATGCCGCGGTAGCCGTCCTCGCCCTTGTCCTCGATCGGGAACCGCCCCTGGTGCGTGTTCGCGAGCCACGCGCCCTTGGGGTGGAAGTCGTCCCCCCAGGCGTACACCTTGCCGCTCAGCCCGCCGCGCGCCGCGAACTCCCACTCCGCCTCCGTGGGCAGCCGCTTGCCCGCCCAGCGCGCGTACGCCTCCGCGTCCTCGTACGCGATGTGCACGACCGGGAAGCGCCCCTTCCCGCGCAGGTCGCTCTTCGCACCGTGCGGATGGCGCCAGCTCGCGCCGTGCAGGTAGCTCCACCAGCGATAGTGGTTGTTCAGCGGGACCTCTTCGCGGGGGGGCGTGAACACGACCGAGCCCGCCACCAGGTTCTCCGGAGGGGCGCCGGGGAAGTCCTCCGCGCGCGGCGTGCGCTCGGCGACGGTCACGTAACCGGTCGCGTCCACGAAGCGGGTGAACTCGTCGTTCGTCACCTCGGTCGCGTCCATCCAGAAGCCGTCCACGTAGACGCGATGGATGGGCCGCGCATCGCTCATGGGATCGGGTCCGCCGCCCACCGTCCCGCGCGGATCGACGGCTCCCATCGAGAACTCGCCGCCCGGGATCCAGACCATCCCTTCCGGCGCCGCCCCCGGCGCGGGCCCGGCGTTGGCCATGGTCGGCGCGAACGCGGGCACGGTGGCGGGCGGGGTGGCGCTCTCCTGCGGAGTCTCCGAGGTTCGAGCGCATCCCGCTCCGAGGGCGAACGCCGTCACGATCCCGAGAGCCAGGTTCTTCATGGGTCCGCAATCGTGCGCGACGCCGCGGCGGGAGGCAATCGGACTTTGGTCGAACCTCAGCTCGAGGCCAGTGTGCCGGGCGTGTCCGGCTGGACGCGCCCCCGCTCACCGCCCGACCCGCGGGCGGTCGCCGACCCTTCGGGGCTAAGTCGTTTCCCCTCATGGTGAACCGTGCGTCTGGCGATCGCTGCCTCTGTGCGAGCGTCCGCTGGCACCACGATTGCTTTACAGCGGCCCGAGGGTCGCGAAGACCCGTCGCACGAGGGCGATTTCGCATGGAACGGGGGACAGTCCGTCATCACGCAGGGACAAGCCGCTGCGGGAAGCCCCCGGCGCCCTAGCCG
>JAICEW010000190.1 GCA_025923995.1 Vicinamibacteria bacterium | reverse complement strand
GTTCGTCGACGCGCTGGTGCCGGCCTGGATCCCGCCCGGCCAGCGCTTCTGGACGCTCGCGACCGGAGCGGCCCTGCTCGCGGGCGGGGTCGGCATGCTGGTGGCGCGCCCCGCCCGCCTGGCCGCGTCGCTGTCGGGGCTCATGATCTGCCTGTGGGTGATCCTCCTGCACATCCCGCGCACCTGGACCGGCCCCGGCCGCGCGTTCGAGGCGGCGGGCGTGTTCGAGGCGCTCGCGCTCAGCGGCGTGGCCTTCCTGGTCGCCGGCACCCGGTCCGTCGACGTGCGCGCCTCCTGATCGCGAGCCTTTTCGCCGGGACGTCCCCAGGCCGTCGCTGCGGATGATGCAATGGCGGAAGGAGGTGCGGCCATGGCCCTGATCGACGCCATCCTCGAGGAGCTCGAGGCGGAGACCGGGACCACCCGTCGCGTCCTGGAGCGCGTGCCGGGCGATCGACTGGACTGGCGCCCGGCTCCCAAGGCGCGGACGCTGGGAGAACTCGCGAAGCACGTGGCCGTCGTTCCGGGCGCGGTCGCCGAGCTCGCGGCCGCGCCGTCTCCAGTCCAGGCGCCCGATTTCAGCGTGCCCGATGCCGGGCCCCAGAGCGCGTCCGAGCTCCTGCCCCTGCTGGAGGACAGCATCGCGCGGGCGCGGAAGGCCCTGCGGGCGCTCGACGACGCCGCCCTGCGCGAGACGTGGCGCATGGTGAAGGGCGAGCGCGAGCTGTTCGCGGTGCCTCGCCTCGCGTTCATCCGCTCGACCGTGCTCAACCACTGGTACCACCACCGCGGGCAGCTGAGCGTGTACCTGCGCGCCCTGGGGGTCGCGGTACCGTCCATCTACGGACCGAGCGCCGACGACGATCCTTTCGGCTGACCGCCCGTGCGCGACCGCTAGAATCGGGAGGGGAGGAGCCCATGGCGACCAGGCCCGTCAAGCGACTCGTACGATCGAAGCCGACGATGGAGGGGGCCGGCGTCCGCCTCCGGCGTGCGTTCGGCTTCGGGGCCACGGAGGAGTTCGACCCGTTCCTCCTGCTCGACGACTTCCGCAACGACCGTCCGCAGGACTATCTCGCGGGCTTCCCGTGGCACCCGCACCGGGGAATCGAGACCATCACCTACGTGCTGGCGGGCACGGTGGAGCACGGCGACAGCATGGGGAACCGCGGGACGATCGGCTCCGGCGACATCCAGTGGATGACCGCCGGCCGCGGGATCATCCACCAGGAGATGCCGACCGGCGACGCGGCGGGGCGGATGCACGGCTTCCAGCTCTGGGCGAACCTTCCTTCGTCCCTCAAGATGACGGCGCCGCGGTACCAGGACGTGAAGGCCGCGGACGTGCCCGTCGCGAAGGACGACGACGGGTCGGAGGTGCGCATCGTCAGCGGCTCCTACCGCGGGCTGCGCGGTCCCATCGACGACGTGGCGGCGCAGCCGGTCTACCTGGACGTGACCATCCCGGCCGGCAAGCGCAAGGCGCTGCCCGTGGAGACGACGCGGCACGCGTTCGCCTACGTGTTCGACGGCGCGGGGAGGTTCTGCAACGCGTCGGTTCCGCTGGCGGTGCCGACCGAGCCCGACCACTGGGCGGACGCGCACCCCCCGTCCGAAGCGGACAACCGGACGCTCGTCCTGTTCGACCGCGGCGACGAGGTGGAGGTCGAGGCCGGCGACGACGGCATCCGCTTCCTGCTGGTCTCGGGCCAGCCGCTGGGGGAGCCGGTCGCCTGGTACGGCCCCATCGTGATGAACACGCAGGAGGAGCTGCAGCACGCGTTCGAGCAGCTCGATGCCGGCACCTTCCTGCGCCCCGACGCGAAGCGCTGAAGGGCACGGGGCAGGGCCGGCCCGCCTCGCGCCCTCGACCAGGCGCGACACCGGTCGCGCTGGTCGAAAGGCCGCGGAAGCGCCGCTAGAAGCGGAACGTGATGCCGCCGGTGAACTGGAACTGGTTCGAGTACTGCGCGTCGCCCACGACGTAGCAGCCCCAGTAGGGATCGCACCAGTACCCTTCCGCGTCCGACTTGATGTAGGTCGGCACCCAGCGTGCCTGGATGCGGACGCCTACGTTGGACCCGGGGTAGGCCTTGATGCCCGCTCCGAAAGTGCCGGAGAACTTCGAGCCGCCGCCGATCTCGGCCTGCGTCCCGTTGAGGCGCGTGAACTCGACGCCGGGATAGTCCGTGGCGCCCGCGCCCAGGAAGATGAACGGCCGCACGGTCGCGTCGACGTCGCCGGCGTTGTACACGAAGGCGCCGTGGTAGGTGGCGATCTTGAAGTCGCCGATCTCGGCCGTGTTGGTGCCCTTGACCTCGAGGTCGCTCATCTGCTGGTCGTACATGAACTCGAGGGCGTAGTTCTCGGTGAAGTTGTAGGCGAAGGTCAGACCCCAGTTGAAGGAGTCCTTGGGACCGATCTCGTTGTAGATGTTGCCGTCACCCGCCAGGACACCGTCGCCCGTGACGCCGTCGCTGAACGTCCATCCCGCGAGGCCGCTGATCTCGATCCTGTGGTCCTGCGCCCAGGCCGGGCCCCCGACGAGTACCGTCGCCAACGCCCATCCCGCTGTTCTGATCGTCATCGTCCGTATCCTCCTTGCACGACATCTTGGAAGTCACTGGCCCCCGCCCTGGAACGTCTGAAGACCCGCAGCTGCTGGCCGGCCTTCCATCGTCCGCACGCGCTCCGTGGTTGCTGAGACGTGTTCCCGATCGATACAGAGTGCAGCTTTGGTGCCCGCCCTGGACGGGCCCGGAGCGACGCGGCCTAAATGACTGATATGGAAACGCTTGCTCTTGGCGGGCTGCGCGAAGGCCTCGGTGAGGTTCGGTCCGCCGGGTGCCGGCCCGCCGGCAGGGGTGCCGGCGGCTCGGCACCGCGGGGCGGCCCATCCTATGCGCCGTCCGCAGGCCGCCGGATCCCGAGCTTCTTCATGCGGAACTGCAACGTGCCCCGCTTGAGTCCGAGGCGGTCCGCGGCGTTGCCCTTCCCGGCCACCTTCCAGCCGCACTGCCGGAGCACCTCCTCGATGTGGGTGCGCTGGACGTCGTCGAGGCTGGTCCCGGAGGGCGCCGTGCGCGTCTGCAGGAAGGGCGCGTCCACCTCGAGCGTCGGGCCCGTGCTCACGATCAGCGCGCGCTCGATCACGTTCTCGAGCTCGCGGACGTTGCCGGGCCAGGCGTAGCTCTCGAACGCGCGCATCAGCCGGTCCGGGACGCGCTTGATGCTGCGGCCGAGCGCGCCCTGCTTGGCGTTGATGAAGTGCCACACGAGCAGCGGCACGTCCTCCAGGCGCTCCCGCAGCGCCGGCAGCGCGATGGGAAAGACGTTGAGGCGGTAGTAGAGGTCGGCGCGGAAGCGGCCTTCGCGCACCTCCTTCTCCAGGTCGCGGTTGGTCGCTGCGATCACCCGCACGTCCACGTGGACCGTCTTGGAGGATCCGAGGCGCTCGAAAGTGCCGGCCTCCAGGACGCGCAGCAGCTTCGCCTGCGCTCCCAGCGGCATCTCGCCGATCTCGTCCAGCAGGATGGAGCCGCCGTGCGCGGCCTCGAACCGGCCCAGCGTCCGGGCCACCGCGCCCGTGAACGCCCCGCGCTCGTAGCCGAAGAGCTCGCTCTCGATCAGCGCGTCCGGCAGCGCGGCGCAGTTCACGGGAACCAGCGGGCGATCCCGCCGGCGGCTGCGCTCGTGGATGGCCCGCGCGGCGAGGTCCTTGCCCGTCCCCGTCTCTCCCAGGATCAGCACGGGGGAGTCGGCGGCCGCGACCTGCTCGACCCCGCGAAGGAGCTTCGACAGAAGGGCGCTCGTGCCGACGATCTGGTCGAACCCGTCGACGCGGAAGACCTCCTTGCGCAGGCAGGCGGTCTCGGCGTCGAGCCGCTCCCGGAGCTCGCGCAGCTCGGCGTGGCTCCGCTCCACCTCCGCTCTCGCGCGCTCCAGCTCGCCGAGGTCCGTCTGCACCACCAGGGCGCCACCCTTGACTCCCTGCCGCGTGACGGCGACACGGAAGTGGCGATCGTGCGCGGCGTTCGAGCAGCGATACGAGCCCTCGAAGCGCCCGCGGCGGCCCTCCAGCACGGCCTGCACTCCGACGCGGAGCGCCGGGCCCGGGCACGAGCCCTCGAGGGCGGCGAGGTAGTCGGTCCCCGCGGGCAGGTCGCCGGGACACGCGGGACAGCGGTTCATCTGCGCCCAGGCGGCGCTGACGTGCGTGACGCGACCCTGACGGTCGAGCGCCAGCAGCGCCACGGGGGCCGAGGCGAGGATGGCCCGTGTCAGGTCCTCGGCGGCGTGGAACCGCTCCTCCGTGGAGGCACGCTGCGATCCTCGCTCCGGCCCGTCCGTCAGGGCGGTCGCCGCGAACGGCGCGACCCGCCCGTCGTCACGTCGCCCAGCCTGCTCCCGATGGTTCATTCGTGACCTCCCTCGCAGGGCGTCGCGCGCTCGGTGTTCGAGGGAACGGCCGGACTCGGGGTGGAACCCCATCCGCTTGCGAGGAATTCGCGCCGCATCCGCAAGCCTCGTGGTCGTCGATTCCCCGCTCGAGCCCGCAGCCCGAGGCGGCGCTGCATCTTTCCGCACGACCCCCTTGGTGCCCCTGCCCGTCCTGTGTTAGCGGATCTTCCACGATCGGGGCCCGCCGAGTCTATAGGCCCTTGGTCCCATGTGGCCGCTGGGTTCAAGTTATGGAATTGAATGGAGTTCGGACCTCGACTGCTGCGGACGGGCCACCCGTCGACCCGCAGTTTCCGGATATCCAGCCCGCATCGATTTCGATATCGTGCGACCTCAGGAGGTTCCTGCAGGATGTCGCGACGATCCCTGGCCGCCCTCTTGCTCGTCTTCTCCGGAGCGGAAGCGCCGGCCGCGGAGGAGGCGCCTCCGCGGCCGTTCCTGCGGAAGGTCATCGGGCTGACCGACGCGCAGCTCGCGGCGATCGACAAGGGCGGGGTCGTCACGAAACAGCTGCCCTCGCCCGACAAGTCGGAGATCGCCGCGTTCGGCGTGGTGAGGATCACCGGAACGACGGCGACGCTTCGGCAGAAGATGCGTGACTTCGGCTCCTTCCGCAAGGTGCCGCAGATCCCGGAGATCGGCCACTTCTCGGAGCCGGCCCGCGTCGCGGACCTGAACGGGCTGACCTGGCCGCCGGAGGACCTGGAGGCGCTCAGGCGTTGCAGGCCGGGGAAGTGCGACGTCAAGCTGGGCACGGCCAGCCTGGAGCGGATGCGCAACGAGATCGACTGGAGCGCGCCCGATGCGTCCGCGAAACTGACAGCGCTGATCAAGGACCAGATGGTCGAGTACGTCACCGCCTACCGGCAAGGCGGCACGGACACGATGTCGGCGACCGTGGACAAGACGCAGCCCAAGGTCCTGGCCGAAGAGTTCCGGACGCTGCTCCGCCACTCGCCGTACCTCCCGGAGTACGTGCCCCCGTTCCATCAGTACCTGGAGGCCTACCCCAAGGGCACTCTGGCCGATACCACGGACACGCTGTTCTGGACCAGGGACGAGTTCGGGTTGAAGCCGGTCGTGTCGATCTACCACGCGACCGTGCACGAGGCCGAAAGCCAGGGCCACAAGAGCCTGCTCGTCGCGATCAAGATGCTCTACGCGAGCCACTTCTTCAACGCCGGGCTCGAGATCATGGCCGCCGCCCCGACGCCGGACCGCAGCGGCTTCTACCTGCTCGATCTCTACCGCACGCGGATCGATCCGCCCACGGGGATGCTGTCGGGCGTGCTGATGGGCAAGGTCCGGAGCGGCGTCGAGAAGGGCGTCGCCATGAACCTGACGACAGCCAAGGCCCGCGTCGAAGGGAAGTAGGTCAGGACGCTCCTCGTCCCCAGGCCCTAGCGCCCGAAGTCGAACCCGAACAGGACGCGCACGCGGGAGTAGTGCACGTCGAAGGCGGTCTGCGTGAGCACGGGGGGCGTACCCGGCTCGACCGCCACCGTCGCGATCTGCCGGTCGTCCCTTCCGAACGAGTAGGCGGCTCCCATGGTCAGCTTGGCGCTGCCCACCACGAGGGAGGTGCCGGCCGTCAGGTGGTAGATGTCCCAGGTCGACAGCGCGTTGGCCGCGGAGTCGTCCTTGTCGGCGAACGTGAAGTCGGTGGTGAACGCGGCGTAGTAGGAGAAGCGGGTGCTCACCCGACGCTGGAAGCCCACCCCGAAGTTGATCACGCTGTTCGCCTCCTCGTTGAGGCGCTTGACCAGGCCCTCGGCGGCGGGGTCCTGGGCCAGGCTCGAGGTGTCGAGCACCTCGAACGGGTCGACCGAGGCGAACCACTCGACGGTCGCGTGGAACCGGTTCTGGCCGCTGCGGTACGAGCCGCCCAGCGCGACCGACAGCGGTGACACGAAGTCCGACGCCAGGTCCTCCTGGCGCTGGACCGACACGTTGACGACGGGACCGCCGCCGAGGTCGGCGCCGACCGCCGAGCGCACGTACGAGGCCGAGCCGCTGCCGAACAGCCTGACGCTGGGTGTGGTGACGCTCAGCCCCAGGTCCCAGGCGTCGAACTGGGTCGCGAACCCGGCCTTCCACAGCACGCGGTAGTTCGTGTAGTCGAAGTCGTCGATGAGCAGCGCGGCGCCGCCGGTCGTGGGGGACAGCGCGGCCTGGCCCGAGAGCTCGCGGCGCGTCCGCTGTCCGCGGTAGGCGACGAACGTCGTGAGGCCCAGGCCGCTGTCCTGGCCGACCCCGTGGGCCCAGGTCAGGCCGAACCAGTTCTCGTTGAGGTCCTGGTCGAAGAGGGACTCCGCTCCACCTTGCGGCACCACCTGCCAGTCGTCCACGCGCAGGTCGAAGTCCTGGCGGGTCAGGCTGGAGATGGCGATGGTGTGGCTGCCGGTCCAGCTCCGCGGCAGCGCGAAGGCGAACAGGGAAGGCGAGGGGCGGATGTCCGACGAGTCGAGGCCCGTCGAGGAGCCCTCGGCCGAGCCGGAGAGCCAGGTGGCCTCGAAGGACTGGACGCTCGCCACCAGCGACGGATCCCCGGACAGGGCCAGGGCTCCAGGGTTGTAGAACGTGGCCGAGAGGTCGCGCGTGCTGCCCACGACCACGCCGCCCAGCAGCTCCGCGACGGGCCCGTACTGCAGCGTCCAGTACTGCGAGTCCTGCGCGCCGACCGGGGAGGCCGACAGCCAGGCAGCGGCGCAGGCGCCCACGGCGAGCGCTCGGCCCGATCCCTTCGCCATCGCACGAGCCGCAGCCTTCACGCGTGAGCCTCCTAGCGGGTCAACATCACGACGACCGGACCCCACGCCGTGAGCAGGATGTTGCCGATCGCGTAGGGCACCGTGTAGCCGAGCACCGGCAGCTTGCTCTCCGCCTCGTCCTGGATCGCGCGCAACGCGGCGGTGACGGTGCCCGCGCCGGCGCAGGCGCCCAGGAGGATGACGGGGTTCATCTTGAGGACGTAGCGGCCGAAGAGCAGCGCGGCGACGTGCGGCGTCACCGCGACGAGGAACCCGACGACCAGCAGCCCGGGCCCGGTGGACCGCAGTCCGGCCACGAAGGTGGGGCCGGCCTGCAGGCCGACGACGCCGATGAACACGGCCAGGCCCAGGGTGTCGAACACCCAGAGGGCAGGCTCCGGGATGCGGCCGAAGGTCGGACGCACCGAGCGCAGCCATCCGAAGACGAGGCCCATGATCAGCGCGCCGCCGCTGGCGGTGAGGCTGAGCGGAACGTCGCCGACGCGGAAGGTGAGCGCGCCGATGAGGCCGCCCAGGAGGATGCCCAGGCCGACGAACACGACGTCCGTCGCGCTCGAGGGGCGCTCCACGTACCCGATCGCTCGTCCCGTCCGCTCCGCGTCCTCCTGCGGCCCCACGATGGTGAGCAGGTCGCCACGGTCCAGCACGGTGTTGGGCCCGAAGGGGATCTCCTCTCCGGCCCGCACCAGGCGGACCAGCACCACGCCGCGGCCATGGCCCTCCGCCACCTCGCCGATCGTCCGGCCCGCGAGCGCCTTCGCCGTGAGCACGACGTCGAGCACCGCGACCGGGAAGTCGAGCAGCTCCGTATCATGGAGCTCCTCGCCCAGCGGCACCGGGGGGGCGAGCAGCACGTGCCGGCGGGCAGCGAAGAGGGCGACGTCGCCGCCCTCGAGCACGAGGTCGGGCGTGCCCTCCAGGATCCGGTCCGCGCGCCGGAGGCGCACCACGAACACGCGGGCGGGCGCGAACGCGCGCTCCACGTCCGCGACCGAGCGTCCCGCGAGGGTGCCGACCCGGTACGCGCGCAGGTCCCAGCCGCTGTGGGCCGGGCGCGTGCCCGCAGGCTCCGCACCTCCGCCGCTGACCTGCTCCGCCAGCTTGCGGCTCTCGGCCTTCAGGTCCACGCGCAGCAGGCGCGGCGCGAGGCTGCCCAGGAACCAGACGACGAAGCCGGTGCCCACCAGGTAGCTGACCGCGTACGCGACGGGGATGTTGTTCAGGAGCCGCGTCTTCTCGGCCTCCGGGATGTCCAGGCGCGCGATGGTGTTGCCGGCGGTGCCGATCACCGTGGACTCCGTGAACGCGCCGGCCATGAGCCCGGCGGCGGTCCCGCTGTCGTAGCCCATGAGCCGGGCCGCGGCGACCGTCGTGGCCAGGCTGGCCACGCACAGGACGACCGTCAGCAGCCCCTGCGCGACCGCGTTCCGCCCGAGGCCGCGGAAGAACTGGGGGCCGACCTTGTAGCCGGTCGCGAACAGGAAGAGGTCGAAGAAGACCACCTTCACGAGCGGGTGGACCTCGACGCCGATCTGGCCGACCAGCACGCCGGCCAGCAGGGTCCCCACGACGTTGCCCAGCGTGAAGGTACCGATGCGGACGCGCCCGATCGCGAAGCCGATGGCGAGCGTCAGGAAGATGGCCAGCTCGGGGTTCTCTCGGATGGTGTCGACGACGTAGTCCATGGGGCCGATCCTGGCTCAGGCGCGGAACGTCGGAACGTTCAACGGCCGGCACCCCTGCGAGGGCACCGGCCGTCGGGAAGCGACGCCGTGGCTACTTCTTCTTCTCTTCCGACCCGGGCGGGAACTTCTTGAACATCTTGTCCGAGGCCTTTTCCAGTTTCTTCTGGTTCTTCTCCGGCTTGTCCGACAGCTCGTCCGAGGCGGTGCCGCGGAACATCAGGGCCTTGGACTTGGCGTCGAAGATGTCGACCACGAGCGTCCCCACGGTGTACTCCGACTCCGTGGTCGTGGCGCTGCCCATGCCCATGCCGCCCCAGCCGCGGTAGCCGTAGCCGCCGTAGCCCCCCATCCCGGAGTAGAAGGTGTTGAGCGTCCTCTGCTTCTCGGTGGCGCCGTGGAGCACCACGAGCGCGTCGGGGTTGGTGTCGACCTTCTTCCAGCCCTTCTCGGAGAGCGCCTGCGTGAACTCGTCGACCACGCGCTTCTCGCCGAGCTGGTTGCCCCAGCTGGTGCCGAGCTTGATGTCGAAGGTCTTGATGGCCGCGAAGTTCGCGGCCTTGTCGAAGTCCGTCTTGACGTCCTGCGCGAACGCGGAACCGGCGACGATGCCGAAAGCGGCTGCGACGGCCAATGTACGCATCTTCATGCTCCCCTCACTCTCCTTCGGCCGTGCCGGCCGATCGAAAACGCCCCAACTCGTTCCCGCCCGCACCGCGCGGGCGCCTCGGCCTAGCGCCGCCGTCCTCCTCCTCCGCGCGCGCCGCCGCCGCCGCGCGAGTAGCCACCCGACCGGGAGGCGCCGCTCCCCCGGTACGAGCTGCCGCTGCTCGAGCCCGACCGGTAGCTCCCGTAGTCGCGCGTGCGCTGCGTTCCCTCCGCACGGGCGCCGCGATCGCGGTTGAGCTGGTCCACGGTCGAGCTGCTGGAGGCGGTGGTGGGCCGCTCGGCCGGACGGTCCACGTTGCCCCACGACCCTCCGTCGTACTTCTGCCAGCTCCCGCCCTGGTTGCGGTACACGTTGCCGTCGCGTCCCGCGTAGACGTCGCCGCTGCCCGTGCGTGCCACCCCGCCGCCGCCGGGGCCCGGGGTATTGCGGGTGATCGCCGCGCCGCCGCCGCTCGTGCGCGTCGTGCGCGTGGTCGTGCCCGTCGCGCGGTTGGTCACGCGGTTCGTCGAGGCCCACTGGTCGCCGCGCTGGACCTGCGTGCTGCCCCAGCTGCCGTAGACGCCGGAACCCTGGCGGGTCTGGCCGTACGCGCCCGTTCGGGGGTTGTACGCCTGTCCGGCGCCTCGCGCGCCGTACGGACCCCAGGCCGCCGCGCCGCGCGAGTAGGTGCCGGTGCGCGGGTTGTAGCGGGCGCTCACGCCCGCCCCGCCGTAGGGGCCGTACGCGACCGCGCTGCGCCCGTACGCGCCGGTCCAGGGATTGTACGAGGCCCCGTAACCGTAGGTCGGGTAGCGCGGGTAGTAGTAGGGATAGAAGCCGCCGTATCCATAGTAGGGCGGATAGTAGTAGCCCGTGCCCCACACCGCGCAGCCCCAGGCGACCATCACGCCCGTGTAGGCCGCCACGGTCGCGAACGTCGCCCACTCGTCATCGTCGTCGTCCTCGACCGTCACGTAGGTCACGTTGTGGACGGGCGAGCTGGTCGGGATCGTATAGACCTCTTTCGGGATCGAGGTCGTGACCTCCCAGGGACCGGTCGCGGCCTTCGACGCGAACCAGACGCCCTGGAAGCACATGTAGTAGAGGTCGCCGACCTTGACGATGTCCTTGTCGGTGTTGGTCGCCATCTCGACGCCGGTCTTCTCGATGGGCTCGAACTTGGGGTCGCCCTGGTAGGCCACCTCCGGCGCCTTCAGCTCCTTCTTCTTGACGCGCGCCGTCTGGGGGACCTGGGCCAGGAGCACGGCCTCGGCCGCCTGCTGCGTACCCGGCACCGAGGCCAGCACGCGCGATCGCGGGTGCTCGAGCGAGATCTTCTGGAAGGACGGCGGCAGCTTGGTGGTGGCGAAGGTCCAGGGTCCCTCGAACCCCGGAGACGAGAACCAGCGCCCGGCGACCAGGAAGTAGACGGCGCCCTTCTCCCCGTCACGGAAGACGTCGCTGTCGGTGTTGCTGACCCAGAGCAGGCCGGTGCCCGCCACCGGCTGATAGGCGGGCGCACCGTTGAGCAGGATCAGCTCCGCCGGCGTCGAGCTCACGAAGACCTTCGGTGCCTTCTTGGCGTCGAGCTTCGCCCCCGGCAGCGCCGCCTTCACGTCCTTCCAGTTGTCGTCGGAGGGCAGCTTCTTGAAGCTGTCGGGGAGGGTTCCCGCAGGCCCCCACGGCCCCTTCACGTCCGTGGCCTTGAGCCAGGCCTTCTCGTAGCGCAGGTACAGGGCCGACGTGGGCTGGTGCTGGAACAGGTCCCAGTTGGTGTTGACCGCGAACTTGAGGTCGTTGTCCTTGATCGGGCTCCAGATGGGCTCTCCGTCCAGGTTGATGATGATGGCTGGCGTCTGGCTGAAGAAGATCGTCGGCGGGTCGGCCTTCACGCCCTCCACGTTCTTCGGCATGATCTGGCTGCGGTCGACGCCCGCCAGCACGCGGTCCAGGCCGATCACCCGCTCCTCGTGGGGAATCGCCTTCTGGATCTCGGCCACGACGTCCTGGACCCTCTCCTTGGTGAGGGTGGGGAAGTTGGACTCGGTGATCTTGAACTCGGTGAAGCTGACGAGCCGCTCCTCGACCGAGACCTTGGTGTCGGCCTCGATCTTGAGGCTGCCGAGGGCCGGCTTGTCTCCGCCGGCGTCGTAGGAGACGGCCGCGAAGGCCACGGCGTGCTTCTGGTTCTCCCAGCTCGCGACCTGCGGCTGGTAGACCACGATCTTGGCGCCGGTTGGGGTCTGGTATCCGCGGGGCCAGCCCAGGTCCTGCGGGGCAGCCGCCGCCGGCTTCGCGGCCGGCTTGGCGGCGGTCGCGGCTGGAGCCGCCGCGGTGCCGGGGGCGGGCTTGGCCGGCGCCGCGGGCTTCGCGGGCTGGGTCGTGGCGGGAGGCGCCTGCGCCAGCAGCGGCGCGGCGGGCGCCACCGTCATCGAGAATGCGGTCGTGATCGCGACCGCGGCGCGCGCGACGGCGGGATTGCTAGCCATGTGACCTCCCAAGGGCCGCCCCGGCTGGCGGCCCGGACCCCCGGCACGACGACGACTGAGAACGCGAAACCATGGCGACGGCGGCGTGGAACACGATCTTGAGCGTCGGCATCTGGATAGGGACGGGGATCCGAGTCGGATGCCCGGCCGCGGCCCAGAAAGTGTAGCTCCGGCCGACCCGCCCCGCGAGCGTCGGCCCGGACGCAGCCATCCGGCAGGCCTCACGGGCGTGAGGCGGCGGCGAAGGCCGACAGATCGAGGCACACGGACAGTATCCCCGGCCTGCCGGCGGCGGCTATCCGGAAACTGCGGACCGCCCCCGGGGGTCAGGCCGCCCGCGGCGGCAGCAGGTAG
>JAICEW010000189.1 GCA_025923995.1 Vicinamibacteria bacterium | reverse complement strand
GAGAGGTGACGTCATCACGGTCGACTGGCTGCCCGATGTGGGAACGCTCGTGGGTCGAACGGCGAGGTGAAAGGCAACCCGATCCCCGGCTACGACGTCTACTGCGCGTTGCTGAGGGCGTGGCTGGGCGACCGTCCCTCCGACGCGAGCTCAAGAAAGCGCTGCTCGGACGGACGGACTAGTGCCGCCGTCGCGGTCGTCGTTGCTCTAGCCGTTGCCCGAGCCGGACGTTCGCGCCGGATCGGTGCTCGTCGAGGCCTTTGGCGCCCGGGCCGTGGCGAGCGTACACTGCCGCCCGTCCCACGAGACGCTCAATCGTATGAGCATTGGGTTCTTGACGGCCATCGCCAGCCTAGCCGCGGGCGGCCTCGCCGCGGCCGAGACGCCCATCGACCGCCGCGCGCTCGTCGCGCGACACCATCCCGTCGTCGAGCGCGTCGACCCCGACGCGTCGCTCACGGTCGGCAACGGCCGCTTCGCGTTCACCGCCGACGCGACCGGGCTGCAGACCTTCGCGGATCACTACTACCGTCACGGCGTGCCCACCGAGACGCTCGCGCGGTGGGCCTGGCACAGCGAGCCCAACCCGCGCGGCTTCACGCTCGCCGACGCGAGCCGTCCCTACACCGAGGCGGACGGGCGTGCGGTCGCCTACCCGACCGATGGGAACGGCGAAGCGGGTCAGTGGCTGCGGCGCAACCCGCACGACCTGCCGCTCGGCCAGATCGCGTTCGAGACAGACGAGGCACTGGAGCCCGACGACATCCAGAAGATCCGCCAGACGCTCAGCCTCTGGGGCGGGATCATCGACAGCCGCTTCAGCCTCGGCAGGCATGAGGTGCACGTCACGACCTCGGTCCATCCGGACCTGGACCTCGTCGCCGTGCGCGTCAGGTCCTGGCTCGTCAGGCGCGGACGGCTGCGCGTCCGGCTGGCGTTCCCCCGCGGCTACGACCTCGCGGTCAAGAACACGCCTGCGCTCGACTGGAGCGCGCCCGGGGAACACCGGACGGAGGTGGAGCGTCGCGCCGATCGCCGCGTCGACCTGCTGCGCGCCGTCGACGACGCGCGCCATCACGTGTCGGTCGCATGGGGCGGAAGCGCCGAGCTCCGCGAGACCGCTCCCCACCGGTTCACGCTCGTGGGCGGAGAGGAGCCGACGCTCCATTTCGTCGTCGGCTTCGCCCGCGAGAAGCTGCCGGAACGCCTGCCGAGCGCGGACGAGACGTTCGGGGCCAGCGCGTCCAGTTGGCCAGGGTTCTGGCGCAGCGGTGCCGCCGTCGACTTCGCGGGCAGCACCGACCCGCGCGCGTCCGAGCTCGAGCGTCGCCTCGTGCTCTCGCAGTACCTGACCGCCGTCCAGGTGGGCGGCGACTTCCCTCCGCAGGAGTCCGGGCTCACCTGCAGCACCTGGTACGGCAAGCACCACACCGAGATGATGTGGTGGCACACGGCGCACTTCGCGCTCTGGGGGCGGCCCGAGCGGCTGGCGCACCAGCTCGACTGGTACGTCCAGCGGCTTCCCGTCGCGCGGCAGATCGCGCGCGAGCGCGGCCTGCGCGGCGCGCGCTGGCCGAAGATGGTCGGCCCCGAGGGGCGCGAGAGCCCGGGCGGCAACCCGCTGATCGTCTGGAACCAGCCCCACCCGATCGCCCTGGCCGAGCTGCTGTACCGCGCGGACCCGTCGCCCGCGACGCTGGCGCGCTGGCGCGACCTGGTGCTCGAGACCGCGGACGGGCTCGCCTCGATGCTCCACCTCGACCGCGGCCGCTACGTCCTGGGGCCGCCGCTGTGGATCGCGCAGGAGATCCATGACCAGCGGACCAGCCAGAACCCGTCCTTCGAGCTCTCGTACTGGCGGACCGGCCTTCGGACGGCACAGGCCTGGCGCGAACGGCTGGGGCTCACGCGCTCACCCGAGTGGGACGATGCGCTGGCGCGGCTGTCTCCCCTGCCCGTGAAGGACGGGCGCTACGTCGCGCTCGAGTCGCACCCCGACACGTTCGACGACGTCGCGAGCCGCCACGACCACCCGACGATGCTGGCGCCGCTCGGCCTGCTGCCGGGCGAGGGGGTCGACGGCGCGACCATGGAGCGCACGCTCGACGCGGTCCTCGCCACCTGGGACTGGGACACGAAGATCTGGGGCTGGGACTACCCGATGATCGCCATGACCGCGGCCCGCCTCGGCCGGCCCGAGACCGCGGTCGAGATCCTGCTGCGCGACGGGCCCAACAACCGCTACCTGCCGAACGGCCATTGCCCGCAGCGCAGCGACGAGGCCGCGGTGAAGGACGCCGTCCCCGGCGCGCGCAAGCGCGAGATCGCGGCCTACCTGCCGGCGAATGGCGCCGTCCTGTCCGCCGCCGCGCTCATGATCGCGGGCTGGGACGGTGCGCCCACGACGCATCCGGGCATTCCGAAGGACGGACGGTGGACGATCCGGGCCGAGGGCCTGCGCCCCCTGCCGTGACGGAACCGTCAGGCCAGGAACTGCGCCAGGTTCCCCGCGCTCACGACGTGCACGCGGCCGAGGCGGATCTCGTCCTCGCGAACCACCACGCTGCCCTGCGATCCGCCCTTGAAGCTGGAGGCACCGGGCGCCAGCGCCCCGGTCGCGAGCGCATGCGCCGCCGCGGCCGCGAAGAAGCCGAGCTTGCGCGTGCTCCAGATGACCACGCAGTCCACGACGCCCGACTCGATGCCCGCCTGGCACGAGGACGGCAGCGACACGCCGGTGACGCGGACCGGCCCGTTGGCGCGGGAAGCCACCGCCGCCGCGGCTCCGGGCACCGCGGGCGAGCACAGGCCGACCAGCAGCCGCACGTCCGGATGGGCCTCGAGCACTTCCGCCGCCTGCTGGCGCGCCCGCTCCTCCACGTCGTGGCACTCGCGCACGTCCGCGAGCCGCACGCCGGGGTAGTCCGCGTCCACGCGCGCGCGGAGGTGGGCCAGCCAGGCCGCCTGGTTGGGCGCCGTGAGCGACGAGGTGATCACCCCGAACGCTCCCGCGCCGCCCAGCACGCGACCCACGGTGAACGAGAGAGCCTGCCCGATCGCTTCCGGCGTCGCGGCCACCAGCGTGAAGTCGCGGGCGTCCTTGTCGCCGTCCGCGTCCCAGGTCAAGACGGGGATGCCGCGGCCGCGCGCCTCGCGCAGCAGCGGCGAGAGCGTCGGAGCGTGCTCGACGCTGGCCGCGATCGCCGACACGCCGTCACGCACCCACTGCTTCACGACCTCCGCCTGGCCGCTGGCGCTCGACTGCTCCGGCCCTTCCCAGCGCAGGGTGAAGCCCAGCTCGCGCGCCGCGGCCTCGGCTCCGGCCCGGCACTCCTCGAAGTACTGGCTGCGCGTGCTCTTGGGGAGCACGCCGACCGTTCTGGGCATGGAGGCGGAGTCTACCAGCCCGTGCAGGGCTTCGGAGGCCGCGGATGATTCCTGGCCGAGCGCTCGTCCTCCTGGCGATCATGGCCGCACCCGCCGCGGCCGAGCGGTCCGTCCTGCCGCTGGACAGCGACTGGCGGTTCCGCCGTGGCGAAGCCGTCGGGGCCGAGCAGCCGAAGTACGACGACTCCGCGTGGCCGTCCGTCACCGTCCCCCACGACTGGAGCATCGCGGGCCCCTACGACAAGGACGCGCCGTCCGCTCGTGGCGGCGGCTACCTGCCCAGCGGCGTCTCCTGGTACCGGCGGCGCATCGCGCTGCCGGAGGCCGAGCGCGGCCGGCGGATCGCCCTCGAGCTGGACGGCGTGATGGCGCACGCGCGCGTCTGGGTCAACGGCAGGCACGTGGGCCATCGGCCCAACGGGTACGTGAGCGTCCGCTACGACCTGACGGACGTGGTGCGCTTCGGCGATGGGGACGCGGGCACGAACGTGATCGCCATCCGCACCGACACGACGCTGCAGCCGGCCTCTCGCTGGTACACGGGCCAGGGGATCCATCGCCACGCGCGGCTGGTCACGACCGATCCCGTCCATGTGGCGCCCTACGGGCTCTACGTCACGACGCCGGAGGCGTCCGCCGCGCGCGCGACCGTCCGCGTCCAGACGACCGTCTCGAACCACGGCAAGGCGGCCCGGCCGGTCGCCGTCCGCGTGACGATCGAAGCGCCCGCCGGCGGCACCGCGGCGACCGTGGACCTGCCTGCGCAGGCGATCGAGCCGGGCGCGAGCGCGACCTTCACGCACGACGTCGGGATCGACGCGCCGAAGCGCTGGGACCTCGAGCAGGCGCACCTCTACCGCGCGCGCGCGACCGTCCTCGCGGACGGCCAGGCCGTGGACGCGCACGACACCACGTTCGGCATCCGGGAGGCGCGCTTCGAGTCCGCGACCGGGTTCTGGCTGAACGGCCGCAACCTCAAGCTGAAGGGCGTCTGCCTGCACCATGACGGCGGCGCGGTCGGCGCGGCCGTCCCGCTGCGCGTGTGGGAACGCCGGCTCCAGCGGCTGAAGGCGCTGGGCGTGAACGCCATCCGCACCGCGCACAACCCGCCCGACCCGGGCTTCCTCGACCTGACCGACCGCATGGGCTTCCTCGTGATGGACGAGGTCTGGGACGCCTGGACCATCGGGAAGAGCCATGCGAACTACGGCGTGCACCTTCTCTTTCCCGAATGGTGGGAGGCGGACACGCGCGACACCGTCCGGCGCGACCGCAACCACCCCAGCGTCATCCTCTGGAGCGCGGGCAACGAGATCCACGACACGCCCATCCCCGACCTGGCCCAGCGCGTCCTGCGCGGCCTGCTCGACGTCTTCCACGCGAACGATCCCTCGCGCCCGGTGACGCAAGGGCTGTTCCGCCCCAACGTCAGCAAGGACTACGACAACGGCCTCGCGGACATGCTCGACGTCGTCGGGCAGAACTACCGCGAGAAGGAGCTGGTGGCGGCGTACCACCAGAAGCCGACGCGCAAGGTGCTCGGCACCGAGAACCGCCACGACCGCGACGTGTGGCTGGCGCTGCGCGACCATCCGTTCGTCGCGGGCCAGTTCCTGTGGCCGGGCATCGACTACCTGGGCGAGGAGGACTGGCCGCGGACGACGTTCGTGCGCGGCCTGCTCGATCGCACGGGCGAGCCGCGCGCGGCCGGCTGGGAGCGCGCCAGCTGGTGGTCGGACGCCCCCATGGTGCGCGCGTTCCGGCGGCTGGCGCCGCCGCCCCGCCCGGAGGTCGATCCCGGGTTCGACCCGCTCGCCCCCCCACCTCCGCCGCCCGCGCCGATCCTGCGCGAGGACTGGACCGCGGACCCGGTCCCCCACGAGGAGGACGTCGAGGTCTACTCCAACGCGGACGAGGTCGAGCTGTTCCTGAACGGCCATCGCGTCGGACGCCTTGCGAAGAACGCGGACGCGTCGCCGCGGATCTTCCGTGTGACGTACGCGCCGGGCACGCTCCGCGCCGTCGCGCGGAACCGCGGACGCGTCGTCGCCACGCACGAGCTCCGCACCGCCGGCACCGCCGCGGCGATCGTGCTGGGCCTGGACGAATCCGCCGTCACGACGTCGTGGGAGGACGTCGCGCACGTGACCGCTCGCGTGGTGGATGCGCAAGGCGTCCCCGTGCCCGAGGCCGAGCACGCGATCGCGTTCGCGGTCTCCGGCCCGGCGCGGGTGATCGCGGTCGACGACGGCGATCCCCAGAGCCACGAGCCGTACGTGGCGACGGTCCGCACGGCGTTCCGCGGCCGCGTGCTCGCCATCCTGCGCGCGACGGGGCCAGGACGCGTGACGGTCACCGCGACGTCCGACGGGCTCGCGCCGGGGACGGCCGCGTTCGAGGCATCGGGTACGATCGCGCCATGATCGCCATCGCCTGCGTCGCGCTGCTCGCCGCTCCGTCCGCGGACACGTCCTTCCAGGCGCTCATGGATCGCGAGTGGGAGCGCCAGCTGGCGCGGAACCCCATCTGGGCGTCGCTGCTGGGCGAGCGCCGGTTCGCGGGCCGCTGGGACGACGTGCGGCCAGCCGCGCTGGCGCGCGAGGCCGCGGCGGACAAACGCGTGCGGGCGGAGCTCGAGACCATCGACGGGTCCACCCTGAGCGCGGAGAACCGGCTCAACCTCGACCTGCTGCGCCGCGCGTACGCGGGCGCCGTCGAGGGCCACGATGCGGGCGCCCACCTGCTCTGGATGAGCCCGCAGCAGGGCCTGCCCGAGGGCCTCGGCCAACCTCCGGGCGTCCACGCGCTGGCGGACCTCGGACCCACCCTCGCCTTCGCCGACGCGTCCGACTACGAGGCCTGGCTGACGCGCCTGCGCACGCTGCCGGACTACGTCGCCGGCGCGACGGACCTGCTCCAGGCGGGCCTGCGCGCCGGGCGCCTGCACCCGCGGGTGGTCGTGGATCGCGTCGTCGCGGTGCTGGACGCCCAGCTGGCCGTCGATCCCGCAGCGGATGGCTTCTACGAGCCGTTCACGCGCTTCCCCGCGGGCATGGCGCCGGCCGAACGGGAGCGGCTCGCCGTCGCTGGCCGCGCCGCGATCGGCAGCAGCGCCCGGCCCGCGTTACGAGCCTTCCGCGAGTTCCTCGCCACCGAGTACCGCAGCGCGGCCCCGGAAGCGGGCGGCCTCGGCCGACAGGGCGGGGACGCGCTGTACCGCTTCCTGGCGCGCCACCACACCACCACCACCATGACGCCGGACGAGATCCACGATCTCGGCCTGCGCGAGGTGGCCCGGCTGCGCGAGGAGATGGAAGCGGTCAAGACGAAGGCCGGCTTCGAGGGTCCGCTCCCTGCCTTCTTCGATCATCTGCGCACCGACCCGCGCTTCTTCCATCGCGATCCCCAGGCCCTGTTGACCGCCTACCGGAGCCTGGCCAAGTCCGTCGACCCGCGCCTGGTCAAGCTGTTCGGCCGGCTGCCGCGCATGCCGTACGGCGTCGAGCCCACACCCGAAGCGCAGGCGCCCCACGCGACCGCCGGCTTCTACTTCCCCGGAGCACCCGACGGCTCGCGCCCCGGCACCTACCTCGTCAACCTGTACCGACCCGACATGCGGCCCCGGTGGGAGATGGTTCCGCTGACACTGCACGAGGCCGTGCCGGGCCACCACCTCCAGGTCTCGCTCGCCGCCGAGCGGACCGAGCTGCCCGCCTTCCGACGCCTCGGCTACTTCGTGGCGTACGGCGAGGGCTGGGGGCTGTATTCCGAGTGGCTCGGACACGAGCTGGGGCTCTACGCCGATCCCTACGACCACTTCGGGCAGCTCACGTGGGAGATGTGGCGAGCGGTGCGGCTGGTCGTGGACACGGGCATGCACGCGAAGGGATGGACGCGCGCGCTGGCCATCCGCTACTTCCTGGAGAACTCGCCGCGGCCCGAGCTCGACGTCGTGAACGAGGTGGACCGCTACCTCGCGATGCCGGGACAGGCCCTCGCCTACAAGATCGGGCAGCTGCGCATCCTGGCCCTGCGTCGGCGAGCCGAGGCGGCCCTGGGCTCCCGTTTCCAGGTGCGCGCCTTCCACGACGAAGTGCTCGGGGCGGGGTCGTTGCCCCTCGACCTGCTCGAGGCGCGCATCGACGCCTGGATCGCGCGGCAGCCGTCCAGATAGGTCGTCTGATCCATTGAATCCTACAAGTGGTGGAATATCAGCGACTTGAATGTTACTCATCTACCCACTGAGATGTCCGAGAATTACCCTCGTGAGGTGTTTGATATGGCACAGTCACGAGATGGAATGGATCGCCGCGAGTTCACGAGCCGGGCGCTGATGGCCATGCTGGCCGGCGTCACCGTCACCCTGACGGGCTGCGGATCGGAGAACCCCGCGGCGCCCGAAGCCCCCCCGAGCGTCAAGCTCGGGACGGTCGCGAACAACCACGGACACGCGGTGGTCGTCACGTCCGCGCAGCAGCTCGCGGGCGGCAACATCACGCTCAGCATCCAGGGCGACAGCAGCCACGACCACACACTGGAGCTGACGGCCGCAGAAGTGTCCCGGATCCGCGCCGGAGAGCGGGTCGCGAAGGACAGCGTGTTGTCGCGCGGCCACGTGCACACGGTCGTCTTCAACTAGGACCCCGACCGGCCGCTCCCACCGCCCCTTCGCCGCTCCCTCCGCGGCGCCCGTTCCCCCGGGGCAGCATCCCCCGTCCCTCCGCGAGGCCACTGCAGGCCGCGTGCTAGTGTGGCGTGTGCGCGGCCCGCTTCCCGTCCTGCTGACCCTCGCCGTCCTGGCCGGCGCGGTGCGCGCGGACGACACACCGGTCGAGCGCCTCGCGAACGCGCTGGCGGCGGCCGCGAGCCCGCAGGAGCGCGAGACCCTCCTGTCGGGCGCGCCCGACCTCGTCACGGCCGAGCTGCTCAAGGCGCTGTCTTCACAGGGCGACGAGCGGACCACGAAGGGCGCGTACGCGGACACCATCGTCCGCTACGAGCTGGCCCTGGCGGTCGCGGGGCGCCTGGGCGACGAGGTCGCGGCCATCCGGTCCCTGAACGACCTGGGGAGGGTCTACCGCTACCAGGGTGCCTACGAGCGCGCGCTGCAGGTCCTCGCCGATGCGCTGGCGCGCAGCGAGGCCGCGGGCGACAAGGGCTGGATCGCGGCCAACGTCAACGGCCTCGGCAACATCCACAACATGCGCGGCGAGTACGAGGAGGCCCTCCGCTACTACGAGCGCGGGCTGGCCCTGAGCGAGGAGCTGGGCCTGCAGCGCGGGGTGGCGTCGACGCTCGTGAACCTCGCCTCCGTGCACAGCGGCCAGGGCGACTTCCCGCGCGCGATGGAGCGGCTGCAGCGGTGCCAGGAGATCGCGGAGGCCACCGGGAACAAGTCCGTTCTCGCGCAGGTGCTGCTGAACCTCGGCTACATCCATCGCGAGCTGGGGGACCACGAGGCCGCGCTCGAGCTCCTGCGCCGGGGCCTCGCCCTTCGCGAGGAGCTGGGCAACACGAGCGACCTCGCGATCGCCCACACCGTCCTGGGCGGCGCCTTCCTGGCCCGGGGCGACTACACGCGCGCGCTCGACCACTATCACCGCACGCTCTCCCTCGCGGAGCCGACCGGCGAGAAGGCCCGCACGGCCGGCGCGTTGCACGACGTCGGGCTCGTCTACCGGGCCCAGGGAGACCTGGAGCAGGCGAAGGACTTCCTGCGGCGGAGCCTGGCCATCTCGGAGGAGCTGGGCAACAAGACGAGGATCGCCGCCGTGCTGCTGGACCTGGCACGCGTCAGCCTCGAGGAGGGGGACGCGTCGGCGGCGCTGGCCGGGATCGAGCGGAGCCTGGCCCTGTCCGAGGCCGCGGGGGACCGGCCGGGGGTCGCGTCGGCGCAGCTCGAGCGGGGCGACGTCGAACGCCGCCGCGGGAACCACGACCCGGCGCTGCGGGCCTTTGAGGAGAGCCTGGCCACCAGTGAGGCGCTGGGTCACCGCCCCGGCGTCGCGTCGGCGTGGGAGCGGATCGGCCGGCTGCACCTCGAGCGCGGCCAGCCGCAGCCGGCGGCCGAGGCCCTCGAGCGGGCGCGCACCCTCGCGCGCGAGGTCCATGCGCGCGAGCGGCTGTGGGAGTCCGCAGCCGCCCTGGGCCGCGCCCATCGCGCGCTGGGCCGCCCCGAGCAGGCGCAGGAGGCCTTCGCCGAGGCCATCGCGACCATCGAGGACCTGCGCGCGGACGTCGCGGGCGGCGAGGCGGAGCAGCAGCGGTTCTTCGAGGGCCGCGTCGCTCCCTACCAGGGGATGGTGGAGCTGCTGGTCGAGCAGGGCCGCCTGGCCGACGCGCTCCAGCTCGCCGAGCGGGCCAAGGCGCGCGCCCTCCTCGACGCGCTGCGCGGGGGGCGCTCGCGCGCGTCGCGGGGGCTCACGGCCGAGGAGCGCGAGCAGGAGGGCCGCCTGCGGGCCGCGGTCGTCTCGCTCAACGTCCAGATCTCCCGCGAGGTCCAGCGGGCCCGGCCGGGCTCGACACGCCTGGCCGACCTGACGGCGCAGCTCGACAAGGCGCGCCGCGAGCACGCGGACTACCAGACGCGCCTGTACGCCGCCCATCCCGAGCTTCGGATCGAGCGCGGCGAGACGCCGCCGTTCGAGCTGGGCGACGCCGCGCGTCTCCTGGAAGACGGCCGCACCGTCGTGCTCGAGTACGCCGTGATGGAGGACCGCGCGTTCCTCTTCGTGCTGACCCGCGGCGACGCGGGCCCCACCCTTCGGGCGCACGAGCTGGAGGCGGGGACCGCGGCGCTGCGCCAGCAGGTCCGCGACCTGACGCGGCGGATCGCCCAGCGCGACCTCGACGTCAGCGCACCGGCCGCCCGGCTGTACGACCTGCTCCTCCGGCCGGCGCAGGCCGCGATCCGGGGCCAGGAGCACATCGTCCTGGTTCCGGACGACGTGCTCTGGGAGTTGCCGTTCCAGGCGCTGCGTCCCGCAGGCGGCCGCTACCTGGTCGAGGCCGCCGCCGTCTCCTACGCTCCGTCGCTGGCGGTCCTGGCCCACGTGAAGCGCGGCGACCCCGGACCCGCCACCTTGCTGGCCATGGGCAACCCGGTGCTGCCCGAGGCGGCGGCTTCGCGCGCCCAATCCGCGACCCGCAGCACGGACCTGGGTCCCCTGCCCGAGGCCGAGCGCGAGGTCGCGTCGCTGGGCCGGCTCTACGGAGCGACGAGGACCTACGTCGGCGCCGACGCGCGCGAGGACGTGCTCAAGGCGGAAGCGGGCCGCCATCGCATCCTCCACCTCGCCACGCACGGCGTCCTGGACGACGCGAGCCCGCTGTACTCGTACGTGCTCCTCTCGCGCGGGAAGGGAACGGACGAGGACGGCCTGCTCGAGGCCCGCGAGATCATGGGTCTCGAGCTGAACGCCGACCTGGCCGTGCTCTCGGCCTGCGAGACCGCGCGCGGCCGCTTCGGGGCCGGCGAAGGGGTCGTCGGCCTGTCGTGGGCGCTCTTCGTGGCCGGCTGCCAGACCACGGTGGTGAGCCAGTGGAAGGTCGCGTCGGAGAGCACCAGCGACCTCATGCTCGAGTTCCACCGGCGCCTGCGGGCCGGTGGGCGCAAGGACCAGGCCCTGCGGCACGCGTCGCTCAAGCTCCTTGCTGATCGCCGCTACCGGCACCCCTTCTACTGGGCCGGCTTCATCGTGGTGGGCCGCGTCGACTGAGGGCGGCCGTTTCTCCCCCGTCTTGCGCGTCTGTAGCAGGGGGAGAGCGCAATGAAGCGACTGACGGCGGGTCTGTTGACCATCGCACTGGCCTCGTGGGGCCCGGCGTGCACGAGCACGACGGGGACGGCGCCCGACCCGGTGCCCGCCGGACCGGCCGGCCCCCCCGTTCGCTGGACCGGGACGGCCTCGTTCACCGAGGACGTCCAGTCGATCACCGGCAGCTCCAAGAACCGCTTCGAGCTCGAAGTGACGTGGGTCAAGGCCGAGAACCCCAGCCCGGCGCCACCGGCCGGCACCACCCGCTACGTGCCCTCCGGAAGGGTGCACGTGTTCATGCAGTCGTACACCGACGCCGGCCGCTGCGAGGTCGACCGGGACGGCGAGTTCCCCATCGAGGTCACCGTGGCACCACGCCTGCCGGACGAGCAGAGCCTGGACCTCGGTCCGGATGGCCGGTACCAGGGCAAGCTGTACGGGTCGTGGAGCCTGGACTACCTGCAGTACTGCCGCAGCCTCGACGTGACCTTCCAGAACCGGGCGACCCTGTACCTGAGCCTGGACATCCAGGGAGCCCTGGACGGCAGCCGCATGCAGGGCAACATGCCGCCCAGGGTCCTGACGATCCCGACGCTCACGAGCACGCGCACGGGCTCCTGGAGCTTCGCCTCGAACTGATTCGGGCGACGAGCCCTGGTCAGGAGGCCGGTGCCGGGGGCGGCTCCGGCGCCACCCAGGCCGCGATGCGCTCGCGGGTCCACTGGTGGTCGTCGTTGAGGTGCAGGATCATCGCCGCGAGCGAGATGCGCTTGCGGCAGCCCTCGGGACAACGGCGCAGCGTGTTCTCGAGGCAGTCGAACAGGCGCCACAGCTCGCGCGGCTGGACGCCCTCGGCCTGGGCGGGGATCCGGTACATGCCCTCGTAGGCCGCCCCCAGGGCGCAGGACGCGTGCAGCCCTTCGTAGTAGGTGCCGATCGACTGCTGGGGGCGATGCGCCGCGCCCTCCAGGATGGCGGCGGCCAGCTCCGCCTCGTCGTGCCTCAGCTCGTCGCGCGTCGGATAGCGCGGCGCCCCGTCGCTTCCGGTCTTCATCGCGTTCCCCCGTATCCTGGCTTTTGAACGTCCGCGCGGGCTCTCGTCCACAAGATCGCACCGGGCGGCGGCCGTGACAAGCGGAGATCCGCGATCAGGGCCGGCGACCCGCGAGCGGCCGCTTCAGCCACACCGCCATCTCGCCGGCTCCGCGGTGCGACCAGGCGTAGTAGGGGATCGCGAGCAGCTCGCGGGGCTTGCCCTCTCCGTCCCGGACG
>JAICEW010000188.1 GCA_025923995.1 Vicinamibacteria bacterium | reverse complement strand
GCGGAAGAGCTCGCCCAGCGACTTCAGCATGCGTCCAGGTTACCGCGTCAGAACCCGATGCGCCGCATGACCGCGCGCGGGAGGTTGCGGATCACCAGCATCACCCAGCGCCACATGCCGGGCGCATAGACGACCGGCGTCCCGCGGTCGATGGCGCGCAGGACGATGCGGGCCACGCCCTCCGGCTCGCCGGCGAACGGCGGCGGCTGGAGCCCGTCGGTCATCGAGGTCTTCACGAACCCGGGCTTCACGCACACCGTGCGCAGGCCGGCCGCGCGGAACTTGTGGTCCAGCCCTTCGAGATAGCGCGTCAGGCCGGCCTTGGCCGCGCCGTAGAGCACGACCGGCTTGCGTCCGCGCTCGCCGGCGACCGAGCTGAACACGCACAGCGTGCCGCCGCCATGGGCGAGCAGCCGCGCGCGCGCGTGCTCGCAGAACGCCACCGTGTTGGTGAAGTTCACGAGCAGCAGCCGCTGCGCGAGGCCCACGTCCGCTTCCAGCGCGTCCTGCGTCGCGAACAGGCCCGCGGTCACCACGACGCAGTCGAGCCCCGAGAGAGCCGCCTCGGCCGCTCCCAGCGCGGGCGCGAACGTCTCCGGCCGCTCGAGATCGCAGGCGGCGACGCCGACGCTGCCCAGGCCGGCGCGCGCCTCCAGGTCGCGCGCGCTGCGCGAGAGGTCCTCCAGGCTGCGTCCCAGCAGGAACAGCGAGTCACCACGCGACGCCATGAGACGCGCCAGCGCGCGGCCCATGCCGCGCGTGGCCCCCAGGACCGCGACCTTCATGGCTCCTCTCCCAGGAGTCGCACCGACTGCGCGCTGCGCAGCCGGCCCTCCGGATCCCACTGCTTCTTGATGCGCAGCCACTCGGCCAGGCGCGGCTCCATGGCGCGGTAGTGCGCGCCGCGGGTGAACTGGTCCTTCGCCAGGTACACGCGTCCGCCCTCGGCGATCACCAGCTCGTTGAGCGCATCCACCAGCGCCTGCGTGCCGTCGCGGATCGGGATGTCGAGCGCGATCGAGATGCCGGGCCGGGGGAAGGAGAGCAGGCCCACGCCCTCGGCGCCGCAGTCCTTGATCACACACAGCATGGAGGCACCGCCCTTCGCCGTCAGCAGCTCGAGGAACCGCCGGGCCGCGCCGTGGCCGGCCGCGTCGGGCAGCACGCACTGGTACTGCGTGAAGCCGCGGGGCCCGTACATGCGGTTCCAGTGCGCGATCGAGTCGAGCGGGTAGAAGAACCGCTCGGGGTTCTGGATGCCGCGCCGCACGCGCGGCACGTGCTGGGCGTAGAGCAGGGCGTTGAACGCGCGCACGCTCACGCGGTTCAGCACGAACCCCGGCAGCACGAACGGCAGCGCGGGACGGTGCAGCGGCCGCGGCGGACGGCGGGGGGCCTCGTGCGGCTCGGCCCAGCGGCCGCGCAGCAGGATGCCGCGTCCCAGCGAGCGCCCCCGGGAGAGGCAGTCGATCCAGCCCATCGTCTGCGGCCAGGCGCGGGCCGCCGCCTTGAGCCCCTCGATGTAGCGGTCGATGTCCGGCATGCGCTCGCTCTCGGCGTAGATCCAGGGCGAGGGGATGCGCGCGAGCCGGCACACGACCTCGAGCACGTGCCCGGTCAGGCCCATCCCGCCGATGGTCGCGCGGAAGAGGTCCCGCTCCTCGTCCGGCGAGCACCAGAGCACGCGCCCGTCCGGGACCCGCAGGCGCAGCCGCTGCACGTGCGCGCCGAACGTGCCGTCGACGTGGTGGTTCTTGCCGTGCACGTCCGCCGCGACCATGCCGCCCAGCGTGATCTGCTGCGTCCCGGGCGTGACCGGCGCGTAGAACCCGCGGGTCAGGAAGAGGCGGTTCATCGCCTGCATCGACAGGCCGGCCTCGGCGTGGAGCACGCCCGTCGCGGGATCGAAGCCCAGGATGCGGTCGGCCAGCACGGACGAGGCCACGACGTCGTCGGGCTGCGCGGGCAGCGACGAGTCGCCGTACGACCGTCCCAGTCCGCGCGACAGCGCGGCCACGCGGGTCAGGGACTCGTAGTCCTCGGAGCGGACCTCGCGCCCGGGTCGGGGCACGCGGCCCCAGCCCTCGAGCCGGGGCTCAGATGCGGCGCTCAACGTCGGGGAAGCGGCGCCAGACCGGGACGCCGCAGAAGTGCTCGCCCTCGGTGCAGGTCGGCGTGATGCGCCCGGCGCGCAGGACGCAGGGCGGGCCCATGTGCCGCGCCAGGCGCGGATGGACCTCGCGCACCTGCTCCAGCTCGTCCATGGACGCGCGGTAGATCTCCTCCTGCGCGTTGAAGCAGGTGCGCATGACCCACTTGTGCGCGAGGTAGAGCAGGCTCCCCGACTCGTGGAAGCGCAGCGCCTTGGCGTTGGGCAGCAGGTACAGCGCCTGCTCCAGCGGCACGCCCATGTCCAGCAGGCGGTTCTTCGCCGCCCAGGCGCGCTCCATCGCGGCCGCGTAGATCTCGAGCGCGCGCGCGTTGCGCGCGACCAGCGGGGGAGTCACGTAGTCCGGGCGCTCGGTGTCGGTCAGCGTCATCAGCGGACGCGAGGCCGGCACCAGGCGGTGGCGCTGGTCCTGGCTGTCGGCCGTGTGCGAGAGCTTCTTGAGGAACGTGTAGGTCGAGTGGTGCATCGCCCGCGACAGCGGCGCGTGCACCCCGAGCTGCAGCGTCTCCAGGCGATAGCGGTTGCGCGAGGGGTCGAGCAGGGCCTCCAGCGCCTGGTCGTCGGTGAGCGACGCCTGGCCCAGCACCGCCCGCACCGCGTCCGCCGTGGTCGCCTCGCCGCGCGGAGTGCAGTCGACCAGCAGCGACGTGCGGCCTCCCAGCATGGCGTCGAGGCGCGCGGCCTGCGCGTCCCCCTGGCCCGCGACCCCGGGCCAGGCCCGCTCGACCACGCCCTCGTCCGGCAGCGGCCCCTCGCCGACGCGCTCGAAGAACGCGGGATCGATCGCCCTGACGCGGTCGACCATGGCCGTGACCACGGCCACGTTCTCCGCGGGGGTGTCGCCGGTCCGCATCATCCGGTACAGGCGGTGGAGCACGATGCCGGAGAGCGTGTGCACCATCGAGGTGGTGGCGCAGACCGGGATGACGTAGCGCGCCAGCTCGATCGCCTTCTTCTCGGACTCGCGGGCGACCTTGTTCCTGCGCTTCTCGGATGCGTTCGGCGTCAGGTGGCGGAGGTCCGCCAGGATGGCGTGGGTATCGTCACGGAGCACCGCGGACAGCGCGCGGTAGTCCTCCCAGGCGGCGAGGACGGAGGCGGCGTAGACCTCCCGGGCGGGCCCCGGCAGGTCGTCGGGGACGTACGCGGAGACCTGGTCGAGCCGTACGAAGCGCTGGCTGGACTGCTCGGAGTTGTAGAAGGGGTGCGAATGGAGGAACGACCAGACGAACTGACGGCTGATCCCCTCCAGCCCGAACTCGAAGTGCGCGTGCTGGTAGACGGTGTGGTGCCCGCCCTCGAACGTGAGGGGGCCGATCGACTCCCGCTGCCTGTCCGTGACCTCGTCGGTGGCGATGACCCGGGGCGAGTAGCAGGTGCGGGCGGCCGCGATCGCGCCGTCGTAGGGCCGGGACGAAGCGCTGCGGAGCGTCACCACGGGCGGTCCGCCGAGGATCGTCTCCATTGCCGGCGCTAGCCTAACAGGCGGTCGCGACAAAGCCCAAGCCGGCGGCTTCGATGGAAGCAAACGAACCGAATCTCGGTTACAGTGGGGCCTCCTCCCTTCCCTAGGAGACCGTGTGCTGAGGCCGATCTCCGCGTTCGCCGCGGGCGTCACCTACGTGCTCGCGTACGCGTGCCTGACGCTCGTCGTGCCTCCGCCCTCGGCCTCCTTGCGGCCGCTCATCGCCTTGCCCCTCATGGCGGTGCCGGCGGTCGCCGCCCTCGCGCTGGCCATCCGGGCCGCCCGGTCGTCCCACGGAGGGGAGCGCACGTTCTGGCGGCTGTTCTCTCTCGCCTGCGCCGCGCACCTCGTCAGCCAGGCCTCGTTCCTCCTGCAGTCCCTGCGGGTCGCGCACACCTCGCTCCTGGTGGTGGGTGCGCACCTGGGCTACTACGGGTTCGTCGTGCTCTCGCTCGTCGCCCTTTCGGTCCGCCCGCACCGGCCGCGCACGTCGCGCGTCGCCACCACCGCGGCGGTCGAGTGGATCATGGCGGCCACCGGGTTCTACTTCCTGCTGTTCTACTTCGTGATGGTCCCGGCCGGAGGCCGGCGGGCGGGGCTCGCGATCTTCACCCTGCAGGAGGCGCTGCCCGCGGCGGCCGCGATCGTGCTGGCCCTCAACACGCGCGAGGCGCCGTTCCGGAGCGTCTACCGGGCGCTGGCCGCGGGGTACGGCGGCGCGCTGCTCCTGAACGCGATCGGCAACTGGCTGGGCCCGCGCGGCGGGCTGTTCCTCATCTTCAACCCGCGGGACGCCGTGTGGATGCTGCCGTTCGTCGGGATCGCCGCCGCCGCCACCTGCGCGCGCGGCCCCTTCTGGGCCGGCATCACCCACGCGCCGGGGCGAGGACGCGGATGGCTGGCCGCCTCCGCGATCGTGCTGCCGCCGCTGCTCGACCTCTCGGCGCGCGCGATCGGCTGGCAGCCGGAGCTGGCGGCGCAGCGTTCGCAGGCCACGCTCGTCGCGGTGATCCTGATGTCCCTGCTGCTGGCGTGGCGCCTGCGCGCGGCGCCGGCCGACGCGGTCACGCCCGCGGAGCTGGCCGACGGTCCGGCGGCCCGGGCCGCGCGCACCGCGCACCTCGCGTTCGCGTCGGGCGTCGCGCACGAGCTCAACAACCCGCTGATGGCGGTGGCGGGCTGGGCGGAGGTCGTGCAGGTCAGGGGCGAGGCGCATCCCTCGGTGGGGCGGCTGGTGGAGGCTGCGAGGGCGGCGGCGGACGCGGTGGGGCGGTTGCAGCGGGTGGTGCAGGCCGGAGTGGTCGATCCCGCGCGCGCGGGTGCCGACGAATGACGCTGCGCAGCCGGCCCCATGTGATGGTGGCCGCGGCGGGCGCGGCGTTCACCGCCGCGTACTACGCGCTCATCGCGCTGGGGAGCCCGCGGTCGATGACCGACGCGCTGCTGGTCGTGCCGGCGGGCGCGGCCCTGCTGCTCCACGTCCGGCGCGCGCTGGTGACACCCGGCCGCAGCGCGTGGTTCTGGCGCCTGACGAGCCTGGGGCTGTCGTTCTGGGTGGTGGGCGAGGCCCTGTGGAGCATCGCGGAGTTCCTCGACTACAACCCCAGCTCGCTGACGGGCGGGCCGCGGGCCTTCCCCCTCGCGCTGGACGTGCTGTTCGTCGGCTTCCTGGCGCCGTTCCTGGGCGCGATGGCGCTGAGGCCCCATCCGCGCCACGGCCGGCCCGAGCCGGTCGCGCTCGCGGACGCGGCGCTCATCTGCGCGGCCATCGGCTTCGTCTTCCTGCGCCTCGTGTTCCTGCCGTTCCAGGGCGCCCCCGGCCCCGCCTACTCGCGCTTCTTCCTGGTCGGGCTGCTCGCCTGCGTGCTGGCGCTGGTGGCGAGCGCGCAGTGGCGGTGGGTCGTCGATCCCGAGTGGCGGACGATCTACGGCTGCATCGGCCTGGCCGCGCTCCTCTACGGTGCGTTCAACTCGGTCGCGAGCGGCTTCGCCCGCGCGCTCCAGCCCGCGGGGAGCGTGTCGGACCTCGGCTGGATCGTGCCCTTCGTCCTCCTGGCCGCGGCCGCCGTGCCCCCGCACCACGCGCCGCGGCCGGCGTTCTCCAGCTCGCTCATCGTCATCCTGGCCGGCGCGGGCCCCGTCGCGCTGGACGGGCTGCTGGGCCTGTGGCTTCCCGCGACGGGCCTGCCGTTCGAGCCGAGGCCGCTCCTGCTCGTCAGCGTCTCGGCCGTGATGGCGCTGGGGTGCCTCGTCCGCCTGCTGCTGGAGGAGCGCGCCAGCAGGGCGCTGCGGCTCGAGGAGCGCGCGCGGGCGGAGGAGTCCCGGCGCGCCGGCCGACTGCAGGCGCTCGCCTCGCTCAGCGCTTCGCTGGTCGAGGACCTGGAGCGGGCGATGGCCGCGCTGCTCTTCCAGGCGCGCTCGGCCGCGCCCCACCTGGGCGACAAGGCGGAGCGCGTGGTCGAGCAGGCGCACCGGGCGCAGGAGATCGTGCGCGGGATGGTGGACGCGTTCCGACTCGCGAGGCCCGCTCATCGCCAGGCGGTCGACGTGGGCCTGCTGCTGGAGGAGACCGTCCACTCCGCGTTCGACGAGGGCCCCTCGCTCCACGTCCGGCTGGAGGGGACGCGTCGCCTGCCTCCGGTGTGGGGCGACCCGGGTGCCCTGGGCGCGGCGTTCCTCCACCTGATCCGCAACGCCGCCCAGGCCTCGCCGGGCGGGCGCCTCACCATCTCGGCCCAGAACGACACCCGCGAGCTGACGCTGCGGTTCGTCGACGACGGGCCGGGCGTGCCGTCCGAGGTCGGCCCGCACGTGTTCGATCCGTTCTTCACGACGCGTCCGGTGGGCGAGGGGCTGGGCCTGGGGCTGACGCAGGTGCACTTCATCGCGCGCGACCACGGCGGCTCGGTCGTGCTGGAGCCGGCGGCGCGCGGCGCGACCTTCGCCCTGCGGCTGCCGGTGCGCGAGCGGCGGACCGGCCAGCCCGTGCAGCCGCCCTGGCCGCTGTCGGTCGCGGTCCTGACCGCCACCGTGGTGGCCCTCGCCATCGCGATCTGGCCGACCGCGGCCGGCCGGGTGCGCTGGAGCGAGTCGTGGCAGGTGGTGAGCGCGCTGGGAGCGGCCGCGGCCCTGGCCAGCGTCGCGGTGCGGCGCGTGAGCCGCTCGCGGCTGTTCTGGGGACTGCTGGCTCTGGGCCCGCTGCTGTGGGGCCTGCCGGTGCTGCTCGGGCTGGCCGGCTTCCCCGACATCTGGGAGCGGTCGCACGTCGCGGCGGAGCTGATGCTGGGCGCGGCCAGCCTGTCCTGGGCGGGCGCGCTGCTCGTGCGCCCCGACCGCCCGCGGCCGCGCGGCGGGCCGCTCGTCTCGTGGCTCGGCGCCGCGGCCGTGCTCGCCCTGTGCGTGCACGGCTACCTGTTCGCGCTGGTGCTGCCTGGCGCGCTCGGAGGCCCCGAGCCGCTCTGGCGCGCGCGGGCCCTGCTGGCCCAGGGCGTCATCGGCGCCGGCCTCACGAGCTGGGCGCTGGCGCTCTTCATCCGCACGCCCGGCATGGCCTGGCGCTGGACGTTCGGACGGCTCACGCTGCTGCTGGGCGCCTGGGCGGGGGGGAACACCATCGCCGGCCTGGGTTACCTGGCCGAGCCCGCGGGCGGCGGCCTGGCCGACCTGGGCGTCATCGTGCCCCACCTGCTGCTGGCCGCGTTCGCCGTGACCCAGATGCTGCGCGAGTCCCACGACAAGGATCTGGTCGAGGCCGTTCCCCGTGAAGTCGCGGAGACGCGCGTGGCGAGCCGCTGGTGGCTGGCCGTGGCCAGCGTGCTCGTGCTGGAGGCGCTCATGACGTCGGGCGCTTCGCCCGAGATCACCGCCGCCCGCTCGGTCCTCACGCACGCGACGCTCGTCGCGATCGGACTGCTGCTGGCCACGCGCGAGGCGCTGCGTGCGCGCGAGTGGGTGGCCACGCCCCCCGCCGCGCGCCGGCCGGACGCGGACGGCGAGCCGCCCTCGCGGCTGCTGAAGCTGGTCGGCTCCGCGATCTACGAGCTGTCGGGCCAGCTGTCGGGGATCTCCGCGCTGTCGCGGCTGCTGCACAGCGACCCGGGCCTTCCTGTGCGCGTGCGTGAGGACGCCGGGCGCGTCCAGGAACGGGCGGACACCGCCGGGCGCATCGTGCGCAACCTGATCGCGGCGCTGCCCGGCGCCGCCACGACCGCGCAGCGCTTCTCCCTCAATCGCGTGGTCCAGGAGGTGGTGGACCTGCGCAGCGGGGAGCTGCTCTCCGCGGGCGTGTCGCTGCGCGTGCGGCTGGCCTCGGACCTGCCGGTGCTCTGGCTGAGCGTCCAGGCCATCCGCCAGGTGCTGCTGTCGTGCGTGGACTCCGCGGCCCTGATGCTGAGGGCGGCCGACGGCGGCGTCATCGAGATCGTGACCGCCGCGGACGGAGACCACGTGCTCACGCGCATCCACGAACGCCCGGCCGTCCCCGTCGCGGAGCCCCGCCGGCTGGACGCGGACCTGGGGTTGAGCCTGGCCCGCGAGGTCGTCGCGCAGCACGGCGGCGCGCTGAGCGGGCGGGACGCGCCCGAAGGCGGGACCGAGATCACGGTGCGCCTGCCCGTGATCGCCCCTCCCGAGCGCGAAAGCCCTCCCGCGGGCCTGCGGGCCGCCGGCCGGTAGGTCGGCCGCTAGTGGGACCGGGCGTCGACCGCCCGCCCGGAGACCCGGCCCCGCATCGGATCGAGCTCGGCCTCCGAGGACACGCCCACGCCCCCGCGGTAGACCATCTCGCCGCCGAACCAGCCGGCGACGCCGACCAGAAGCACGCCCAGGACCGTGAGGGCGAGCGAGCCCGCGTGGTCCGGCGCGTTCCAGCGCATGCCGAGGTTGAGGCCGAACACGACGACGCCGACCAGGTTGATCGCCATGTGGACGATGCCGGTCCGGCGCGTCGACCCCGGCGGCAGCGAGAGCAGGTCGACGAGCCCGAAGACGGCGGCCAGCAGCGCCCCCGCGAGGCCGACGCCCATCGCGTAGAACGCGGCGGCGTGCCACGTCGGGTCCCCGTTGCGGCTGGCGACCAGGTCGGCGACCAGGGCGAAGATCCAGGCCCCGATGGGGATCGGGACCAGCATGGTGTGCACGGGATGCTTGGCGATGCTCGCGGGAGTCTCCATCGTCCCCTCCTTCCGGGGTGGGACGAACGCGCGTGTGCACAGCCGTCCCAGCCAACGTGTGGTTGCAACAGCCGTGCCGCCAGTCGGCGAGCCGCGGTGGGCGTGCGGCCCGTGTAGGAATGCGCTTTATGGAAACGGGTGAGGACTATTCGTCCTCGTCGACGTGCCTGTACTTCTCCATCTCGTGCAGATACGTCAGCGACCTCATGTGGGGCATGCGGTCGAGGTAGACGCGGCCGTCCAGGTGGTCGCACTCGTGCTGGATCACGCGGGCGAAGAAGCCCGCGGTCTCGACCTCGATGGGACGGCCCTCGCGGTCGAGCGCCTTCAGCAGCACGCGCTTCGCGCGCGGCACGATGCCCCGCAGCTCCGGGATCGACAGGCATCCCTCCCAGCCGTCGACGGTGGCGTCGCCCACCTTCGTCACGCTCGGGTTGACGAGGACCGTGAGCGGCACCGCGCCCTCGGCCCGCTCGTCGCGTCCGGGCACCTCGATGACGGCCAGCTGCAGGTCGAGGTGCACCTGGGGCGCGGCCAGGCCGACGCCGTCGTAGTCCTTCATGGTGTCGATCATGTCGTCGATCAGCTTCTGCAGGGCAGGGGAGGCGATCTCCTCGGGGGTCAGGGCCCGCGCGGGCGTGCGGAGGGCGGGGTGTCCGATGCGGGCGACCTTCAGGATGGCCATGGCGGTGACTCCATCAGCGATAGAACACGTTGCGGTCGCCGGCGGTGACCTCGACGACGCGGAGGGCCCCGTCGCGCAGGATGCGGAAGCTCAGCGCCTCGCCCGGACCGCGCCGCCACATCGCGCGGTACAGCTCGGCCAGGGACGACACGGCCACGCCGTCCACGGAGAGCACGAGGTCGCCCCGAGCCAGCCCGGCCTCGTCCGCGGGACCTTCAGGCACCACGCCGCTGAGCACCACGCTGCCGTCGGCGCCCTGCGGGTAGATGCCGATCCAGGCCCATGGCGGGCCCGCGGGCTGGCCTGCCTCCAGCGCGGCCTGGCGGCGGCCGTAGAGCTCGATCGGTATGGCCAGGCTGTAGCGCCCGACTGCGGCCAGCCCCAGGGAGACCACGCCGATCAGCCGGCCGGCGCCGTCGAACAGCGGCGCGCCGGCGAGCCCGGGGTTGATGACGGTGGTCATGATCGCGCGGTCCAGCATGTACTCCCAGAAGGCCTCGAAGGGCGCGACCGAGCAGACGTGGCCGGTGGCGCCCTTGCGCTCGCGCGTCGCGTCGAGGGTCAGCAGGAACACGGGCGTGCCCGGGGGGCAGTCCTCGCCGCGGCCGGCGGCGGCCGGCCGCAGGGCGGGACCTTCGAGCGCGAGCAGCGCCAGGCCCGTCTCGTGGTCGATGGCGACGCGGGTGACGGCGCGCGGCTTGCCGTCCACCCCGCTGCACTGCACGCTCGACGCGCCCAGCACCAGGTAGTGCGCGGTCAACACGCGGTCGGCCGCGACGGCTACGCCGGCACCGATCCGCTCCTGGCCGAGGATGGCGGCGGACGGATGCCGCGCGGGGACCTCGCTGCGGAGGAAGACGACGGATGGGACGGCGGCGCGCGCGACGGCGACCGGGGAGTCCAAGTGCTGGCTGGAGCGATCGGCCCGTGGGGGCGGCGGAGGGCCGCCGGGGAGGGCTACTTGGCCCGGTAGGTGATGAGGCCGCGCTTGAGGTCGTAGGGCGAGACGCCGACGGTCACCCGGTCACCCTGGATCACGCGGATGCGGAACTGGCGCATCTTTCCGTTCAGGCGGGCCAGCACCTCGTGGTTCTCTCCGCACCTCACCTTGTAGTTGCCGCCGGCCAGCACTTCGGTCACGACTCCCTGCAGCTCGATCAGGTCTTCCTTGCTCATCCAACCTCACTTGCACGCGGCCGGACGCCCGCCTGTCGGGCTTCCGCCGGGTGCCGAACTCGGGCATTATGGGGCGCGCTCGCGTTTCCTGTCCACCACGGAGGTCCCATGCTGGCTCTGTCGCTGGCCGCGCTGCTGGCCGCTCCCGTGCCGGTGCGTCCCGCGCACACGTACTCGATCGTCGCGCGCGATCCGGCGACGGGCGAGATGGGCGTGGCGGTGCAGTCGCACTGGTTCTCGGTGGGGTCCGAGGTGACGTGGGCCGAGGCGGGAGTGGGCGCGGTGGCGACGCAGTCCTTCGTCGATCCCTCGTACGGTCCGCTCGGCCTCGCGCTCATGAAGGCGGGCCGCACCGCGCCGGAGGCGCTGGCGGCACTGCTGGCCGGCGACAGCGGCCGCGACGTGCGGCAGGTCGGGATGGTGGACGCGAAGGGCCACGTGGCGACGCACACGGGGCCGATGTGCATTCCGGCCGCGGGAGGGCAGACGGGTGCCCACTACGCGGCGCAGGCGAACCTGATGGACAAGCCGAGCGTGTGGCCCGCGATGGCGAAGGCGTTCGAGCAGGGGACGGGCGACCTCGCCGACCGCATGCTGGCCGCGCTGGACGCGGCGGAGGCGGAAGGGGGCGACATCCGCGGCCGGCAGTCCGCCGCGCTGCTGATCGTGAAGGGCACGTCGAGCGGCCAGCCCTGGGCCGACCGCGTGTTCGACCTGCGCGTCGAGGACCATGCCGCCCCGCTGGTCGAGCTGCGTCGCCTCGTCGGCGTGCAGCGCGCATACAAGAGGATGACGGCCGGCGACAACTGCGTGGCCGTCAAGGACTGGGCCTGCGCCGAGCGCGAGTACGGAGCCGCGGAGCAGATGCAGCCGGAGAACGCCGAGATGGCGTTCTGGCACGCGGTGGCGCTGGCGAGCAACGGGCGCCTCGACCCCGCGCGGCCGCTGTTCCGCAAGGCGTTCGCGGCGGACGCGCGGTGGCGCGAGCTGGTGAAGCGACTGCCCGGCGTCGACCAGCTTCCCAAGGACCCGAAGCTGCTCGAAGACATCCTCGCGATCCGCTGACGCCGGTGTCCGAGGAGACTCCGTCCGCTGACGGGTCCACGCTTCCTGTGCTGGGGCCGCTGGTCGAGCCGCCGCCGCGGCGAGTCGGGCGCAAGCTCCTCTACGGCGGAGTCGGCTGCCTGGCCCTGGTGGTGCTGGTCGTCGGCGGGACGGTCGCGTGGAACATGCGAGCGCTCTCGAGGCAGCTCGATCTCAGCGCCGCCGAGCTCGCCGAGCTCGCGGCCGTGCGCCAGAAGCTCGTTGCAGGCTACCGCACCGCGGACGTCGCCGTCCGCTGGCGGATCAACGCGCGCTATTCGCTGCGGCAGGGAGGGCGCGTCGCCGAGCGGCGGCTGATCGTCCGCATGACCAATCCTCCCTTCCTCATGGGGGGGACGCCGCTCGAGAAGGCCGACGCGACCGCGCGCGAGATCGCGTTCATCGCCCGCGGCGCCCTCAAGAATCCTTCCGCGGCATCCACCGTCGACGTCGTGCTGACGAAGAAGGCCGGCTTCGGGGTCACCGTGGCCGCGCACCGCACGTTCTCGTTCACCGCGGACGAGATCACCGGCGGGCGATAGACTGTCCTTCGTGAGAGCCCTCGTCGCCGCGGTGGCGATCCTCCTGGCCAGCTGTGCCGGACGCGGCAACGGGATCCAGTCGCCGACCGCTCCGACCGGGGGCTGGACCCTTGCCTGGTCGGACGAGTTCGACCGGCCCG
>JAICEW010000187.1 GCA_025923995.1 Vicinamibacteria bacterium | reverse complement strand
CGACCCGGTGACGAACCTGCCGTCCGAGGAGACCTTCGTCGATGTCTGGCGCTCGGTCCCCACGGTGAACGACGTCCGGCTCACCGGGCCGGACGGACAGAACCCGTGGCCGCGCGACCCCAACCGCACCGGCGGGTACCAGCTGGACGCGCGCGTGGGCTCCCTGCAGGAGCAGGCGCTGGGCGCGTTCGTCAACCACGCGCAGGTGCCGCACGCCCCCTCGGAGCAGGTGCTCGACGACCTGCGCTCGTTCCAGCGGGTGCTCTTCACGAACGCCCGGGTGCGCGACCTGGCGGAGGCCATCGACGCCGGCGTCACGCCCCTGCCCGACCCCGATCCGCCGCTGAACGCGCTCGAGCAGCAGGGCAAGCAGGTCTTCGTCCGTGCGTGCACGCAGTGCCACGGCAGCCACACCCAGACGCTCAGCCCGGCGCCGATCGTGCGCTATCACGACATCGCGTCGCAGTGCCCGCGCCCGGTCGACACCGTCACGCCGCCGCGCTTCGCCTTCGCTCCCTGTCCGGAGCGGCTGGCCCGCAACGCGCGGACGTACGAGATCACGCTCGCCGACGGCACCAAGGTGCGCCGCCCCAGCTCCGACCCGGGCCGCGCGCTGCTGACCGGGTTCGTCGGCGGTCCGCCGCCCTTCGACGACTGGAACAAGTTCGACGTGCCCGCGCTGCGCGGGATCAGCCGGACCGCGCCGTACTTCCACAACAACAGCGCCGCGAACCTGGAGGCGGTCGTGTCCCACTACGTCGAGTTCTTCAAGCGCGTGCAGGCCATCACCCCGCCGGGCGCGCCGCCGCCGCCGGTGGCCACGACCAACGGCGTGGACTTCGACCGCATCCCCAGGCCGGACGAGATCCCGGCGCTGATCGCGTACCTGCGCAAGCTCTAGCCGAACGGCTCGCGCGTCCCACGCCGCGCAAGGCTACGGGGGCGCGAGCCTTCGGATGCACAATGGAGCCTCGCGACGAGTCCGGGGGCCGAGGGAGGTTCCATGCCGTTGAACGCTCGGGAGCGGGCGGAGCGGATCGAGAAGTACGCGGCGGGCGGGGCGCGCCTGCGGGACGCCATCGCGTCGGTGCCGGCGGAGGCGCGGCAGTTCCGGCCCGCGCCCGGCAAGTGGTCGGCCCACGAGATCGTGGTGCACTGCGCGGACTCCGAGACCAACGCGGCCATGCGCGTGCGCTACCTGGCGGCGGAGAAGGAGCCGCGCATCGTCGGCTACGACCAGGAGGAGTGGGCGCGCTCGTTCGACTACCACTCCCATCCCCTCGACGCGGCGCTGGCCACCGTCGAGGCCGTGCGCGCGAACACGGCCGCCCTGCTGCGCCGCCTGCCCGAGGAGGCCTGGTCGCGCGAGGGCTATCACACGGAGTCCGGCCGCTACACGATGGAGGACTGGCTGCGCATCTACTCGGACCACGTGCACAACCACTCGGACCAGATCGACCGCGCGCACGAGGCCTGGAAGAAGTCGCGCGGCTAGCGGTCAGTCCGTGACGCGATGCGTCACCGAGACGGCCGGGGGACGCGAGAGCGTCTGGAGGACGACGCAGTAGCGCTCGGTCAGCTCCACCAGCTTCGCGACCTGCTCGGCCGGCGCCGCCGTACGGAGGTGGAAGGCCAGGCGGATGCCGCGGAAGCCGACCGGCGCGTCCTTCGCGACCCCGAGCGTCCCCCGGAAGTCGAGGTCGCCTTCCGCCGTCACCGTCCCTGCGTCGATCGCGATGCCCAGCGCGGTGGCCACCGCGCGCAGCGTCACGCCCGCGCAGGCCACGAGCGCCTCCAGCAGCATGTCGCCCGAGCAGGCGTCGAGGCCGCTGCCCCCGGTCGCGGGGTGCAGCCCCGCCGCGACCAGCGCGCGCCCGGTCGTGACCTTGCACGTGACCGACGGCGCCGAGACGTCGCCCTCGGCGCGAAGCGTGACGACGGCCGACCCCGGCTCCTCGCGGTAGCGCGCCTTCAGCGGCGCCTGCAGCTCCCGCAGCTCTTCAGGCGTCATCTCGCCCCTCCGATGGTGAGCCCCGAAAGACGATACACTGGCGGCCCCGGGGGAAGCCGCCATGCCTCAATACGTGATCGAGCGCGACGTGCCGGGCGCCCACCAGATGAGCGACGCCGAGGTGCGCGACCTGGCCCGCAGGTCCGTCGAGGCCCTCGGCGCGCTGGGCCCGCAGATCCAGTGGATCCAGAGCTACGTCACCGAGAACAAGGTCTACTGCATCTACCTGGCCCCGGACGAGGCCACGATCCGCGAGCACGCGCAGCGCGTCGGGATCCCCGCCAACCGGGTGGCGGCAGTGCGGCGGATGATGACCGTCCTCGACGCGGGGACCTGAGCTCAGGCGTTCTCGCTCGCGTAGCCCATCACCTGCTCGGCGCTCATGTGCCAGCCGCGGCTCCAGGCGGCGCCGGCTCCGAGCCCCAGCCGCTCCCGCTGGCTCTCGATCACCCGCCACAGCGCTCGGCGCCGCGTCTCGGGGGCCGGCATCCCCAGCCGGCTGCGCAGCCCGGCCGCCGCCGCGAACAGCACGAGCGCCCGCTCGGACTCGTCCGACACCGCGAAGAGCGCCGCCCGCTCCTCCAGCACGCGCACCATGGCGCGCTGGCCGATCGACCCCTTCCCCAGCGCCTCCGCGCAGCGGGCTCGCGCGCGGGGCAGGTCGCCGTCTTCGCGGGCCAGCCGCGCCAGGTCCGCCAGCGACGTGGCCACGCCGTCGCGGTCTTCGGCCTGCCGGAACAGCCGCAGGCTCTCCTCGTAGAGCGCTCCCGCCTGGTCGCGATCGCCGGCATCACGCGCGACGTCGCCGCCTTGGTTGAGGGCCCACGCGGCGCCCGTCCGGTCGCCCCGCCGCTCGAACAGCTCCCCGCACTCGGCGTACCGCCGCCGGGCTTCCGCCAGGTCGCCGGTGGCGTGCGCGACGCTGCCCAGGTTGTTCAGGCAGCGGGCCAGGCTGTCGGCGTCGTCGAGCCGTCGTGCCTCCTCGAGCACCGCCTCCAGGTGCGCGCGGGCCGACTCCAGGTCGCCCATGAGCTGGCAGGCGACCGCCAGCGCGTTCTGCGCGACCACCGCGGCGCGCTCCTCGCCCAGCTCGCGGTACAGCGCGACGCTTTCGGTGAGCAGCGCGCGCGTCGTCGGGCCGTCACCCTGCTCGCCCGTGAGCAGGCTGGCGGCGTAGAGCGCCTGCGCGCGCGTGGTGGGACGCGCGCCCGCGAGCGCCAGCACGGCCGTCACCCGCTCGCGGCCCTCGGCCAGCAGCTCGCGCCGCCGCCAGTAGGGCAGCATCGCGGTGGCCAGCCGCGTCGCCCACTCCGCGTGGCCCGAGTCGATGAGATGGTCGAGGGCCGCGCGCAGGTCGTCCAGCTCCAGGTCGAATCGCGCCAGCCAGGCGGCCGGCTCGGGGCCGCAGATCTCGCGCCCGCCCTCCTCGGCCAGCACCAGCTCGTAGGCGGCGTGCGCCCGGTGGGTGACGGGCGCTTCGCCCGCCTCCACCAGCCGCTCGAGCGCGAACTCCCGGATCGTCTCCAGCAGCGCGAAGCGCGGCTCGTCGTCGGGCCCCTCGATGCGCCGGACCAGGCTGTGGTCCACGACGGAGGCCATCCCCTCCAGCACATCCAGGCCCAGGTCCTGCCGCGGGTCGCACACCGCCTCCGCCGCTTCGATCGTGCAGGGCCCCGCGAAGACGGCCAGCCGGCGGAAGAGCTTCTGCTCCGCGGGCGACAGCAGCTGGTGGCTCCAGTCGATGGTGGCGCGCAGCGTCTGCTGCCGTGTCGGCGCGTCCTTGGGGCCGCCCGTGAGCACCTGCAGGCAGTGGTCGAGGCGGGCCGCGAGCGCCGCCGGCGACAGCAGCTTCACGCGCGCCGCCGCCAGCTCGATGGCGAGCGGCAGGCCGTCCAGCCGCGCGCAGATGCGGGCCACCGCCGCCGCGTTGTCGGCGGTCAGCGCGAACCGCGGCGCCACGGCGCGCGCCCGCTCGACGAAGAGCGCGATGGCGGGCACGGCGGCGAGCGCGTCCGGAGGCGGCAGGCGGGCCAGGTCGGGGAGCGGCAGCGGGGACACGCCGAACTCGCGCTCGCCGGAGAGGTGGAGCGCGGTCCGGCTGGTGACGAGCATCGTGAGGTGCCTGGCCCGCTCCAGCAGCGCGGCCAGCGCCGGCGCGGCGTCGGTCAGGTGCTCCACGTTGTCGAGCACCAGCAGCACGTCGCCCGGGAGGAGGCGGGACAGCTCGTCCGCGAAGCCGTGCACGCCCGAGACGCCGCTCGGCGCGTCCACGCCGAACGCCTCGGCGATCTGGGGCACCACGCGCGCGGGGTCCTGGGTGGACGCGAGCGATGCGAAGCAGACCCGCTCGCCGAAGTGGCCTCGCAGCTCCGCCGCCAGCTGCAGCGCCAGCCGCGTCTTGCCGGTCCCGCCGGGACCGGTGAGCGTCAGCAGGCGCACGTCCGGCCGGCGGAGGAGCTCGGACAGCGCGGCGAGGTCCGCGTCGCGCCCGATGGTCGCGTTCCGCGGCGCCGGCGGGGGCGTCAGGCGAGGTGAAGCCCATCGTCCCCGCCGCGACTCCAGCTCGCCGCGCAGGGAGCCCAGCGCCCGCGCCAGCTCGCGCGTCGCGCCATAGCGGTCCGCGGGGTTCTTGGCCAGGCAGCGCTCGATGAGCCACGCCAGCGGCTGCGGCACGTCGGTGAGCGGCGGCGGGCTGTCGCGCAGGATGGCGGCGATCGTCTCCGCGGCCGTCGCATGGTCGAAGGGACGCCGGCCGGAGGCCATCTCGTAGAGCATCACGCCCAGCGAGAACTGGTCCGTGCGGAAGTCGACCGCGCGGCCCTGGGCCTGCTCGGGCGACATGTACGCGACCGTGCCCATCACCGCGCCCGCCTCGGTCACCAGCCGCCCCGACCGCGGGGCGGCGGCCTCGTCCGCGGCCGCGAAGCGGGCCAGGCCGAAGTCGAGGATCTTCGCGCGCCCGTCCGCCGTGACCGCGACGTTCTCGGGCTTGAGGTCGCGGTGCAGGATGCCCTTGTCGTGGGCCGCGGCCAGCGCGTCCGCCACCTGCGCGCCGATCGCCAGCAGCCGCTCGGCGGGCCGCGCGCCGCCCGCGAGCTGCGAGCGCATGCTCCCGCCGTCCAGCAGCTCCATCACGATGTAGTGGTGGCCGGCGGCTGCGCCGAAGTCGTAGACGGTGACGATGTGGGGATGGTTGAGCGCGGAGGCCGCGCGCGCCTCGCGCTCCAGCCGCGCCACGCGGTCCGGGTCGCGCGCGACGCTCTCCGGCAGCGTCTTCAGCGCGACGTCGCGGCCCAGCCGCGTGTCGCGCGCGCGGTACACCTCGCCCATGCCGCCCGCGGCCAGCAGCGCGCCGATCTCGTACGGCCCGAGCCGCGTCCCGGGCCTGAGCCCCGCGGGCAGGAGGTGGTCCGCGGGCTCCTTGGGGATCAGCTCGTGCGCGTCGGCGCGGATGAGCGCCTCCACCTCCGCGCGCAGCTCGACGTCGCTGCCGCAGGCCTCCGCCACGAACCGCGTTCGCTCGTCCGGCTCGCGCTCGAGCGCCGAGGCCAGGACGTCCCGCACCTCGCGCCAGCGCTCGGGGCTCATGCCCGGGGCGCCTCCAACAGGCGCCGCTGCAGCCAGGCGCGGGCCGTCTGCCACTCACGCTTGACGGTGCGCGCGGACAGCCCCATCGCCTCCGCCGTCGCGGGCACGTCGAGCCCGGCGAAGAAGCGCAGCTCCACCACGCGCGCCTGCCGCTCGTCGAGCGCGGCCAGCTCCCGGAGGGCCGTGTCGAGATCCATGAGGTCGAGGGGCATCGCGGGGGCGTCCGCGTCGTCCAGCGTCACGTGGCAGCCCTCGCGCTTCGCCGCCTGGCGCCGCCGCGCGTGGTCCACCAGCACCTGGCGCATGACGCGCGCGGCGATCGCGAAGAAGTGCGTACGGTCCTGCCAGTCGACCCCGGGCGCGCCGCGCAGGCGCAGGTAGGCCTCGTTCACCAGCCCGCTCGGCTGCAGCGTGTGCCCGCGCCGCTCGCGACGCATGTAGCGCGCCGCCTGCCGCCGCAGCTCGGCGTACAGCAGCGGAAAGAGGCGATCGCCCGCGCCCTGGTCGCCGCGCGCCCAGGCGCGGAGCAGGACCGTCACCCCCGCGTCCGGCCCGGACGGCGTGTCGCGCTCGTTCTGCGGCATGGTCTCGTGCAGGAAAGGTAGGAGGTGAGGCGGCCTTTCGTCAACGACCCGTGGCCCCGTTTTCCGTCGTCTGCGCATTGCCTCGTAACGCAAGGAGGCATCACATGATCCGGTCGAAGATCACCACTCGTGTCGCCGCTGGGGCCCTGCTCCTGGCGGGGCTGGCCGCCGCGTGCGGCTCCGACGGCCCCACGGACCCCGACGTCACGCCCGAGCAGCAGCGCGACCTCGTCGCGTTGAGGCGGGCCACCCAGTCCTACGTCAGCTTCGACGCCGCCAAGGCGGCCGGCTACTCGGAGAAGCTCACCGAGTGCATGGCCGACGCGACGGGCGGGATGGGCTACCACTACGGCAAGGTCGCCAACATCGACGGCACCGCGAGCCTGCTCGAGCCCGAGATCCTGATGTACGAGCCCCAGGCCGACGGCTCGCTGAAGTTCGTCGGGATCGAGTTCGTCGTGCCGCTGAGCGCCGCCGCCCAGCCGCCCGTGCTCTTCGGCATCCCCTTCCACAAGAACGAGGCGTTCCAGCTCTGGGTGCTCCACGTGTGGCTCTACAAGGACAACCCCAGCGGCATCTTCTCGGACTGGAACCCGACCGTCTCCTGCGCGGCGGCGAGGTAGCGATGCCGCGCTACGTGATCGAGCGCAAGCTGCCCGGCGCGGGCCGGCTCACCCCGGAGGACCTGCGCGGCGTCGCCCAGAAGTCGAACGGCGTCCTGAAGGACCTGGGCGCCGAGATCCAGTGGGAGCAGAGCTACGTGACCGACGACACGATCTACTGCGTGTACGAGGCTCCCAGCGAGGATCTCATCCTCGAGCACGCGCGCCGCGGCGGCTTCCCGGCGGACCGCATCTCGCCCGTGCGGCGCGAGATCAGCCCGCGCACCGCGGAGGAGGCCTGATCCGTCAGCGGGCGGGCGCGTCCGTGAGCGACTCCAGGAACGCGATCAGGTCGGCGGTCTCGGCCGGCGTCAGCGCGAGCGGCTTGAGCACGGTCTCCTGGTGTGGCCCGGGCGCGCCCTGGCCGGGCAGGGCCGAGTAGTGCGCCAGCACGTCCGGGAGCGCGGCCAGGCGCCCGTCGTGCATGTAGGGCGCGGTGAGCGCGACGTTGCGCAGCGTCGGCGTCTTGAACTGGCCCTGCGCGTGTGGCGCTCGAGCGAGGAAGCGCGTGTTCTGCGCACGTGGTCCGTCGGTCGCGTCGCTCCACCGGCTGCGCGCGCCGAACTCGCCCTCACGCACGAGGTCGATCCCCGCGATCCGTCCCGGGTCGGGCGCCGCGGCCGGCTCGAGGCCGATGTCGTGGAACTCGCCGTCGCTGAACGTCGGGCCCGTGTGGCACACGCGGCACCCCGCGCGGCCCACGAACAGCTTCGCCCCCCGCTGGGCGGCGGGCCCCAGCGCCGCCTGGCCGGCCAGGTCGCCGCGGCGGAGCGCGTCCACGAACGCGTCGAAGGGCGCCCGCCGGCTCAGCAGCGTGCGCTCGAACGCCTCCAGCGCCTTGCCGACGCCGACGAACACGCGCGTCACCGCGTCCGGGTCTCCCGGCGGCGGAAGCGTCCCGAAGGCGGCTTCGTATGAGCCGCGCAGCGCCGCGTCCTCGCGCACGAGGCGCGCCACCTGGTCGCGGCGGCCCGCCATCTCGTGCCGGCTCTCGATCGGCTGGAGCGCCTGCGACCAGAGCGCGTCCGCGCGGCCGTCCCAGAAGTACCAGCGGTTGTACGCGACGTTCCACAGCGACGGCGTGTGCCGGCGGCCGGGCTCGGCGCCGTGGGCGAGAGCGAGGCCATCGGTCCAGCTCCGGTCGGGCTGGTGGCAGGACGCGCACGACAGCCGCCCGCTGCCCGACAGCCGCGCGTCGAAGAACAGCGCGCGCCCGAGTCGGGCCGCCGCCGGGTCGTCCGCCTTCGCGTTCGTCTCGTCCGGGGGTGGCGGGGGCAGCGGCGAGTGCTGCAGCAGGCGCTTCACCTCCGCTTCCGACAGCGAGACCCCCTCCTGCCCGGCGGCCGGAGCCGCGAGCGCCAGCGCCAGCAGCAACGTGCGGGTCATTCCAGGATGAAGTCGAGCTGCGCGCGCTCGGTCACGCCGCCGTCCGTCACGTCGAAGAGCATCTCCCAGCGGCCCGGCATGTGCAGCAGCAGCCCCGCGACACCGAACCGTCCGTTCCCCAGGGGCGTCACCACGGCGTCCGTGTTCATGCCGTGCCGGTGCTCCGGCATGGCCGCGTCCACGCGCAGGCCCGCGTCGACGGGCCGGCGTGGCGGGTCGCAGCCCCGCTCGACCGTGGCCTCGAGCGTGAAGAGCTCGTTCACGGGCCACGGGTCGGGCGCCTGGACGCGGACGCGATACGTGCCGCCGTTGCTGCACGTCTGGCGTGTCGGCGTGCCCACGTCGCCGTGGCTGGGCGGGGACTCGGGCGGGTAGCCGAGCGTCATGTCGTCGCCGAACGACGCGAGGTACGCGCCGTCGCCCGTGAACATCTGGCAGCGCCCGCCGGCCGCGTCGGCGACGTACACGCGGTCCTTCGCGTCGATCGCGATCGACCGCGGGCGGGTCCACTCGCCGGGACCCGTGCCCGGGCGTCCCCACGAGGAGACGAGCCGTGCCCCGCCGGCCTCCGGGCGGAAGCGGTGGACCTTGCGCGCGTCCGCGACCAGGACGTCGCCCGTCGAGTCGACCGCGAGGCCCGCGGGGGAGACGAGTGCCCCGGCGCCGAACGCGAACAGGAACGCGCCGTCCTGCGCCGCGAACACGGAGACGCGCCGGTTGCCTGCTTCGGCGACGTAGAGCCGTCGGCCCTGCGGGTCGAAGGCCAGGCCGACCGGATCGTCCAGGCGTCCGGGCTCGCGCCCCCGCCCCCCCAGGGCCAGGCCGGTGGGGCGGCCGTCCACGTCGTACGCGAGGACGCGGTGCGCGTCGGGCACGAACACGCGGCGCTGCTGGTCCTCGACCGGCGAGACCGCGAGGCCCGACCGGGGCGTGTCGAGGTCGGGTGGCCCGCCCCAGGTCCGCAGGAGGCGGCCCGGCCAGCCGGCGAGCGCGCCCGTCAGGTCGAAGGCCTGCACGCGGTGGTTCAGCGTGTCGGCGACCAGCAGGTCGCCGCGCGCGGTGATGGCGGCGCCGTGCGGCGAGCGGAGCTGGCCCGGCTTGCCGCCGCGCTCCCCGAACGCCACCACCTTGCGCGGCCGCTCGCCGCGGACGTCGTAGAGCACGACGCGGTCGAGGTCGGGATCGGTCATGACCAGCAGCTGGCCGGGCCCGACGCTCAGGCGGCGTCCGCTCGGAGGCGGCTCGTCCGCGACCACGCGCGCCGCGGCCAGCAGCGTCAGCACGGCCGCGTGGCGGATGGTCCTTCGCATGGGTCGACCGTTGACTATACTCGACGCGAAAATGAAGATCCTCACCGGCGAGGAGGTGGAGATCGTCCTCTTCACCCTGCGCATGGCGGCGCTGAGCACGCTCGTGATCCTGGCGCCCGCGGTGCTCGCGGCCTGGGGCCTGGCCCGCTACCGGGGCCCGGGCAAGAGCGTCGTCGAGACGCTGCTCTCGCTGCCGCTGGTGCTGCCGCCCACGGCGGTCGGCATCCTCCTGCTCGAGCTGCTCGCGCGCCGCCGCCCGCTGGGCGAGTGGCTCGCGGCCCGCGGCATCGAGGTCGTGTTCACCTGGAAGGCGGTGCTGCTGGCCACGGCGGTCATGTCGTTCCCGCTCCTCGTGCGCCAGGCGCGCTCCGCGTTCGAGGCGGTGGACCCGCGCCTGCCCGCGCTGGCGCGCACGCTGGGCTGCGGGCCCTGGTCGGCCTTCTTCCGGGTGACGCTGCCGCTGGCGCGACGCGGCGTCCTGGCCGGGACCGTGCTCGCGTTCTCGCGCGCGCTGGGGGAGTTCGGCGCGACCGTTCTCGTCGCGGGGAACATCCCCGGCCGCACGCGGACGCTCGCGCTCGCCATCTTCCACGAGAGCCAGGTCGGCCGCGACGACCGCGCGCTGGTCCTGGTCGGGGTCACGGTGGTGCTGGCCTTCGCGGCCCTGTGGACGGCCGAGTGGCTGGACCGGCGGCGGGCCCGCCTGCTGGCCGCGTGATCGCGCTCGACTTCGCCTGCCGGCTGGCCTCGTTCACGCTGGAGGTGCGCGCGCGACTCGTCGGGCCCGTGACGGCCGTGATGGGTCCGTCGGGCGCGGGCAAGACGTCGCTGCTGGAGGCGATCGCCGGGCTGCGCCGGGCCCAGGGACGGATCGCGGTGGGGGAAACGGTCCTGCACGACGACGCGGGCGGCGTGCGCCTGCCGCCCGAGCGCCGTCGCGTCGGCTACGTGCCCCAGGACGCGGGGCTGTTTCCGCACCTGACGGCCGGCGCGAACGTGCGCTTCGGCGCGCGGGCCGAGCGCCCGCGCGTGGACGCGGCCATCGAGGTGCTCGGGATCGGAGGGCTGCTGGAGCGCCGTCCGCACACGCTCTCGGGCGGCGAGAAGCAGCGCGTGGCGCTGGCGCGTGCGCTGGCGACGGACCCGGTGCTGCTGCTGCTGGACGAGCCGCTGGCCGCGCTCGACGTGGGCCTGCGCGAGCGGATCATCCCCTACCTGCTGCGCGTGCGGGAGGAGTGGCGCGTGCCGATGCTGTACGTCACGCACAACGTCGGCGAGGCGCTGGCGCTCGCGGGCGAGGTCCTGGTGCTGGAGGCGGGCCGGGTGCGCGCCCAGGGGCCGCCGGCGGACCTGCTGAGGGTGCCCGCGCTGCACACGCCCGACGGGCTCGAGAACCTCCTGCGCGGCCGCGTCACCGCGGTCGACGAGGACGGTGGCGTCCTGCGCGTCGAGGTGGAGGGAGGCGCCACGGTGGTGTCGACCTGGAGCCCCGGCCGGCGCGTCGGCGATCCCGTCACGCTGGCGGTGCGCGCCGAGGACGTGCTGATCGCGGCCGAGACGCCGCGCGGGCTCTCGGCCCGCAACGTCTACGAGGCGCGGGTCACGAGCGCCGAGCGGAGCGGGCCGGACGTGCTCGTCCGCTGCGCGCTCGCACCGGGCCCTTCGTCCTGGCTGGTGCGGGTGACGCCGGCCGCCGCGGACGCGCTTTCGCTGCGGCCCGGCCGGCCGGTGTGGCTGGCCGTGAAGAGCCACTCGGTCCGCTGCCTCTAGTCTGCTTCGCCGGACGCTTGGCGGCCGCGCTCTCCAGCTCGCGCACCGCGTCGCTCGCGATCCAGCGCGCGCTGGGCGTGCCCTGGGCGGCGATGCGCCGCGCGGACGCGAGCGCCGCGGCGCGCAGACCGCTGCTGCGCTTGCCGATCTGCCGCAGCGCCCAGCTGACGGCCTTCTTCACGTACGTGCGGGCGTCCCCGGCCTCCCGCTCGCACAGGGGCAGGAACGCGAGGAACGTCGCGTCCGTGCCGTCCTTCTCGTGCACGGCCAGCGTCGCCATCAGCGCGAACGCGGCGCGCTTGACGAACTCCTCCTTGCGCCCGCTCCACGCCCTCACCTTGACGTGTGCGTACGGCGTGCGGTCGAACAGGTGCATGCAGCAGGCGTCGCAGACCGCCCAGGAGTCGAAGTCGCGCGCCCAGCGCTCCATCTGCCGTGGCGTGACGCGCTCGGGCTCGTCCACCAGCGCGGCCAGGATGCGGGCGTCGAGGATGCCGGTGGCCCACAGCTGCTGGGCGAGCGTGTGGTCGCGGCCTGTCTCGCGGGCCAGCTCGCGCAGCGCGGGCATCGACCAGCCGTAGGCCTGGCGGGCGGTGATGCCGAAGCGCTCGAGGCCGGCGCGGGCGTCCGGCTGGGCCCCGTCACGGAGGCGTTTCAGGATCTCTTCGAGGCGCACGAACCGGAAGCTTACTGTAAGCTGGTCTCGATGCGTGTACGGCGGCACTTCCTGGGCACGGCGCTGCTCGCCCTGCTGGGGCTGGGGTGCGGCACCACGGGTCCCAGCGATCCCCTGGAGGACGAGCGCGAGCGGCTGCAGCAGGCCCGCGCCCAGTGGCGGTCGCTCGGCATCGCGGACTACCGGTTCACGTTCCAGCGCTCCTGCTTCTGCGCGCCGAGCCTGCGCGAGCCCGCCCTGGTCAACGTCCTCCGCGGCGACATCGTGTCCGTCGAGGACATGGCCGGCGCGCCCCAGGATCCCGGCCTCTACTACACGGTCGAGCAGCTGTTCGAGGTGATCGAGGACGCGATCGACCAGGGCGCGGCGCGGCTGAGCGTGACGTACGACCCGGGGCTCGGCTACCCCACGTCCGCGTTCATCGACCGCAGCGAGATGATCGCGGACGAGGAGCTGGGCTTCGAGGCGTCGCGGCTCGAGCAGCTGCGCTGACGCGCGCTTCAGCGCGGGCGGTAGGTCATCGGCGT
>JAICEW010000186.1 GCA_025923995.1 Vicinamibacteria bacterium | reverse complement strand
GTCCCGCGTCTTTTCGCCGCTCCCCGTGAATCGGCTCGCGCGCGCCCCGCGTCCAAAGAGCCGAAAGGTGTGCGAGCCCATGGAGGTGTCTTGAGCCAGGCGCAGATGGACGTCGCGAAGCTGAACGATGCCGTGCGGGAAGAGGCCCACCAGGTCCAGGCCGCGGTGGCCGAGGTCAAGAAGGTGATCGTCGGCCAGCGGGTCCTGATCGACCGAATGATGGTGGCCCTGCTCTGCCGCGGCCACCTGCTGGTCGAGGGCGTTCCCGGACTGGCCAAGACGCTGGCCGTCAAGACGCTCTCCCAGGCGCTGGACCTCCAGTTCTCCCGCATCCAGTTCACGCCCGACCTGCTGCCGGCGGACCTGATCGGCACGCTCGTGTACAGCCCCAAGACGGGCGAGTTCAGCGCACGCAAGGGGCCCGTCTTCGCGAACCTCCTGCTGGCCGACGAGATCAATCGCGCCCCCGCGAAGGTGCAGTCGGCGCTGCTGGAGTCGATGCAGGAGCGCCAGGTGACGCTGGGGGACACCACGCACCCGTTGCCCGACCCGTTCCTGGTCTTCGCGACGCAGAACCCGATCGAGCAGGAGGGCACGTACCCGCTGCCCGAGGCGCAGGTGGACCGCTTCCTCCTGAAGGTCAGGGTGGACTACCCCCGGCAGGAGGAGGAGCGGCAGATCCTGGACCGCATGATCTCGGGCGAAGCGCCCGCGGTCGGGCGCGTCCTGGGCCGAGACGCCATCCGCAGCCTGTGCGCGCGCGCCCGCGAGGTGTACCTCGACGAGCGCATCCGCGACTACATCGTCGCGATCGTGAACGCGACGCGGCGGCCGAAGGACGTGGGGCTGCCCGACCTCGCCCACCTGGTGAGCTTCGGCGCGTCGCCCCGCGCGACGCTCGCGTTCTCGGAGGCGGCCCGGGCCGTCGCGTTCCTCCACGGCAGGGGGTACGTGGTGCCCGAGGACGTGAAGGACATCGCGAAGGACGTCCTCCGGCACCGGATCCTCCTCACCTACGAAGCCGAGGCGGAGGACGTCACGACCGAGACGATCGTGGACCGCGTCCTGGAGCGCGTCGAGGTCCCGTAAGGCCGGATGCTCGACCGGGAGACCTTCCGCAAGATCCGGCGGATCCAGATCCGCACGCGCAGCATCCTGGAGTCCGGGATCGTCGGGTCCTACCACGCGGTCTTCAAGGGCCGCGGGATGGAGTTCGCCGAGGTGCGCGAGTACGCCCCCGGCGACGACGTGCGCACGATCGACTGGAACGTGACCGCCCGCCTGGGCGTGCCGTACGTGAAGAAGTACGTCGAGGAGCGGGACCTGGCGCTGCTCATCCTGGTCGACCTGTCGGGCTCGCAGCGATTCGGCTCGCGCTTCCTGCTCAAGCGCGACTACGCGGCCGAGCTGGCCGCGGTTCTCGCGTTCTCGGCCGTGGCCAACCACGACCGCGTCGGCGCGGTGCTGTTCACGGACCGCATCGAGTCGTACGTGCCGCCGCGCGGCGGCCACGACCACGCGCTGCGCATCGTGCGCGACCTGCTGGCGGTCGACCCGGAGGGCCGCGGCACGGACGTCGCCGGCGCCCTGCGCTTCGCGGGCCAGGTCCTGCGGCGGCGCGGCATCGTGGCCGTGATCTCGGACTTCCAGGACGACGACTACGCGCAGGCGCTGGGCATCCTGCGCCGCCGCCACGACGTCGTCGCGCTCCAGCTCTGGGACCCCGCCGAGGCCGAGGTGCCCGCGGCCGGCCTCGTCTGCCTGGCCGATCCCGAGACGGGCGCGCTCCGCGTGGTGGACACGTCGCGCCCCGAGGTGCGTCGCGAGCTGGCGGGCGCGACGCTCAAGCAGGCGCGCGACGCGTTCCGCCGGGCGCGCGTGGACGCGCTGGCGCTCTCGACGGCCGAGCCCTACGACCGGCCGCTCGCGGCCTTCTTCGAGGCGCGGGAGAAGCGGCGGTGACGGCGCTCGTGCTGCTCGCGCTGCTGGCGGCGCCCACCGCCAGGGCGTCCGCATCCAAGACGAGCTTGACCGTCGGCGAAGCCTTCGTCGTCGAGGTGACGGTGGCCGGGCCCGCGGGGGCGACGTTCGAGCTTCCGAAGGAAGCGGGCAACGAATCGGTCGAGCTCCGGGAGGCGCCGGCCGCTGCGTCGCCGCCGCCTCCCGGCGTCCACCGCTACGACGCGATGGCGCTGGCGCTGGGTGACGTCGAGCTGCCCGCGATCGACGTGCCCTTCCGGCTGGCGGACGGCACGACCGGGAAGGCCACGACGGAGCCGATCCGCCTGCGCGTCGAGTCGGTGCTTCCGAAGGACCCGAAGCAGCAGAAGCTCGCCGATATCCGCGGGCCGGTGCCGCTCGCGATCGGCACGCCCTTCTGGGTGGCCGTGACGATCGCGAGCCTCCTGATCGCCGGCGCGGTTGCCTGGTGGCTGCGTCGGCGTCGCCCGGCGCCGGTCGTGGCCGCGGCGGCGGAAGTCGCACCCGATGTGGAGGCACTCGCTGCCCTCGACCGGCTGGCCGGGGCCGGCATGGTGGAGCGCGCGGACTATCGCGCGTACTACATCGCGCTGGCGGAGATCGCGAAACGGTACCTGGAGCGGCGGCTCGGAGCGCCCGTGCTCGAGATGACCTCGGCCGAGATGGCGTCGTTCCTGCGCGACCATCCGGCCGCCTCGTCGTTCGCGACTTCGGTGCGCGACCTGGCCGGCGCGGCCGACCGCGTGAAGTTCGCGCGGGGGGCGGGCCTGGAGGACGAGGCGCGGCGCCACCTCGAGTCGGCGCGCGCCCTGGTGCGGGGGATCGAGGACAGGCTGCGTCCGAAGGAGCAGGTCGCGTGACCGACTTCGCGAACCTGCGCTTCCAGGATCCCCTCTGGCTGTGGGCGCTGGTGGCGCCCGTCCTGGTGGTGGCGGCGGCCTGGCTGCGCGAGCGCGCGGGCACGAGCGCGCTCGCCTTCCCGGGGCTGTCGCGCGCGCGGCTCAAGAGCCCGGGCCTCCGCGCCCGCCTGCGCCACCTGCCCGTCGTGCTGGCCGCCCTGGGCCTGGCGGTGGCGGTGCTGGCGCAGGCCCGGCCCCAGCAGGGCAGCTCCCGCGAAGACGTCACCACGCAGGGCGTCGACATCGTGGTGGCGCTCGACGTGTCGGGCTCGATGCGGGCCGAGGACTTCCAGCCCCGCAACCGGCTCGAGGTGGCCAAGACCGTCGTGGGCGACTTCGTGAAGCACCGCGTCCACGACCGCATCGGCCTGGTCGTGTTCGCCGGGCGCAGCCTCACGAAGGCGCCGCCCACGACCGACACGGCCGTGCTGCTGCGCCAGCTGGACGACGTGCGCTTCGACATGCTCCCCGACGGCACGGCGATCGGGTCGGGCCTGGCCACGTCGCTCACGCGCCTGCGCCGCTCGCAGGCGACCAGCCGCGTGATCGTCCTGGTCACGGACGGCTCGAACAACGCGGGCGAGATCGACCCGGTGACCGCGACGTCGCTGGCGAAGGCGATGGAGGTGCGCGTCTACACGATCCTGGTCGGCCGGGGCGGCGAGGTGCCGATGCCCGTGCAGGTGCGCGACCCCTTCACCGGCAAGGTGGTGACGCGGATGGGCGTGGCCCAGGTGGACGTCGACCCGGAGCTGCTGAAGACGATCGCGTCCGAGACCGGCGGCGAGAGCTTCCGCGCGACCGACTCGGCGTCGCTGCGCCAGATCTTCGAGCGCATCGACCAGCTCGAGAAGTCGGAGATCAAGGTCGCGACCTACCGGCGCTACCGCGAGCTGTACCGGCCGTTCCTGATCGCGGCCGCAGCGCTGCTGCTGGCGTCGGCGTCGGCGTGGGCGGCGGGGCTGCGCGTGGTGCCCGCATGAGCTTCGCGTCGCCGGCCTGGCTCTTCGGCCTGCTGGCGCTGCCGGCGGTCGCGCTCCTCGAAGCGCTGCTCGCCCGGCGCGACGCGCAGCGGGCGGCGCGCTTCGTCGCGCGCCCGCTCTGGACGCGCGTGGTGAGGCGTCCGGCGGCGGGCTGGCGCTGGGCGCGCGTGGCCCTGCTGCTGGTGGGGACCGCGGGCCTGGTGCTGGCGCTCGCGCGGCCCGAGTGGGGGGTCGTGCGGGAGAAGGTCGAGCGCGAGGGCGTCGACGTCGTGCTGGCCCTCGACAGCTCGGGGTCGATGGCGACCGAGGACGTCTCGCCCAGCCGCTTCTTCATCGCACGCAACGCGCTCCAATCCCTCGTGGGGGAGCTGGAAGGCGACCGCATCGGCCTGCTGGCCTTCGAGGGCGAGGCGTATCCGCTGGTGCCGCTCACGCTCGACGCCGACGCGGTCGGCCTCTTCCTGGAGACGCTGGAGCCGGGAATCGTCCCGGCGCCGGGCTCGTCGCTGGGCGTGGGGCTGGCGAAGGGGCTCGAGATGTTCGTGGACAAGGAGCGGCGCAACAAGGCGCTGGTGCTGGTGTCCGACGGCGAGGACCTGGAGGGCGAGGTCGAGGAGGCGATCCGCAAGGCGAAGGAGGCGGGCGTCGTCGTCCACACGGTGGGCGTCGGGACCGATCGTGGCCAGCCGGTGCCCGACTTCGACCGCCAGGGCAACCGCAACGGGTTCAAGAAGGACGAGGCGGGCTCGGTCGTGGTCTCGCGGCTGCACGCGGAGACGCTGGAGGCGATCGCCAAGGGGACCGGGGGCACGTACGTGGCGCTGTCGCCCACGAACGCGAGCCTCACTTCCGTGGCGGCCGCCATCGAGGGCATGGAGCGCAAGACGCTCGCCCGCGAGTGGTCGTACCGGAAGCGCGAGCGGTACCAGGTCCCGCTGGGCGTGGCGCTGGGCTGCTTCACGCTGGCGCTGCTGCTGCCGCCGTTCCCGCTGCGGCGTCCGCGCGCGCTGGCGCGGGCCGCCGCGCTGGTCCTGGCGTCGCTGGCGCCGGCGTCCTCGTCGGCCGCGGACGCGAAGCAGGTGGCGGGCGAGGTGCTGCTGAAGCCCAAGCGGCTCACGCAGGAGGCCCGGGGCGAGTTCGAGCGCGGCAACCACCCGGCGGCGCTCCAGGCCTTCGAGAAGGCGTCGCAGAGCCGGCCGACGGATCCGGCGGCGCGCTTCAACCTGGCGGACGGGCTCTACAAGAACGGCAAGTTCGACGAGGCGGCCGCGATCTACGAAGCGCTCGGCGCTCCGGGCTCGAGCCTGGCGCCGGCCGCGCGCTTCAACCTGGGCAACACGCGCTTCCAGAAGCAGGACTTCGCGGGTGCCGCCGACGCCTACAAGGACGCGCTGCGGCTCACGCCGGGCGACGCCGAAGCCATCAACAACCTCGAGATGGCGCTGCGTGCGCTCCAGCAGCAGAAGCAGGACCAGCAGAAGCAGCAGGACAAGCGCAAGCAGGACGACCAGAAGCAGGACCAGGAGCGCGACCAGCAGTCGAAACCGCAGGACGACGAGAAGAAGGACGGGAAGCAGGACCAGAGGCAGCAGCAGGGACAGCAACCCGAGCGGCCGAAGACCGAAGAGGAGAAGGAGAAGGAGCGCTTCCAGAAGGAGGCGGGGATGCCGAAGGAGCGCGCGATGCAGCTCCTCGACGCGCTCCAGCAGAACGAGAAGGACGAGCAGAAGCGCCTCCTGGCCGCGAAGGCGAAGAGGAAGGCGGGCCGGGACTGGTGAGACGCCTGCTCGGCGCGCTGGCGCTGCTCCTCGCCGCCGGGACGCCGGCGCTGGCCGAGTCGACCGTCCGCGCCGACGTGGACTCGCGCAAGGTCGGCGTGTCCGACCAGGTCGAGCTGACACTGGTGCTGGAGGGCGACACCAACCTGGCCCAGGAGGTCTCGCTTCCCCTGCTCCGTGGTCTGCGTGCCGTCAGCGGGCCGTCGGTGTCCACGCAGATCTCCTACGTCAACGGCGCCATGTCGCAGCGGCGGGTGTACACCTGGGTGCTCCAGCCGACCGCGGTGGGGAAGGCCGAGGTCGGCGGCTTCGACGTCAAGCTGGCGGGCGGCCCGCAGTCCACGGCCGCCATCCCGATCGACGTCGTGGCCGGCTCGGTCCGGCCGGCGCAGCCGCGGGCGAACCCGCTCGACCCGTTCGGCGGGCAGGACCCCTTCGATGGAATGCTGGGCCGCCGCTCCAACCGGCCCCCGCCCAAGGTGCTGGTGAAGGCCATCGCCAGCCGCGATCGGGTCCACGTGGGGGAGCCGGTGCTCCTCACGTACTACGTCTATACGCAGACCACGATCACCAACCTGCGCGCGGCCGACGCGCCGCAGTATCCCGGCTTCTGGTCCGAGGACCTGGGACAGCCGGAAGGCGGGCCGCGCGGCGAACCGGCGACGCTCGACGGCGAGCGCTTCGAGCGGTACGCGTTCCTGCGCAAGCTGCTGTTCCCCACGCGCGCGGGCACGCTCACCGTCCCCGCCGCGACGTTCCACATCGGTGTGGCGCGGCGCAGCTTGTTCGATGCCGACCAGAACGTCGCGCGTTCGTCCGAGGCGCTCACGATCACGGCCCTTCCGATCCCCGAGGAGGCCGGCTTCTCGGGCGCCGTCGGGAAGTTCCGCGCGACGGCCACGCTCGACAAGACGGCGGTCGCGCTGGGGGAAGCGGCCACCCTGCGCTTCCGCGTGGAGGGCAGCGGCAACCTGAAGTGGATCGACAAGGCGCCCGCGCTGGCCGTGCCCGGGGCCAAGGTCTATCCCCCGAGCACCACGAGCGACCTCAAGCCGGGCCCCAACGGCATCACCGGCAGCAAGACGTGGGAGTTCGCGATCGTGCCCGAGACGGGCGGGACGCTCGAGGTGCCGTCCCTCTCGTTCCCCTACTTCGACCCGTCGTCGGAGAAGCTGGCGCGTACCGACACGCCGCCGATCGCGATCGCCGTGCAGGGCGGCGCGGCCACCGCCGGCGCGCCGCCGCAAGCGGCCCTGGCTCCCGCGCGGCCGACGGGCGCGCTGCCGTTGCGCGCCGAGCTGGACCCGCCTGCGGCCCTGCTGCCACGGCCTTCGGTCCACCTGCTGGCGGGCGGTCTCGTGGCCGCGCTGCTCGTGCACGCGGCGCTGCTGGCCGGCCCTGCCATCGCGGACCGGCTGCGCTCCCGCGGCGGGCGCACGGCTCCGCGCCGGACCTCGCGCGCCGCCCTGGCGGAGATCGACCGCATCCGTCGCGACGGCCTGGGCAAGGAAGCGGCGGCCGCAGCCCTGGAGCGCGCGCTGCACGACGTGTTCGGCCCGCTCGAGAACGGCGGGCCCGCGCCGCCGGGGGAGCGCGAGCGGGCCGCGCGAGCGGTGCTCGAGGAGGTGCGGTTCCTGCGCTACGCGCCCCAGCTCGGCGACTACACCGACAAGATCCGCGAGGTCGCCGCGCGGGCGGCGGACCTCGTGCGGAGGTGGTCGTGACGCCGGCCGCCGCGCTGGCCGTGGCCCTGCTGGCCGCGGCGCCGGCGGACCGCTTCCGCGAGGCGAACGAGGCCGCGAGGGGGGTGACTACCCGAAGGCCATCGCCGGCTACTCGGAGCTCGCCGCCTCGGGATCCGAGAGCGCGTCGCTCTACTGGAACTGGGCCCAGGCCGCGTCCGCGCGGGGCGCCATGGGCGAGGCGCTCGCAGCGCTGCTGCGCGCGCGCGAGCTGGATCCGGGCGACCGCGCGGTGGAGCGCGAGATCGAGCGCGCGCGCCAGGCGGCCAACCTCGACGCCGCCGAGCTGGCGCCCGACCCGCTGGCGGCCCTGGTCCGCTGGTGCCGGCGTCTCCATCTGTCGCTCGCCGCCCTCCTGCTCACGGGCATTTCGCTGGCCCTGCACGCCGGTCGCCGCCTGCTGCCCCGAGCGCGGCGGCTCGGACTCGCGGGGTTGTGGACGATGGCCGCCGCGCTCGCGGTCGGCGTGCTCCCGCTGGTCGCGTCTCTGGCGCGTCCCACCGCCGTAGTGGTCCGCCGCGGGGCGCCGCTGCTGGAGGCCGCGTCGCCGACGGCCGCGCCCGTGGGAGCGCTGCGGGAGGGGGAGGTGGTGCCCGTGCTGGACGACGGCGGCGCCTTCCTCCACGTCGAGGACTCCTCGGGCGCCCGCGGATGGGCGCACGCCGCCGACGTGCGGCGATTGGACCGGCCGCCGTCCCCGTGACACCATGCCGCGCATGATCGACCGCAAGGCGGTGGCGTTCGTGGCGGCGCTCGGCTGTGGCCTCGCGTCTTCGGCCCAGGCGGGCACCAAGCTGGTGAGCTCGTTCCGTGAGCCGTCCACGGGGCCGCTGAAGTTCTCGAAGGTGATGGTGCTGGTGATCGCGCCGCACGAGTCGCAGATGCAGTTCGGCGAGGCGGTGCTGGTCCAGCTGATGAAGCGCACCAGGGGCGTCTCGGCCCACTCCATGATGCGGTCGGAGGACGCGCGCGACGAGCAGAAGATGCGCGCGTTCATGTCGAAGGAGGGCTTCGACGGCGCCGTGACCTTCCGCCTGCTCGCCGCCGGCCAGGAGACGACGTCGCAGGCGGGCGTCTACATCCCCTCCTACACCGGGTTCTGGAGCTACTACTCCTACGCGTGGCCGCTCGTGACCGACATCGGCTACGTGCACACCGAGCGCCTGTTCCACATGGAGACGCAGGTCTACTCCGTGAAGGACGACAAGCTCGTCTGGGGCGGGATCACCAAGACCACGAACCCCAAGAACGCGCGCCAGCTGGTGGAGGACGTCGCGAAGACCGTGGGCGAAGCGCTCCGGAAGCAGAAGCTGATCGACTGAGGACGCGACCCCAGGCCTGCCCTCGTCCATGCAGTCCGCTCCGGGCGGTGAGCGCGCCGGAGTCGTCCGTCGCGAGCCCGCGTGCGGGTCGACCGTACGACCAAAGTCCTATTGAGCCAGCGCTGTGCGCGGGTGCACGTTGGCGGGGACGATGGGACCGGCGTAAGCTCGCCGACAAGAGGATCGAGATCGACATCGGGTGAGACCGAGGGTCACTACGGGAGGCTTGCCAGTGAAGAACGTCCATGGATCGACGGCGGCGTGCGCGTTGGGTCTGGCGCTGATGACGCCGGTGGCCGGTGCCCAGGAGGGGAGTGCGGTCTACGAGTGGCCTTCGACCGCCTGGCACCTGTACGGCGGTCTGGGCCTGGGCGCGGCCGACGGCAAGTTCGGGGACGTCCTCCAGAAGCCCCTGCAGTGGGACCTCCAGATCGCGAAGCAGACCGGCTCGGGCAAGTGGCGGTTCGGCGGCGGCCTGCAGTTCGGCTCGATGGAACCGGCCGAGGACCCCAACATCGACCCCGACAAGGTCGATCAGTGGCTCGCCCCCGACCTGGAGTGGGCGCGCCTCGAGACCTTCGTGAGCGTCACGCGCGTGTTCAATCCCAGTGGGACCCTCCGCCCCTACGTCCAGGGGCGCCTGGGGATCGAGCGCATCCATCCACGCAGTGAGCTGTTCTGGGTGCAGCCTCCGCCCGAGGACCTCGAGCCGGGCGACAGCCCCACGAAGTCCACGAACGGCATCGGCTTCACGGTCCAGGCCGGCTTCGAGCGGTCGCTCGGGAAGACGCTCTCGCTCGACGTCGCCGCCTTCGGGACGTACTACAAGACCGGCGACTACGACATGTCGCCGCTCGGCCTGCCATCCGTGAACTCCGGAACCGAGTGGGGCGGACGCCTGGGCCTGGCCTGGCGGCCGTACACGCCGAGGCCGCTGGATGCGCCGCAAAAGGCGCTGCTCCTCGATGCGGAGGGCAAGCCCCTTCCGCTGCCGCCGCCCGATGCGGACCGCGATGCCTGGGGTGTCCCGCGCAGCTGGGGCTGGGCCACGGCCGAGATGTTCGCGATCAACTGGGGCGCCTCGATGGTCAACGAGTACGTCCGCGAGGCCAACTTCAACCAGATCAGCCCGCGCAGCTTCTGGGCCAACTTCGAGGAAGGCTTCACGTACGACGACAACAAGTTCCGGACCAACCAGCTGGTCCACCCCATGAACGGTGCGATGTACTTCAACGCCGCGCGCGCCAACGGCATCGACTTCTGGGGCTCGTCCGGGATGGCGATCGCCGGGGCGTTCATCTGGGAGTGCTGCGGCGAGACGCACCCCATGTCGTTCAACGACATGGTCTCGACCGGCATCGGCGGCATCGCGCGCGGGGAGGTGATGCACCGGATCTCCTCGCTCATCCTCGACAACACCAAGCGCGGCTGGGGCCGCGCCGGCCAGGAGGCCGGGGCCTTCCTCATGTCTCCGATCCGCGGCTTCAACCGCGTGGTCTCCGGCGACGTGAGCGAGGTCAAGGGCAACCCGGTCCATCCGTACGACTACCGTCCCGACTTCCAGCTCTTCATCCGCGCCGGCGGCCGCGTGATCGGCGAGGGCGAGTCGATCAGCGAGAACACGCAGAAATACGGCTTCCTCGAGTGGGTGCTGTCCTACGGCGACGCCTGGGACCCCGAGAACAGGCGGCCCTACGACCGCTTCGACGTGACCACCCAGTCCAACTTCGGCGACAAGACCCGCGTGGGCCGGCTGCTCATCCGCGGCGACCTCTGGTCGAAGCTCGTCGCCGAGGACCACTCGCTCTCGCTGCAGCAGGACTTCGACTACATCGACAACGAGGCGTTCGAGTACGGCGGGCAGAGCCTGGGCCCGACGCTCGTGTCGCGCTTCGACCTCTCGGACACGATGACGCTCATGGCCCGGACGCAGGCCTACTTCATCCTGCTGGGCGCGGTGAACTCGGACCTGTCCTTCCTGGCCGAGGTCGCGAACCAGGAGCGGATCCGCGAGTACGACTACGGGCCGGGAGCGGGCGGCTCGCTCGAGCTCTACTTCCTGCGGAAGAACTTCCCCCTGCTGGTGGCGCGCTACCGCGGCAGCTACATCGACGTCTCGAACGGGTCGATCTACAACAACGTCACCGCCGACATCGGCCTCAGCTCGACCCACGGCGTCCAGCAGGCCCAGGTCAAGCTGGAGATCCCCGTCTTCAGGAACCTCGCGGTCGGAGCGGACGCGTCCATGTTCTTCCGCCGCAGCCACTACGACTTCGCAGGCAGCGGCGTGCCGCCCGAGATCGGCGAGGGGCGCCGCACCGTCACGCAGCGCAACCCGGAAGCGCGGGTGTTCCTGACCTGGAGCTACAGTCACTGAACGTTCCGTTGCCGGTGGACGGGCGCGCGACGGCACGACATCTGCATCGCACCGATCGGGGAGGTGACCCATGCGCGCCTCGACGATCGCCAAGTTCGGGCTGCTGATCGCCGTCCTGATCGGCGTGTGGTTCCTCGGCATGTCCGCCTGCGGCACGGCCGCGCGGCTGCCCGTGTCCGCCGGGACGGGACCCGACCCGACGCTGCCGCCACCCGACAAGTCGCTGATCCCGCTCGTCAAGGTCGTGAAGGCCAAGGGATGGCAGGACGGCGGGGCCCCTCAGCCCGCGCCGGGCGCGACGGTCACCGCGTTCGCGCGCGGTCTGGACCACCCGCGCTGGCTGCACGTCCTGCCCAACGGCGACGTGCTGGTGGCGGAGACGAACGCGCCCCCGCGCCCCGAGGACAACCGTGGAATCAAGGGATGGTTCTTCAAGAAGTTCCAGAAGAAGGCGGGCGGCGGCGTGCCCAGCGCCAACCGGATCTCGCTGCTGCGTGACGGCGACGGGGACGGCGTCGCCGAGCTGCGTACGGTCCTGCTCTCGAACCTGACGTCGCCCTTCGGCATGGCGCTGGTGGGGGACACGCTCTACGTCGCCAACAGCGACGCGGTCGTGCGTGTCCCCTACGCCGAGGGCCAGACCACCATCGGCACGGCGCCGGCGAAGGTCGCGGAGCTGCCCGGCGGCGCGCGGAACCACCACTGGACGAAGAGCCTGATCGCGTCGCCCGACGGGTCGAAGCTGTACGCGGGGGTGGGATCCAACAGCAACGTCGCGGAGCACGGGATGGACGAGGAGGAGGGACGCGCCGCGATCTGGGAGATCGATCCCGCGACCGGCGCCACCCGCGTCTTCGCGTCCGGCCTGCGCAACCCCGTGGGCATGACGTGGGTGCCGGAGACGGGCGCGCTGTGGACCGCGGTGAACGAACGGGACGAGCTGGGCAGCGACCTCGTGCCCGACTACATGACGTCGGTCCGGGACGGCGCCTTCTACGGCTGGCCGTACAGCTACTACGGCCAGCACGTCGATACGCGCGTCAAGCCACCGCGCCCGGACCTGGTCGCCAAGGCGCTCAAGCCGGACTACGCGCTCGGCCCGCACACCGCGTCGCTGGGCCTCGCGTACGCGGCGCAGACCGCGCTGCCGCAGCCGTTCCAGAACGGCATGTTCGTGGGCCAGCACGGCTCCTGGAACCGCAAGCCCTTCAGCGGCTATCGCGTGATCTTCGTCCCGTTCGCGAACGGCACGCCGTCCGGCATGCCGGTGGACGTGCTGACCGGGTTCGTCAACGAGAAGGGCGAGGCGATGGGCCGGCCGGTGGGCGTCGCGCTGGCGAACGACGGATCGCTGCTCGTGGCGGACGACGTGGGCAACGCCGTCTGGCGCGTCACCGGGCAGGACGCGGCACGCCGGGCGGCCGCGCCCTGACGTTCGTCTATCCGCGGGTATTCGGGGACAAGGCGTAGGCCGGCTGTTCG
>JAICEW010000185.1 GCA_025923995.1 Vicinamibacteria bacterium | reverse complement strand
GGTCGGCATCCAGGACATGGGCGCCGCGGGCCTCACCTGCTCGACCTCCGAGATGGGCGCGCGCGCGGGCACCGGCGTCGAGATCGACGTGGCCCGCGTGCCGCAGCGCGAGACGGGGATGACGGCCTACGAGGTGATGCTGTCCGAGTCCCAGGAGCGGATGCTGCTGGTGGCCGCGAAGGGGCGCGAGGCCGAGGTGCAGCGCGTCTTCGAGAAGTGGGACCTGCACGCGGAGGCCATCGGGCACGTCACGTCGGACCGGCGGCTGCGCGTCTTCAAGTCGGGCGCGATCGAGGCCGACGTGCCCAACGAGGCGCTCACGGACGAGGCGCCCCTGTACGACCGACCGTGGGTGGACGCGCGCAACCCGGCCGCGGACGAGGACGTGAGCGCCCTGCAAGCACCCGCCGATCTGGGCGCCGCGCTCCGCCGGGTGCTCTCGTCGCCGACCGTCGCGGACAAGCGCTGGATCTATCGCCAGTACGACAGCACGGTCCGCACGAACACCATGGCGGGACCCGGCGGTGACGCGGCCGTGGTGCGGATCAAGGGCACGGCGCGGGCGCTGGCGATGGCCGTCGACGGCCACGGGCGCTTCAGCTGGCTGGACCCGTTCGAGGGCGCGCGCCTCACGGTCGCGGAGGCCTGCCGCAACGTGGCCGCGACCGGGGCCGTGCCCATCGGCGCCACCAACTGCCTGAACTTCGGCAACCCCGAGAAGCCCGAGGTGATGGGCCAGCTCGTCCGCGCCATCCAGGGCATGGGCGAGGCGTGCCTGGCGCTGGGCGCGCCGATCACCGGCGGCAACGTGTCCCTCTACAACGAGACGGACGGCAAGGCCATCTACCCGACGCCGACCGTCGCCGTCGTCGGCCTGCTGGAGGACGCGTCGGCCGCGCTCACGCCCTGGTTCGCGCGCGAGGGCGACCTCGTCTGCCTGCTGGGCACGACGTCCGACGACCTGGGCGGCAGCGAGTACCTCAAGGTCGTCCACGGGCGCGTGGCCGGGCGGCCGCCACGGCTCGACCTCGCGGCCGAGAAGGCGCTGCACGAGCTGATGGCGGCCGCGGCGTCGGTCCGCGGGCTGGCCTCGGCGCACGATCCGTCGGACGGCGGCCTGGCGGTCGCGCTGGCCGAGTGCGGGCTGCGCGCGGACGGTCCCGGCCTCGGCGCGCGCATCGAGCTGCCCGCGGGCCTGCCGGCGCACGTCCTGCTCTTCAGCGAGTCGCCCTCGCGCATGGTCGTCACCACGCGCGACGCGGACGCGCTGCGCGCGCTGGCCGGCCGCCACGGCGTGCCCGTCACGCGGCTGGGCGCCGTGGGCGGCGACCGCCTGACGATCACGCGCGCCGGCGAGACGATCCTGGACGAGCCGGTCGCCGCGCTCCACCAGGCCTGGACGAGCCTGGAGCGCGGGCTCTCGGCCCGCTAGCTCAGTAGGGCAGCACCGACAGCGGCGTGTCGAACGTGAAGCCGGTGGCGGGCTCCAGGGCGACTCCCTTGCCGGTCACCCCGCCGTAGCCCGCGGTGTGGGCCACCGTCGCCGATCCGGCGACGTTCTGCAACGCCGGGATGCCGACGGTGGGGAAGACGAACGTCGCGTTGCCCTGCAGCGTGAAGTTCTGCGAGTGCAGGTGCGCGCCCAGGCCGTCGAAGAAGTGGATGAAGCCTCCGACGGCGGTGGTGCGCGTGTTCTGGAGCAGGACGACGGTGGTCTGCGTCCCCACGTTGTTGAAGCGCGGGAGGAACAGCGTGGTGTCGTACAGCACGAGGTCGTAGGTGAGGCCGGTGAGGCCGGTGTTGCTGATCGCCCTCAGGTAGTAGGGAGCGTCGACGTCCCCCGACGCCCAGCGCACGCTCTGCGCGGTGGACGGCAGGCCGTCGGGCGCGCCGGGGATGACGACCACGCCGCCGCTGTCCACCAGGTCGAACGACGCGCAGGTGCCGGGCGGGCAGGCGACCGACGTCCAGGGCGCGCTGCCCGACGACACGCGCGCCTCGTACGACCTCCGGGCGCGGCCGATGAAGCGGATCCAGTCCTGGTCCGACGCGGAGTCGAAGTCGTGGCCGACCTGGACCGCGCCGTGCCTGGGCTCGTTGATGGTCGTCGAGTCGTCGTCGCCGACCGGGGCGATCGCGCTCACCGCCTCCCAGCGGTCGACTGCCGACACCGGCAGCGCCGCCGGCACCAGAACGCCCGCGAGCACGAGGGATCGCGCCACCCGCATCGAGCCACCTCCTTTTCCCTGATGGGACGATCGTAACCTGCGTGGCAAGCGCCCCCGGCCTTGCGCCCGCCGCGATCGGATATCATGCCGGTGTGAGCGCGAGGGAGCCCGGCCGCGGGTCCGTCCCCGTCGACGACGACCGCTTCCACGACCGTTGCGGGCTGTTCGGCATCTTCGGGCACCCCGAGGCGGCCCGGCTGACGTACCTCGGCCTCTACGCCCTTCAGCATCGGGGCCAGGAGTCCGCGGGCATCGTGGCCGGCGACGGCGAGCGCATGAAGCTCTCGAAGGGGCTGGGACTCGTCAACGACGTCTTCACGGACGAGCTGCTGGAGACGCTGCCGGGCGACCGGGCCATGGGCCACGTGCGCTACTCGACCGCGGGTGACACGGTGGCCGCCAACGCGCAGCCCATCCTCATCGACTGCCACCGTGGGCCGATCGCGCTCGGCCACAACGGCAACCTCACCAACGCGGCCATGCTGCGCCACGAGCTGGAGGCGGCGGGCTCGATCTTCCAGTCCACCTCGGACACCGAGGTGATCCTGCACCTCTACGCGCGCAGCCACCGCGACCGGCTGGAGGACGCGATCGCGGCCAGCCTGTCGAAGGTGATGGGCGCGTTCTCGCTGCTGTTCCTGACGAAGGACGCGCTGGTGGCCGCGCGCGACCCCTGGGGCTTCCGGCCGCTGGTGATCGGGCGGCTGGAGGGCGCCACCATCGTCTGCTCCGAGACCTGCGCGCTGGACCTGATCGACGCCGAATACGTGCGCGACGTCGCCCCGGGCGAGCTGGTGGTGATCGACCGCGACGGCCTGCGCTCGTTCCGGCCCTTTCCGCCGGAGCCGCACCGGCAGTGCGTGTTCGAGCACGTCTACTTCGCGCGTCCGGACAGCCGCGTGTTCGGCCGCAACGTACTGGAGTCGCGGCTGGCGCTGGGCCGGCAGCTGGCGCGCGAGTCGCCGGCCGACGCCGACGTGGTGGTGCCGATCCCGGACAGCGGCATGGGCGCCGCGCTGGGCTACGCGCAGGAGAGCGGCCTGCCCTTCAACTGGGGGCTCATCCGCAACCACTACGTCGGGCGCACCTTCATCGAGCCCAAGCAGTCGATCCGCTCGTTCGGCGTGAAGATCAAGCTCAACCCGGTGCGCGAGGTGCTGGCGGGCAAGCGCGTGGTGCTGATCGACGACTCGATCGTGCGCGGCACCACCTCGCGCAAGATCGTGAGCATGGTGCGCGAGGCGGGCGCCTCCCAGGTGCACATGCGCATCTCCAGCCCGCCCACCACCGGTCCCTGCTACTACGGCATCGACACGCCGACCCGCGGGGAGCTGATCGCGTCGACGCACTCGATCGACGAGATCCGGGAGAGCATCGGGGCCGACAGCCTCGCCTACCTCTCGAACGAGGGCCTGCTGGCCGCGGTGGGCGACGCCACGGGGGACCGTCACTGCACGGCCTGCTTCTCGGGCCGCTACCCGGTCGCGGTCTCGCAGGCCGAGGACTGGCAGCTGGCCCTGTTCAAGAAGTGAAGACGAGGCGGGGGTAGCCAACGCCTCGGCTCCTGGCCGTGGGCCACGTCACCTGGGACCGCCGCGACGGCGGACAGGTGCTGGGCGGCTCCGCCTCCTACGCGGCCTTCACCGCGCGCAAGCTGGGCTGGGACGTGGGCGTGCTGACGTCGGCCGGCCTCGACTTCGAGCCGCAGCGGGACCTGCCCGGCATCACGACCTTCGTCGCGCGCTCCCCGGCCACCACGCGGTTCGTGAACGAGTACGACCCCGACGGCACGCGCCACCAGGTCATGACGGCGCGCGCGGAGCCGCTGGACCTCTCCGTCCTGCCCGACGAGTGGCGCGACCCGGACGTGCTGTTCCTGGCGCCGGTCGCGGGCGAGGTGCCGGGCCGCTCGGCCCTCGCGTTCCAGGCGGAGGTCGTGGGCGCCGGCGCCCAGGGCTGGCTCCGCGCGTGCGACGCGCAGGGCCGGGTGGCGCCGTGCGAATGGCCGGATCCGGCGGCGGACCTCGCCGGCGTGCACCTGCTCTTCCTGTCCCAGCACGACCTGCCCGACGCGCGGGGGGCGGTGCCCGGCCTGCTGCGCTACGTGCCGATGGTGGCGGTCACGCGCGGCTGGGAGGGGCTCACCCTCTTCGCGCGCGACGCCGTCCGCGACGTGATCGCGCTCCCGCGGCCCGAGGTCGACCCGACGGGCGCGGGCGACGTGTTCGCCGCCGCCTGCCTGCTGCGCTACCAGGAGACGGGCGACCCGCTGGAGGCCGCGGCCTTCGGAGCCTGCGCCGCCTCGTGCGTGGTCGAAGGCGTCGGCGCGTCGACGCTGGGCGACCGCGCGGAGATCGAGCGCCGCCTCGAGATGCGCCAGCGCCTGATCGACGACGGGGAGTGGGAGGAGTAGCTACTCGGTCCGCGCCTTCCTGAGGATCTCGGGGGCGGCCTCGCCCAGGTACTTCACGACCAGGCGGTTCCAGGTGGGCGTCTTGCGCATGCTGCCGACGTACTCGTCGAGCGCCGCGCGCAGCTCGGCGTCCTCCTTGCGCACGCCGTACGCGTAGCTGCCGGCGGGCCCCACGAAAGCGCCCAGCTGCACGTCCGGGTCCTCGCGGTGGGCCAGGATGGCCGCGGCCACCTCCTCCACGATGCAGGTCACGCGGCCGGCTTTGAGGGCCGCGAAGGTGCCGCCGGCGGTGAGGCCGTCGTCGATCTGGGCGGGCGGGACGCCGGCGGCCGCGAGCACGTCCACCAGGCTCGTGCCCTTGACGATCCCGACCTTCTCCTCGCGCAGGTCGTCGAGCGTCGTCACGAGGCGGGGCTTGCGCGTCACCGCGACGGGCCGCGTGGGGAACACCTCGGTCGTGAAGTCGATCTGCTTGCGCCTCGTGTCGGTCGCCGTGTAGCGGCCCGCGATCACGTCGCCCTTGTCCCTGATCAGCGCCGGGATCAGGCCGTCCCAGCTGGCGACCGGCACCAGCTCCAGCTTCAGGCGATGCAGCCGCGCGAAGCCCTCGAGCACCTCGCGGTCGAACCCGGGACGGTCCGCCTGGCTCGACACGAACTCGGGCTCCTTCTCGACCACGACCGAGAGCATGCGCAGCGTGCCGCTGAGCTTGATGGCCGCGAGGTCGGCGGCGGGGACGGCGTGCGGGGCGAGCAGCGCGAGTGCCGACAGCATCCACGTCTTTCGCATCGGTCGGGACCTCCGGGGCGCCCATTGAAGCATTCCGGCGCCGGGCGTTCAACGCGCGCGGCGTTCCGGCATACGATGCCGCGACACGTCAAGGAGGGAGCCATGCGTCTGGGCGTCTTCGTGCTGGGAGTGCTGATGGGAGGCAACGCCGCCGCGCAGGCGCCCGCTCCCGCCGCGTCGAAGCTGACGCTCGCGACCGACGCCGGGACGATCGAGATCAAGCTCCGGCCCGACCTGGCGCCCGGTCACGTGCGGCACGTGGTGAAGACCGCGAAGGCCGGGGGCTACGACGGCACCACGTTCCACCGCATCATCGCGGGCGGGATCATCCAGGGCGGCGACCCGCTCAGCAAGGACCCGAAGAACGCGGCGCGCTACGGCACGGGCGGGCTGGGGCTGCTCAAGGCGGAGTTCTCCGACACGCCCTTCACGCGCGGCGTGGTGGCGGCCGCGCGGCGTCCCTCGAGCAACGACAGCGGCGGGAACCAGTTCTTCATCGTCCTGGGCGACCAGCCCAGCCTCACGGGCCAGTACACGATCTGGGGCGAGGTCACGGCGGGCCTGGAGGTCGCGGACGCGATCGGCCAGACGCCGGTCGAGGGCGACAAGCCCAGGACCCGCGTGGTGATCAAGAAGGCGACCGCGGAATAGTCAGCGCTTCAGGTAGTCGCCCACCTCGGACTGGATGCGCTCCGCGATCTTCGCGTAGCCCTTCGCGTTGGGGTGGATCTGGTCGTACATGAGCGCAGGGTCGCCGAAGACGTCGTCCAGCATGTCCGGCACGTAGACGCAGCCCGTCTCGCGCGCCAGCTCGCGATAGCGCGACCCGTAGTCCCCGTGCACCAGCGGGTAGCCCTCGACGCCGATCAGGACCACCAGCGCGCCGCGCGCCTGGATGCGATCGATGATCGTCCGCAGGTTGGCGAAGGTGCCGTCGATCGGGTGCTTGCGCAGCATGTCGTTGGCGCCCAGCGAGACGAGCACGATGCCAGGGCTCTCGGAGAGCACGTCGCGCTCGAGGCGCGCGAGCCCGTCGGCGGTCGAGTTGCCCGAGACGCCGCGGTTCAGGATCTCGCGGCCGAGCCGGCTGGCCAGCTGCGCCGGGTAGCTGTCCGCCGCGCCCACCTGGTAGCCGGCGGTGAGGCTGTCTCCGAAGGCGACCACGACCGTGCCCTGCGGGTGCTCGTTCGTGATGCGCCAGGAGTTGTCGCGCGACCTCATCAGCAGGAAGCCGGCCGCGAGCAGGCCCACCGCGGCGCCGCCCAGCAGGCGTGGGTGCTCGCGGAGGATCTCCTTCATTCGGCGCGCAGCACCGCGAGCGGCGTGCGCCGGAACAGGTCCAGGCTGCTCAGCAGGCCGACGCCGACCGTCAGCGCCACGACCGACAGCGACAGCGCCAGCAGCGGGATCACCGGTGCCGTGAAGCGCGCCTCGAACACGAAGCGCACCAGCGCCCACCCGGCGGCGACCGCGAGCGCCAGCGCCGTCGTCGCGCCCAGCAGCCCCAGGCCGAGGTACTCGACCGACGCGATCTGGAGCACCTGCCGCCGGGTCGCGCCGAGCGTCTTGAGCAGCACCGCCTCGCGCACCCGCTGGTAGCGGCTGGTGGCCAGGGCCCCCAGCAGCACGAGCGCGCCCGTGGCCAGGCTGAACAGCGAGATGAAGCGGATCGCGCGCGAGACGCGGTCCACGATCCCTTCGACCGCCTCCTGCACCTGGGTCACGTCGATCACCGCGACGTTGGGGAACGCCTCGGCCATCTCGCGCTGCAGGCGCACGCGCGCGGGCGCGTCGGCGACGCGCGCCATCGTCACGTACGTCTGCGGCGCCCCGTCCAGCGGGCCCTCGGGGAAGACGACGAAGAAGTTCGGCTCGAAGCGGGCCCAGTCCACGTCGCGCAGCGCGGCCACGCGCGAGCGGAGCGGGACGCCCTGCACGTCCCACACGATCTCGTCGCCCAGGCCCACCTCCAGCTCGTCCGCCAGGCCCTTCTCGACCGAGACGGGCACGGGCTCGTCCGGGCGCGCGCCGCCCTTCCAGTACCCCGCGGCCCACCGCTCGCCGGCCACGATGGTCTCGCCCTCGCCCACCGTGTCGCGGTAGGTGCTCCGATACTCGCGCCGCAGCGCCCAGGCGTTGCCTTCGCCCGGCTCCACCGGCCGGCCCGCGTCTTCGGCCAGCTGGGCCGTGACCGCGCGGCCCTTCAGGGACTGGATGCGCATGGGCACGATCGGCGCCGCGTCGCCCGGCGTCGCGCCGACCGACTGCAGGCGCTGCGCCACCGGCCCGCGCTGGTCGGGCTGCACGTCGAAGACCACCACGTTGGGCTTGTCGGCCCCGCCTCCGGGCCGCAGGTCGCGCAGCAGGTTGTGCTGGACGAGCAGCACCACGTTGAGCAGGAAGGCCCCGAAGCCCAGCGCCAGCACGACCGCGGTCGTCTGGTTGGCGGGACGGAACAGGTTGGCGACGCCCTGCCGCAGGGCGTACGGCCATCCGCGGGGGAAGTAGCGGCGGAGCGCGCGCATGAGCACGCGGGCCGCGGCGGTGAGCCCGGCCAGCACGATGCCCACCGCGGCCGCGAACACGGCGCCGACCATCGGGTTGCGCGCCTGCAGCATCGCGAGGGCCAGGACGGTCAGGCCGAGCGCGATGGCCACCGCCCAGCGCAGGAGGTCGCGTCCCGCCGCGGGGTCCTCGTAGTCGCGGCGCAGCACGACGAGCGGCGACACGCGGCGCATGGCGGAGAGCGGGAGGAGCGCGAACGCGGCCGCGGTCCAGATCCCGACGCCCAGGCCGGCGGCGGCCGCCGCCCACGACGGCTGCGACCGCGCGGCGACGGGCAGGAAGTCGCCCAGCAGCGCGGGCAGCGCGGCCTGCAGGCCCAGTCCCGCCGCCGCACCCACCACGCTGCCGACCGCGCCGAGCGCCGCTGCCTGCAGCGCGTAGACGACGAGCACCGTCCGGCCGCTGGCGCCGAGGCAACGCAGGACCGCGGCCGTCTCCAGCTTCCGCTTCACCAGCACGTGCGCCGCGCTGGCGACGCCGAGCCCGCCCAGCAGCAGCGCGATCAGCGCGACCAGCCCGAGGTAGCGCCCCAGCCGGCCCAGGTTGCGGTCCAGGTCGCGCCCCTGGTCCGAGACCGTGCGCAGGTTGACGCGCTCGGCGGCCAGCACGGCCTTGTGCTTCTCGGACAGGCGCTGCGCGTCGGCCTGCGGCGGCAGCTTCACGAACGCCTCGTACCGGGCGCGCGCGCCCAGGCCCAGCAGGTGCGTCTCGTCCAGGTCGCGCGTCGACATGAACACGCGCGGTCCGAACGCCGAGCGCACCGCCACGTCGCCCGGCGCGCTCACCACCACGCCGTCGATGCGGAAGCGCGCGTCGCCCAGCGCCAGCGTGTCGCCCACGCGGGCCGAGAGCGCGAGCAGGAGCGCTTCGTCGACGAGGATCGTGTGCTCCTGGCCCCGCCGCGCCCACGCCTCCGGCGGCGCCGTCACGACCGTCCCGTAGAAGGGATACCCGCCCTCGCTGGCCGTCACCTGGACCAGGCGCGCGCCGGTCCCGTTCGGCGCGTACGCCATGGCCGCGAAGCGCACCACGCGCGACACCGGAGCACCCGCGGCCAGCTTCGCGAGCTCCGCCTCCGCCCGCTCGGAGAAGCGCGCGGCGCTGCCCAGGCTCAGGTCCGCGCCCAGCAGGTTGCGCGCCTGGTCGCGCACCGTGAGGCGCAGGTCGTCCGTGAAGGAGTTGATGGCGACGAGCGCCGCCACGCCCAGCGAGACGGACGCGGTCAGCAGCCACAGGCGGCCCAGCGAGGCGCGGCTCTCGCGCCACGCCATCGAGATGGCGAAACGCGCGGCCGCGCTCATGCCGCGGCGGAGTCCGAGACGAGCGCGCCGTCCGCCAGGCGCAGGACCCGCTTCGCGCGCCGGGCCAGGTCCGCGTCGTGCGTGACCAGCACGAGCGTCGTGCCCGACTCGCGGTTCAGCTCGGCCAGCAGGTCGATCACGTGCGCGCCGGTGGCCGCGTCCAGGTTGCCCGTGGGCTCGTCCGCGAACAGCAGGCGCGGGCGGTGGCTGAACGCGCGCGCCAGCGCGACCCGCTGCTGCTCGCCGCCGGAGAGCTGCGCCGGGTAGTGATGGCCGCGGTCGCCCAGGCCCACCCGCGCCAGCAGCTCGTCGGCCCGGCGCCGGGCCGCTTCCGGCTCGCCGCGCAGCTCCAGCGGGACCTGCACGTTCTCGCGAGCGGTGAGCGTCGGGATGAGCTGGAACGACTGGAACACGAACCCCACCTTGGCCGAGCGCATGCGCGCGCGCGCGTCCTCGTCGAGCCCGCTCAGGTCGTCGCCGTCGAGCACGACGCGGCCCTCGCGCGGCCGGTCGAGGCCCGCCAGCAGGCCCAGCAGCGTCGTCTTGCCGCTGCCCGAGGGCCCGAGGATCGCCAGGAACCCGCCCGGCTCCAGCTCGAAGCTGACGTCCCGCAGGACGGTCAGGTCGCGCCCCCCGGACGTGTACGTCTGGGTCAAGGCTTCCGCGCGTAAGATGGGTCGCGTGATCACAAGCAGGGCTACGGGCTGGGCCCGTGAAAAGTTGCGCGCCTCGTTGATCATAACGGCAACCGGCCTGTCCGCCTGCGCGCCCGCGCCCTCCGCATCGCCGTCGCCCGCGCCGTCCGCGGCGGCCACGGTTTCCGCATCCCCCGTCCTCCTGTTCCTCGGCACCAGCCTGACCGCGGGCCTGGGGCTCGATCCGAGCCAGGCGTTCCCGGCGCGGATCGAGGAGCGGCTGCGCGCCGAGGGGCTGCCTCATCGCGTCGTCAACGCGGGCGTGAGCGGCGAGACGTCCGCCGCCGCGCGCCGCCGCCTGGACTGGCTGCTGAAGCAGCCGGTGGCCGTGCTCGTCATCGAGACGGGCGCCAACGACGGCCTGCGCGGCCAGGACCCGGCGGCGACGCGCGCCGAGATCCAGGCCATGATCGACCGCGCGCGGCAGGCCTCGCCGCCGCCGCGCATCCTGCTCGTCGGCATGCAGGCGCCGCCCAACCTGGGGCGCGAGTACACGCGGGCCTTCCGCGACGTCTACCCCGAGCTGGCGAAGGCCAACGGCGTCGGGCTCGTCCCCTTCCTGCTCGAGGGCGTCGCGGGCCAGCCGCGGCTCAACCAGGCGGACGGCATCCATCCCACCGCGGAAGGACAGCGCCTCCTGGCCGACACCGTGTGGCCGCACCTGCGGCCGCTGCTCTCCGGGCCATGAACGGGTCCACGCAGGGACCGATCGAGCCGGGCGCGCTGCCCCGCGTCCTGCGCGACCTCTACGTGCAGCGCCGCACCGGCCTGCTGCACTTCACGCGAGGCGAGGGCCGCGCCAGCGTGTGCTTCATCAAGGGGCACATCGCGTGGGGACAGAGCTCGCTCGAGGAGTGCCGGCTCGGCCCCGTCCTGATGCGACACGACCTGGTCTCGCCGGAGTCGATCGACCAGGCGTACGAGCTGGTGGGCCGCGGCAAGCGCCTGGGGGACGTGCTGCTCGAGGCCGGCAGCATCGACCGCGAGACGCTGGACCAGGCGCTGGCGCTGCAGGTGCGCGAGACGCTGCTCACGGTGTTCGGCTGGACCGAGGGGGACTGGCGGTTCGAGGAGCACGACCCGGAGCACTTCAAGGGCTACGACCACGGGCTGCGCGTCTCGACCGGCGACCTCATCATGGACGCGGTCTGGTGCGTCGCCGACCCGGACGTCGTCCGCTACGCGCTGGGGGACCTCGACCGCCCGCTGGCCCTCACCACCGACCCGCTCCTGCGGTTCCAGAAGATCGCGCTGACGCGGATGGACGGCCTGCTCGTGTCGCTCTCGGACGGCGTCCGCACGGCGAAGGAGGTGCTGGCTTCCGTGCCCGAGGACCGCCAGGAGGCGGAGCGCGGCCTCTTCGGCCTGCTGTGCACGGGCCTGCTCGAGAGGCTGGACGCGCCGCCGTCGTCGCCGGCCGCCGAGCTGCCGCTGACCCCCGAGGACGTGCTGCAGATGCACCGGGGGCTGGCGTCGCGCGACCACTTCGAGGTGCTGGGCCTCCCGCGCTCGGCGAGCGCCGACGACGCGCGCGCCGCGTTCGTCCGGCTGGCCCGGCGCTTCCACCCCGACGCGCAGGCCGAGCCGGACCTGGCCGGCCTGCGCACGCAGCTGGAGGAGATCTTCAAGCGGCTGGCCGACGCAGAGCGCGTGCTCACGGTGCCGCCGCGGCGCGCCGAGTACGAGAAGCGGCTGGTGCTGAGCGAGGTGCAGCCGCTGCTGCACACGGACGACACGGGCTCGGCCGAGGCGCCGACTCCGGTCGATCCGATGGCCCAGGCCATGACCCACGAGCAGATGCTGGCCAGCGCGGAGCGCGAGTTCGCGGAGGGGCGCTACTGGGACGCGCTGCAGGTCGTCGAGTCGATGCTGGGCGAGCTGCAGGGCCGCATGCGCCGGCGCGCCTGGCTGCTGCGCGCCCGCGCGCTGGGTCAGAACCCGAAGTGGCGCAAGGAGGCGGAGGACCAGCTCAAGGAGGTCCTGGCCGAGGATCCCGGCAACGTCGACGCGCTCTTCCATCTCGGCGAGCTCTACCAGGCGGGCGGCATGGTGACGCGGGCGGCCGCGACGTTCCGCAAGGTCCTCGAGCTGCGCCCGCGTCACGCGGGCGCGCTGGCGGCGATGGGCGGGTAGCGCCTTCTATCCGCCCCGGGGCGGGTTGAGTGCGCGCGACTCAACCGGCCGCGCGGCCGGTTGAGCACCCCGGCCTCAACTCGGTCCGGACCGAGTTCACGCGGCAGTCGGCTCGTCGAGCTTCAGATCGGTCCCCGGGCACGGCGCCGCCGCCCGGCCCCGGTCCGTGGGGTGCCGCGGAGCCACACGAACAGCTCGACCCCGCCGAGCACCAGCGCGGCGAAGCCCAGCCCGATGATCGCCTCGAGCGGTGTCGTCTCGATACCGACGCCCGTCGCGTACGTATCGAGACCGTGCCCGTCGAGCACCTGCCGGAAGAGCCGCAGGAGGAGCGCCACGGCACCACCGATCACGAGCACGCCCGCGATCGCGCGCAACAGCCGGGTCCGGTCATCTGGCCACCTTCCGTGTCGACCGCGTGACAGCGGCCGATACGGACGATGGTACTCCGCGTCAGTTCGGCAGGAGGGCCCGGATCCTCGCGTCGGTGTCCGCGTGGAGCGTGGGAGGCGCGCCGTAGTACG
>JAICEW010000184.1 GCA_025923995.1 Vicinamibacteria bacterium | reverse complement strand
GTCCTTCATCTGCGCGCCCGTGAACACGGCGACCACGCCGGGCACCTTCTGCGCGCGCGTCGTGTCGATCGACTTGATGCGCGCGTGCGCGTACGGCGAGCGCACGACCGCCAGGTGGGCCATGCCGGGCAGGACCAGGTCGTCCGTGTACTTGGCCTGGCCGGTGATGAGCCGCGGGTCCTCGCGGCGCTTGATGCCGGAGCCGAAGATGCGCGATGCCATGGCGTCCTACTTTCCGCCCGCCATCTGCGTGGCGGCGTGGGCGATCGAGGCCACGATGTTCTGGTAGCCGGTGCAGCGGCAGAGGTTGCCGTCGATGCCGTGGCGGATCTCCGCCTCCGTGGGCTTGGGGTTCCGCTTCAGCAGGTCCACCGCGTTCATGAGCATGCCGGGCGTGCAGAATCCGCACTGCAGGCCGTGCTTCTCCCAGAACGCGTCCTGCAGCGGGTGGAGCTTGCCGTCCTTGGCCAGCCCCTCGACCGTCGTCACCTGGCACCCGTCGGCCTGCACGGCCAGCACGGTGCACGACTTGACCGCGGCGCCGTCGAGCAGGACGGTGCAGGAGCCGCACTGGCTCGTGTCGCACCCGAGGTTCGTTCCGGTGAGGCCGAGCGTCTCCCGCAGGAAGTGGGCGAGCAGCAGGCGCGGCTCGACGTCGCGCGCGTGCGCCGACCCGTTGACCGTGATCGTCACGGGACATTTCATGGCAGACCTCTTCTGTCGTTCAGGGAAGCGCGGCCGTGGCCCTGCCGGGCCGGCGTTGACGTGCGCACCGCGAGCGCTCTCTTTGGGGCGAGGAGGTTCGAGTATGTTCGCGGGCGCGAAGCCCTGTCAACAACTTCGACGAGCGTCGCGCCCGCTCGGGACGTTCTAGTCCTGGCGGCGCCCCAGGACCAGCGCGTACGCGATCAGGTCCTCCTCCGTCAGGCCGAGGCGTTCGAGGTGGGCATAGTAGTTCCGAACGCCGTCCAGGTGTTGCGAGACAAGGGCCTTCTTCTCGCGCACCTCCTTCACCAGGTCCAGCAGCAGCTTGACCAGCTGCGGCGTGATCTCGACGCTCTGCGCTGCCAGCTCGTCACGATGGCGCTGGAGCACGGCCTCGATCGCCATCGCGCCCGAGTGCTTGCCGAAGAGGAACCGCAGGTGACCGCCCACCGTCTCCGGCTCGATCACCTGGTAGATCGCGGGATGGATGGTCATGCCGGCGGTGTGGATGCCGGTCTCGTGGCTGAACACGTTGTGCCCGATCACGGGCTCGGACGCGCCCACGGGCAGCCCGCTGTACTCCTCGACCCTCCGCCGCAGCGACCACAACATGTCGTAGCGGAAGCCGGGGATGGTGATCCCGTACAGCTCCTTCAGGATCATCACCGTCGTGTGCAGCGGCGCGTTGCCCGCCCGCTCGCCCAGGCCGTTCACGGTGCAGGTGGGCACGGTCGCGCCATGGTGCAGCGCGCGCACGGTGTTGTACGCGCCCAGCCCGAAATCGTTGTGGAAGTGGACCACCAGCGGCTTGTCCGGGAACGCCGCCACCAGCTTCGGGATGTAGTAGTCGACGCCCTCGGGCGCGAAGAACCCCACCGTGTCCGGGAACGAGTAGCGGGTCCCGCCCGCCTGGTAGCAGGCGTCGGCCAGCTCGATCAGGTACGAGACGTCCGCGCGCGAGCCGTCCTCGCCGCCGAACTCGATCTCGGTGACGCCGCGGCTGCGCGCGTGGGCGATGGCCGCGCAGGCCATCTTGATGTTGGCCTCGCGGTAGAACGAGACCGGGAGGTCGAGCCACTCCTCGGGCCTCCGGCCCTCCAGGCCCAGCAGCGTCTTGCCGATCTTGTACTTGAGGTGCAGGTCCGAGCCGGACGTGAAGATGAAGAACGTGCAGTCGGACGGCTTCGCCCCCATCCTGGCCAGCGTGTCGAGCGTGACGTCGATGTCCCGCGCGTTGCTGCGGCACATGACGATGATCTCGAGGTCCGGCCGGATACGCCCCTTCTTCTTCCCCGCCAGGATCAGCTCCAGCGCGCGCCGCTCGGACGGCGCGGCCGAGGGGAATCCCATGTCGATGATGTGGACGCCGGCGTCCGAGAGCATGCCGGCCAGCTCGTACTTCTGCTCGGGCGTGAAGGCGACGCCCGGCGTCTGCTCGCCGTCGCGCAGCGTGGTGTCGTAGAGGCGGATCTCCTTCGCGCGCGGGAAGGCGGTCCCGGCGGTGAAGCGCGAAGGCGGGGCGATCAGCGAATCGAGCGGCTCACGGAGGTCAACCATGAAAGAAGGCTCCCGGAAGTGGGCGGACGAGTCATGATCTTATCAGATCGATCCCATCCGCTTTCCGGGAGCCTCCCTACGGCGTCAGCTGCCGTCAGCGCTGCGAGACGTACGGGTAGCGAGCGAACTCGTTGCGGCTGATGCGGCCGTCACGGTTGACGTCCCGCTGGTTGAACGAGCTGCGCGTGCCCCGCCACTCCCAGCTGGACAGGAAGCCGTCGCGGTTGCCGTCCAGGGAGCTGAACTGCTGCGAGGGATTGTCGGCGTTGCTGCTCTCGAACTCGCGCAGCGAGATACGGCGGTCGCTGTTGCGGTCGACCACGTCGAACGCCACGTTGATGCCGCTACGCCGCCACTCCTCCCACACCAGGTAGCCGTCCCGATTGCGGTCCAGCTCGTCGAAGCGCACCGCGCGATCGTCGGTCTGCATGGGGTCGGTGGACATCCCGATGTACTCGCGCAAGGACACCACACCGTCGTCGTTGGTGTCCACGCTGGCGAACACCTGCGCCTCGTCGCGCCACTCGCGCCGGCTCAGCACGCCGTCGCTGTTCGAGTCGAGCCCGTAGAACCGCTCCTGGCGGTTGTCCGCCGTCGGCTGGACGCGGAACTCGTCCCGGGTGATGCGGCCGTCGTTGTTGCTGTCGACCCGGTCGAACGGGACGGCGCTGCCGTACCACTCCGCCCGGCTCAGGTTCCCATCGGAGTTGAGATCCAGGTACGCGAACTCGTCTGGGAGCGCGGTCGCGGCCGCCCCCCCGCCCCCGCCCCCGCCGCGGCGCACGAACTCGTCGCGCGAGAGCCGGTTGTCGCCGTCGCGGTCGAGCGCGCGGAAGTTGCCAGGGTGCCCGCCGTACTCGGACTGCGTCAGGTACCCGTCGCGGTTGCTGTCACGCTGGTCGAAACGCTGCCCACGAGCCTCCGGTTGTGCCGAAGCCAGCCCCGCGATGAAGAACGTAGAAAATGCCAGAGCGCCTGTGATGGCACGTCTCATGTCGCCTCCTTCGTCCGCCGACGCGCGGACTCACCAGGATCTACAGCAACTCCGATGCCACACCCCGGAGGTACAATGACCACTTCATGGACTCCGTCACCGAGCGCGCCATCGCCGACTACGAGAATCTGCTGAAGGACGAGAAGGCCCTGGCGCAGGAGCTCCAGGAGCGCTTCTTCGAGCGCATGCGCCACGCGCGCCTCACGTTCGGAGGCCGCGTCCTCTGCCCGTTCCTGCGGCCGCAGTTCGTGTCGCCGGACGTGTACGAGCAGGTGCGCGCCGTGTGCCGCGGCATCTTCCGCGCGATCGAGAAGGTCGAGGCCGCGCTGGGGCCCGAGCTGTGGTCGCGCGTCGACCTGACGCCGGAGGAGGCCGAGCTCGTCGCCATCGACCCGGGCTACCGCCGCAGCTCGCCCACGTCTCGCCTCGACTCCTTCGTGACGCCCTCCGCCTACCAGTTCGTCGAGCTCAACGCCGAGAGCCCCGCCGGCATCGCGTACGCCGAGGTGCTCATGGACATCTTCCTGGAGCTGCCGCTCGTGAAGCGGTTCCAGGAGCACTGGACGCTGAAGCGCTTCCAGGCCCGCGAGCGCCTGCTGCAGACGCTGCTCGAGTGCTACCGCGAGGGCGGAGGGCGCGAGGAGCACCCGGTCATTGCGATCGTGGACTACGAGGACGTGCCCACGCGCACCGAGCACCACATGTTCCGCGACTTCTTCGAGGAGCGCGGCTACCCGGCGTTCGTGTGCGACCCGCGCGACCTGACGTACGAGGGCGGCGTGCTGCGCTCCGAGGGACGGCCGATCGACATCGTGTACAAGCGGCTGCTCGTGAACGAGTTCCTCGAGCGCATCGGCGAGCTGCAGCCGCTGCTGCAGGCCGCGCGCGACCGGCGCGTCACGATCGTCAATCCGTTCCGCTGCAAGCCCATCCACAAGAAGGCGATCTTCGCGGTGCTGACCGACGACGCGATGGCGCAGCACTTCGACGCCGACGAGCGCGCCGCCATCGCCGCGCACGTGCCCTGGACGCGCCGGCTGCAGGAGGGGCGCAGCACGCGCTACGGGCAGCCGATCGACCTGGTGCCGTTCGTGCGCGCGAACCGCGACCGTCTGGTCCTCAAGCCGAACGACGAGTACGGCGGGAAGGGCGTGACCATCGGCTGGGAGGCGAACGAGTCCGAGTGGGACGTGGCACTCGCGGAGGGGCTGCGCGGGTCGTTCGTGGTGCAGGAGAAGGTCGAGCTGCAGCGCCAGAGCTTCCCCGAGCTGGCCGAGGACGGCAGTGTCCGCTTCCGCGACCTGGTGGTGGACCTGGACCCGTTCGTGTTCCAGGGCGAGGTGGAGGGCTTCCTCACGCGGCTCTCCGGCACGTCGCTCGCGAACGTCACCTCCGGCGGCGGGCAGGTGCCCGCGTTCCTGATCGAGCCCCGGTAGCGCCATGGGCGGCTCCGCCGCCAGCGAGGTCGCGCGGTTCCTCGGCCCCCGGCCCGGGTGGACCTACGTGTACGAGCGGCTCGACGACGGCGCTCGCGGGCCCGGCTGCCGCCTGATCGTGTCCGGTCTGGAGGAGGACGCGACAGGCACGCTCGTCATTCGCGAGTCCTGCACGGTACCCGGCCCGCCGCGGGGAACCGGCGCCATCGAGTCGTCACGGGAGTGCCGGGTGCGGGTCGAAGGCAACGACCTCGTGCAGTCCACACCGGACGGCGAGATGGTCCTGCTGCGCGCGCCCTTGAGGGTGGGCACGGCGTGGGCGCGGACCGTGGTGGGCTACTCGGCGGAGTCGGGATGGTGGCGGCTCGACATGCCGTGTCGGATCGCGATGATCGAGAGCGTGCCCGTCTTCGGCGAGACCCGCCTCACGGTGCGCGTGATGGGCAGGGCCCGCCTGCCCATGGGCGAGGCGGTGCTGGTCGAGCAGCACGCGGCGGGAATCGGGCTGGTGCTGCGCCGCGAGGGGATCGGCGACCTCCCGCCCTACGAGACGGTGCTGGAGGAGATCCGCGGGGAAGACCTGGCACGCTGAAGGTACGGGAGGAGCCGGCGGGACAAACGGCGGACCGCCAACCCCGGCATGAGCAGGATGCAGCAGGCCCCCTGCCCTCTCGGGATCGGCGTCAAGGCCATCGACAACCGCCGTCGCGGAGCTCAGGGCTCAGGCCGAGGACGACCGCTCCCAGGAGCTTCGTTCCCTTCATGATTGCCTCTCTTCGTCCTTCGAAAGATGCATCCCACCTTTGTGGCGTGGACGCCCAAGAGCTCCCTTGCTGCTCAAATGCTGGCTTCTGCCTTGGCTGTTGCTGCCTCAGCCCTGGCTTCGACTCTGGCCTCAGCCTTGGATTCAGCGGCGGCCTCGACCTTGGCCTTCCCTTCCTTCTTGGCGTCCTTGACGTCTTGACGGGCGCGGTCCGTCTCCGCCCAGTCCCCTTCGAAGACCGCCACCATGCGGGCCACGACCTTCGCGTCCTTGACGATCAAGCCCACCTCGCGACGGCCATCCAGCTCCAGCTTCCTCAGGCCCTGGCTGCCCACGAATGCCTGCTGCCCATCGCGCACGATGGCCCGCACATGGAGCCTCTTGCCCGGGAACTTCTCGGCCGTGAGGCCCGCGCCTCGCTTGCCCAGCTTGCCCAGGATGCGGACGCTCACCCCAGCGCTCACGCGCTCCTGCAGGATGCGGATCATGGTCGGGTCGGTGAGCTTGGGATCGTAGACCAGCAGCTGCTTGCGCGCGCCCCGGAGGAAGGCGGCCAGCCGTGCCCGTGCGTTCACGGGGCTCACGACGAAGGCCTTCGGGCCCGCCGTGTAGGGCCGCCGCAGCGAATCGGCCTCGAACAGCTTGATCGCCTCCTGCACCAGCTCGCGCCGCCTGGTGACGACGCCGAAGCTCCGGCTCTTGTTCACGTCCAGCGCGGTGTAGTTGAAGCCCAGGACGTAGAGGGTGGAGCGGTCCACGATCATGATCTTGTTGTGGTAGCGGCGGAGATCGTCGTCCGTGCGCCGCACGCTGGCCCCGGTCTTCAAGAGGTCCTGCTCGAGCTTGCGCAACCGCTTGTCCCCACCGCGATTGGTGTGGGCGATCAGCGTGCGCACGGGCACGCCGCGCGCCACCGCTGCGCGCAGCGCCCTGGCGATATCGCCCCGGTCGAGGCGGAAGATGCCGATGTCGATGCTCTTCTTCGCCCTCTGGATGGCCGAGACCACCGGGCCGATGCCGTCGTCCGGCTCCACGATGAGGCTCATTTCGGGGCCTTCTTCTCTTCCCAGGTCACGTCGACGGCGTCGGCGCCATGGAGGGCCGCGAGCGCCTCCGAGATCCGGTCGGTCCCTTTGCCCTGGGGGACCAGGGCCGAGTACGCGATGTGCTTCTCCGTGGACTCGCGCAGCTCGTACTTGATGTGATGCCTCGTCAGGAGCGCCTCCACCTCCGCCTTCAGCGCCGCCGGGTCCTTGGCGGCGACCTTGAGCTCGAACGGCTTTGGGGGCCAGGGCTCACGCCATTCCAGGATCCACAGGATGGCCACGATGAACGCCGAACCGGCCGCGGCGAGGTAGAGGAGCCCCACGCCTGACGCGAGGCCGGCGGCCAGGCACGAGAGCATGACGCTCGCGTCCTTGGGGTCGTCGATCTTGGCTCGGTAGCGCACCAGGCCGGCCGTACCGGCGATGGCGAACGCGCGCGCAAGACTGGCGCCCACGATCAGCATGATCAGGGATCCGACGACGGCCATCATGATCTGCGCCTGGATGACGTGGGCCACGCGCGGGGGGCCGCCGGCCCGGCGCGGACGGAAGGCCAGGACCGCGCCCAGGGCCGCGGCCACCACCAGGCAGAGCATCGCGTGGCCGAGGTCCGCCAACGGGAGGGGTGGGATGTCGTTGGTGGGGGGCAGAGCCTCTCCAGCCTTCTGGCCGGCTCCAGCGACCGTCGTCAGACCTGCGGAGAAGAGGGCGAGGAGCACGATGGCGGCCCGAGCTCCACGCGACCGGGCGGCACGTGCGTTCACTTCGTGTGGCCCTCCTTGGGCCTCTGAGCCGCTCCCAGGATGGTCGGTTGCGTGCGCCGCGTCTGTTCAATATCGCTCACTCGCGGTTCTCTGCTGAATTGCGCGCGACTGAGCTGTTCGGGACAGCGGCAGCCACGTCCTTGCGCGACGATCGACGCGTGGAAACAGGCGGCGAGTGAGATGAGCCTGGACACCGGCTGCACGGAAACATCAGCGGCGAGGTGAGACTCGCGACGGTAGCCGAATGACCCCACGCTGGCGCGAGCTCCGGAAGGCCTACCCGCGCATCGTCACGGGAATGGTCCTGGGCATCGGCGTGCTCCTGCTGGCGGACCTGGTCCTGGCGTACAAGCGCGTGCAGTACGGCCGGGAGTTCTCACGCATGCGCGCCTCCCTGACGGAAACGGAGCGCAGGAGGGTCGACGCCATCGCGGCCTCGGAGGAGAACGGCCTGGCCCTCGCGGTCGAGCTGGCGCGCCGGGAGTCGCTGGGCGACACGGAGCTTCACCTGGCGGTGGACACCGCGGCCGGCCTGCTGTACCTGGAGCGGCAAGGGGCACGACTCCGCGAGATGCGTGTGCGCCTGGGTCGACAGGCAATCGTGGGCACACCCCCGGACGCCGTGCTCCTGACCCCGCCGCTGGGTGAGCGGTCGGTGGCGCGCGTGGTGGACGGGTCGTTTGCCTGGGCGGTGCCCGAGTGGGTCTACGTCGATCGCGGATGGCCCGTACCGGCGGACCGGCTGGTTCCCGGCGCCCTGGGGCCGCTGGCCATCTTCCTGGACAGCGGGGCCGTTCTCTACGCGCGGCCCACGGTTGGGCCGCTCAGCGACGTGAGCTACGTCCTGCCGGGCAGCGTCCGCGCGGAGGCGCCGGACCTCGAGGCCATCCGTGAGAACCTGCAGCCCGGCATGGCCGTGTACTTCCACTGACATGCGCGCGCGGCTCCCAGCGGAGATCCCGAAGCCCACAACCGGCGGGGTCGCGGGTTTCCTCGGCCACGGCCGCGGGGCGGCCTTGCTGCTCGTCGGCGTCATGCTGGCCCTCACGGCGGCCAGCACCACGCTCTTCGTCCACACCCTGGGCGTGCGCCTCCGGCGCGATGTGGCCCGCCTGGTGCTGGAAGATCGCCTCGAGGTCCTCGACCGCGCCCGCTGGCGGGTGGCCGCATCCGCGCAGATGCTGAGCGAAGCGGAGAGCGCGCCGGAGCCTCCGCACGACCGGCCCTACCTGGTGATCAGCCTCCAGGAGCGGCACCTCTGGTACAAGCAGCATGGGGCGATCCTCTTCTCGGCCGGAGTGGCCACGGGCAGCGGCAAGACGATGGTCAAGGAGGGCGGCGCCGGCGCCTGGAAGTTCGAGACCCCGCGCGGGCGGCTCGTGGTACGGAGCAAGGAGGAGGCCCCGGTGTGGGTGCCCCCGGACTGGCACTACGTGGAGCAGTCGCGCAAGCGGGGGTTGGGTCTCGCCCGCCTCGAGGTCGGTCAATCACTGGACGTTGGCGACGGGTCGGTCATCACGGTGGAGGGGAACGACGTCGTGCGGGCGCTTCCGGATGGACGGCGGAGCGTCTTGAATGCCACGGACAGCCGCGAGATCGTCGTGGACGGCCGCCTGCTGATGCCGCCCGTGGGCACCACCCAGCGGAGGTACCGGGGCGTCTTGGGCACGCACCGCCTGAACCTGGGCAACGGATACGCGATTCACGGCACGAACCGGCCGGAGACCGTGGGCCGTGCGGTCAGCCACGGCTGCGTGCGCTTGCGCAACGAGGACATCGCGAAGCTGTATGCGATGGTGGCGGTGGGCACGCCGGTCTACGTTTACTGAGCCGTCCGCTCTTCAGCGGAGGCTCGACGACTGCTTCGTCTCGTGAGTCGAAGGCAAGATCCCCGGTCGTTCTCTAGGCTTCACTCCTGAAAGACCACGGCTGTCCCCGCGGAGACCAGGTGCGACAGTTCCGCGGCGTCCCAGTTCGTGAGACGGATGCAGCCGTGGGCGGAGTTCTTGCCGATCCGTGAGGGCTCCGGCGTTCCGTGGATGCCGTAGGTCTTCTTCGAGAGATCGATCCACACGACGCCCGGGTTGTTCGGGTCGGGCGCGATCTTCGCCTCGGCATGGAACTCGTCCGGGCCCCAGAAGAGTGCCGGGTCCTGGAAGAAGATCGGGCTGTCCGACACGCCGTGGATCTTCCAGTCACCGATCGGAAGAGGGTCACGCACGCTGCCCATCGTCGCGGGATACGAGGCGATGACCTTGCCCGAAGCGTCCAGAGCCTCCACGGAGGAGTCGGACCCGTCCAGGACGACCGACGCCGCTTTCCCGGCCAGCGCCTCGCCGACGTTCGGCACCATCAGACGCTCCCCCGACCGGGCGAAGGTCGCGCGGGGATTCAGCTCGCGCAGCAATCGCTGGCTGCAGTGGAACTTCTCTGCGAGGCCTTCGAGCGCGGATGGGTCGCTCCGTGCGTCGAGCTCCGCCTGGCCCGTCATGTCCTCGGGGCTCCGCTGCACGAAGGGGCCAGCCAGGTCCTCCTCCGTCGTGCTGTATTCCACCAGCGTGGGCGCGTGGTCCGCCTTCAACGCGTACCAGACGGCCTCCGTCTGCCAGACGTCCTCGTCCAGCCCTTTCCGGGAGCTGACGCTGGCGCGCGCGAACGCGGCCAACGCCCGTCTCTCGTTGCTCCCGCTGACGCCGTCGATCTCGCCGGGCGAGAAGCGCGCCCGGTCCAGGAGAACCTGGAGGCGCAGCGGCGATCGTGCCTCCTCGGGGCTGCTCGGCGACGGTGCCGCTGCCAACGCCGTAGGGGGCGCGCCCGGCCTCGCGCTGGGCGCGGCGCTGGGCGGAAGCAGGGCCACAGGCAGGAGCCACGCGGCCAGATGCAGCGTTGCGATCGTCGAAGGCATTTCTTCTCCTCGCGCAGGCACCACGGGACACGGCACAGGATTCTGCAAAATGGGGCTCGCAGGAGGAGCTCGTTACCTCACTTCGGCCTGCCCGTCAGGCGACGGCCCGACGAGCAGACCCCCTTCAGAGGGCGGTGCGCCGGCCCGACAGCAGGTTGAACACCACCACTATGACCGCGGCCACCAGCAACAGGTGGATGAGACTGCCACCCACCTGCCCGATCAGGCCCAACAGCCAGAGGACCGCCAGGATCGCAACGATCGTCCAGAGCATGTCGAACTCCTTTTCTCAGGAGCGCGCGAGATTGAACCCGCTCCTGCGAGGCTAAGGAGCAATTCACGTGCCGCGTGCTCCGGTCGTGAGCCCCTTTGGCAACCGAACCGCCGGGGCGTGTGGCCATGGGGGCGTGCACGGCCAGCCCGCCCTCCCCCACCTGGAGAAGCTGTGGTCCCACAACATCACGCTGACGACGAGGCTGGTCGATACGGTCACGACACCCATGCTGCTCAAGCTGGTGCGTTCGGGACGGCTCGAGCCCAGGAAGCTGGGGACGCACCGCTTCGGGCTGGCCGACGTGATGAAGGCGTACGACACGTTCGGCAACGCCGCGAAGGAGCGCGCGCTGAAGGTGATCCTGCAGAATGAACCGGCCGGACGCTAGAGCGACGCCGCCACCCGCCGGAAGTGGTGGCCGACGATGGCGAGCTCGATGGCCTGGGAGAGCTGCCGCGGGCGCAACAGGAGCGTCGAGGCCACGAAGCGCCAGTAGGCGGCGCGGCCCCGTTGCTGGACGCCGAGGAGCCACACTGACCTGACGGCGGCCAGCAGGTCGCGCGCCGCCAGGGGCAGGCGCGGGCCGCGGGGGCGATGGGTCTTCAGGAAGGTGCGGAGCCGGCGATAGTAGACCCGCGGCTCGTACAAACGGCGCATCAGCTCGCGGTAGCCGTCGAGCAGGAACTGCCGGTCGAGCGTGGGGGTGAAGTTGAGGGCGGCGTCCGTGTTGTTGCCGCTGCTCTCGGATTCGATCCGTCCCTCTCTCGTGAGGCGCTGGTGGAGCCGCGTTCGCGGCAGGGCCGTCAGCAGGCCGACCATTGCGGTCACGACGCCGGACCGCTGGATGAACTCGAACTGCCGCTCGAAGATGTCGTGCGGGTCGCTGTCGAAGCCCACGATGAACCCGCCCATCACCTGCATTCCCGCCCGCTGGAGCGTCTTCACGGCCTCCACCAGGTCGCGGCGCTGGTTCTGGATCTTGTGGCACTCGGAGAGGCTCTCGAGCGATGGCGTCTCGATCCCCACGAAGACCTTGCGGAAGCCGGCCCGCACCATCAGGTCGCACAGCTCGCGGTCGTCGGCGAGGTTCAGGGAGGCCTCGGTGAGGAAGCCGACGGGCGCATGCGTGCGCTCCCGCCACTGCACCAGCTCCCCCAGCAGCGCCTTCGTCCGGTTCCGGTCGCCGATGAAGTTGTCGTCGACGATGAAGACCATGCCGGTCCAGCCCCGTTCCAGCAGCGCCTCCAGCTCGGCGATGAGCTGGGCGGGAGTCTTGGTGCGGGGGACCCTGCCGTTCATGACCACGATGTCGCAGAACTCGCAGTCGTATGGACAGCCGCGGGAGAACTGGACCGCCATGGTCACGTAGTCGCGGAGACGGATGAGGTCCCAGCGCGGCGGCGGGACCCGGGTGATGTCGGGGCGGCCCGCTCCTTCGTAGCACGGACGGAGGGCCCGGCGCTGCATGTCCTCGACCAGTTGGGGGATGACGTCCTCCGCTTCGCCCAGAACGAAGTGCTGGATGCGCGGGAAAGCATCATGCCCCGTGGTGAAGAGGGGCCCGCCGGCGATGACGGGCGTGCCGCTGGCGACGCAGCGGTCGACGATCGCTTCGACGGAGGTGCGCTGGACGAGCATGGCGCTGACCATCACGTAGTCGGCCCAGCGCACGTCCTCGTCCGTCAGGGGCTCGACGTTCAGGTCCACCAGGCGCAGCTCCCAGTCGCCAGGCAGCAGGGCGGCGATGGTGAGCAGGCCAAGCGGCGGGAACGCGGCCTTGCGGGACACCAGGCGCACCACGTGCTTGAAGCTCCAGAACGTGTCGGGTGTCTCCGGATACGCCAGGAGGACTCTCACGGCGGCGCCTTCATCGGGATCGGGGCCGGCGGGCCTTGCGCAACGCTGAACGCCGCACCGCGCCGGACGGCACCGCGTGCCCTGCGTGGCCGTCCAGGGCCACGTCGACGCGACTCGCGAGCTGCGCGGCGGCGCGGGCCACGGCCGACTCGAATCCTCCATTGATGGCCTCGACCAGGATGTCGTCGCGCTGGCGCAACAGGGCTCGCATCCGGCATCGCTGATCGACGCCTCCCAGCGCGTTGACCGGCTCCGTCAGGGAGACCGTGACGCTCTCGACCTGTGGGCCGAACCGGCTGAGTGCCAGCAGCACGCGTCTCACCACGTTTCGGTGGAGCGTTCCCGAGAGGCTGCCATCGCCGCCCCTGACCTTGATCTTCAACGACCTGCCGGCGGCATCGGAGCGCTCCCTTCACGGTCGAGTACAGTCTGGAACCCGCGGCGAGCCGCGTCCAATACCTTCTGGGGACAGGATCCATAGGGCCGGTCCGATGTATGGTTGGCC
>JAICEW010000183.1 GCA_025923995.1 Vicinamibacteria bacterium | reverse complement strand
GGCCGCCGGGCGCATCGGCGACCCTGCGCTCGCGCCGTCGCTGGTCACGCGCATGAACGACAGCGAGGTGGAGGTGCGGCAGATGTCCGCCTTCGCTCTCGGGCTCATCGGCGACCCGGTCGCGGTCGAGCGTCTGGCGGCCGCGCTGGCCGACCCCGACCCGGCCGTGCGAGCGCGATCGGCCGAGGCGCTGGGCCGCGTGGGCGGGCCGCGGGCCTCGGCCGAGCTGGTGAAGTTCATCCGCGCCAACCTGCCCGCGGAGGCGCCGGTGCTCACCGTGCGCGGGGACGATCCCGGCAGCGCGCGCGATCCCTGGCTGGCGCTGCGGCTCGCCCTGTTCGCGCTGGTGAAGATGAAGGACGCGGGCGCGGCGGAATCGGTCCTGCTCGACGCGGGCCGGTCGCGCTTCGACTGGTGGGCCGCGACCTGGACGGCGATGCGCCTGGAGAGCGCTTCCCTCAAGCCGGTGCTGACCGCGGCCGCGCGCTCGTCCGACCCGCTCTCGCGCGCGCTGGCCGCGCGAGGGCTGGGCGCGCTCAAGGACGTCGAGTCGTTCGAGGTGCTGGCCGCACTGGTGAAGGACAAGGACGCGCAGGTGCAGGCGCTGGCGGTGCGCGCGCTGGGGCTGCTGGGAGATGCGCGCGGCGTCCCGGTCGTGGCGCCCCTGCTCAAGGGCCCGAGCCTGACGCTGGCGACCGAGGCCCTGCTGGCGCTGGCGGCGCTGCCGCCCGACACGTCGCTGCGGCCGCAGGTGGTGGCCCTGGTGGGCCACGAGGACGAGGGCGTGCGCGGCGCGGCGCTGCGGGCGCTGGCCAAGCTCGACCGCGAGGAGTTCGCGCTGGTGCTCTCGGGCCTGGACCCGGACCCGGCCTGGTCGGTGCGGGCGGCCAAGGCCACGGCCCTGGCGGAGGCGGGGGACGAGATCAGCCAGGGCATCCTGCTGGCCATGCTCAAGGACGAGGACGTGCGCGTGCTGCCCGCGGTGCTGCAGGGGCTGCGCAAGGCGCGCGGCACGGACGCCGTGGACACGCTGCGGCGGCACCTCGAGCACTCCGATGCCGCCGTGCGCGCCGCGGCCGTCGAGGGGCTGGGTGCGCTGTCCCCGCCCGGGATCCCGGGGCCGCTGCTCGAGACCTGGAAGCGCTCGCAGCGCGACGTGGAGCTGGACGCGCGCCTGGCCGTCGTGGACGCGCTGGCCGCGCAGAAGGACGCGGAGAGCGCGGCCGCGCTCAAGCAGATCGCGGGCGAGGACGGCGCACGGGTGGTGAGGGCCCGCGCGTCGGCGGCACTCGTCGCGCGCGGGCAGCCGCCGGTCTGGCCGGGGTTCGAGCCCGACTCGCGTCCCTGGCTCGACTACCGTGAGGCCATGGCGCCGTACGAGCCGGCGGGGCTGGAGCTGTTCACGCCGCGCGCGATCCTGCACACGCGCCGCGGGCGCATCGAGATCCACCTCGACATCGTGGAGGCGCCCCTCACCAGCGCGTCGTTCATGGAGCTGGCGCGGCGCGGCTTCTACGAGGGCCTGCCCTTCCACCGTGTGGTGCCCGCCTTCGTGGCCCAGGGCGGCGACCCGCGCGGAGACGGCAGCGGCGGGCCCGGCTACACCCTGCGCTGCGAGATCGGCCAGCGGCCGTTCGGCCGCGGCGCGGTCGGCATGGCGCACTCCGGCAGGGACACCGGCGGCAGCCAGTTCTTCATCACCCTCTCCCCGCAGCCGCACCTGGACGGCGCCTACACGGTGTTCGGCTGGGTCGCCTCCGGCATGGAGGTCGCCGAGGCGCTGCGGCCGGGCGACGTGATCGAGAAGGTGGAGATCTGGAGCGGCCGCTGAGCGCCGGGCCGTTCCGGCTGCTGGCGCTCGACATCGACGGCACGCTGCTGCGCAGCGACAAGACCATCTCGCCGCGCACGAGGGACGCACTGGACGCCGCCGCGGCCGCAGGAGTGCGCCGCGTGCTGGTGACCGGCCGCCGCTACCCCGCCGCGCGCAGGATCGCCGAGCTGCTGGGCGGGCCGCTCGACCTGGTGCTCCACAACGGTGCCTTGATCGTGGAGAACGGGGAGGTGCTGCGCTGCCGTCCGCTGGCCCGCGCGCTGGCGGAGCGGGTGATCGCGCTGGGCCGTGCCGCGGGCGCGGATCCCGTCGTGCACGCCGGCCAGGCGGGCGAAGGGCGGCTGCTGGTCGAAGGCTGGGCCGAGTCCAACACCATGCTGCACTACTACCTCGACAAGTCCCATCCGGACGTGAGCGTGGTCGAGGTGCTGGAGGAGTCGCTCACCGACGACCCGCTGCAGGTCATGTTCGGGGGGCCGCTGGCCGGGATCGAGACGCTGTGGAAGGCGCTCGAGGCGCAGGTCGGTGCGGTGACGCGCATCGAGCGGACGTTCTACCCGCACCTGGACGCGGGCTTCCTGGACGTGCTGGCGCCCGGCGTCCACAAGGGCGAGGCGCTCGCGTTCCTGCAGGAGCGATGGGACGTCACCGCGGCGCAGACGCTGGCCATCGGCGACAACTGGAACGACCACGAGATGCTCGAGCGGGCGGGGCTGGGGCTGGTGATGGGCAACGCCGACCCGCGCATGCGCGCGCTGGGCCTGCCGGTGATTCCCAGCAACGACGAGGACGGCGTGGCGCTGGCGGTGGAGCGCTACGTGCTCGAGCGGCTGCCGATCCCCTGAAAATCAAGAAGGGGGTGATTTCCTCACCCCCTTCGAGAAACGTGGCTGACGGGCGGAGCTACTTCTTCTTCGCCTTCTTCTTCGGAGCCGCCTTCTTCGCCTTCTTCATGGGCATCGTCCTGATCCCCCCTCTCGGAGTGATCTGCCGGCCACCGTCGCCGCCAGCTCACGAAAAAATGGGGAGGGTGATCGGTCCACCCCCCCTTACTGAACCCTGGGGCGCTTACTTCTTCTTCTTGGTCGCCTTCTTGGCAGCCTTCTTCTTGGCCGGCATTCTTGAAATCCCCCCTTTCGGTCCAGAAATGGACGGTCAGCCCCTCGTCAACATCTCGGGTGATGAAGGGCTTGACATACTAGCGGTAGGGTAGGGATGGCCCCAGGGGTTGTCAAGGGTTTTTTTGACCCCTTCCTGCCCCATGCCTCACAAGCCCAGAGGCTTAGCCTGTGGATGACGCGGCCAAAACCGCCAGAATGGCCGCCCGGCGGGAATTCCAGGGGTTTCATCGCCGGAAATGGTGGTCCCGAAAGCGTTTCGGTCAGGCCGGCCGCGTGCCGGGAAGGGGGTCCGTCGAAGGATTGTCCTTATATACTACTTAATATTGTTTGTGGCACCGGCCCGCCGATACGGGCGGCGCAGCCCGTCCTCCGCGCGCTCGCGCAGCTCGGCCAGGCCGTACGTGGTCTTCAATACCTTCTTGTATTCAGCCACGGCGCGCGTGCGCTCGCCCTCCAGGTCCAGCAGGTGGCCCTTCAGCAGCCGACCCCACGAGCGCAGCCAGGGCGGCTGCGGATCGTCGTCGTCGGCCGCGTCCTCGATCGCGTCCGCCGCCTTGTCCGCTTCCTCCGGCTCCCCGTGCAAGAGGTCGTCCTCGGCCGAGAGCAGGCGCGCCTCCAGCGAGTCCGGCCACACGCGCGCGGCCCGGCGATACGCCTCCGCCGCCTCGCGGCGGCGACCCGCCTCGCGCAGGCGCCGCGCCTGCGCGACGAGCGCGAGGCCCTCGATCTCCGCCGGCTTCGCCGGCGCGCGCAGCGCGGCCTCGGCCTGCCGCCGCACCTCGCGGTCGGCCGCGGTCGCGGCGCGGCGGTAGTGGGCCACGGCGCTCTCGCGGTCGCCCTCGAGCTCCAGCGCGCGGCCCAGCAGCAGCCGCGCGCGCAGCAGCGTGTCGGCGATCTGGGGCGGCCCCTCCTTCACCAGCAGCAGCTCGCGGCGCGCCTCCGCGAAGCGCAGGTCCCTGAGCAGCGACTCGCCCAGCGAGATGCGCGCCAGCAGCCCCGCGGCTCCCTGGTAGTTGACCTGGCCCTTCTGCCCGGCCTCCACCGCCTCGCGCGCCACCGCGGCGCTGTCGGCGTAGCGGCCCATGCGGTCGCGCAGGTGCTCGGCGAGCTTCAGGGCCCACAGCGGCCAGCCGGGATGGCGGCGGCGCATGCCCCGCATCTCGGAGAGGGCGCGGTCCGGGTCCTTCTCGTAGAACGCGTAGACCTCGTAGAGCTGCGCCTGCACCTCGTCGTCGTGGAACAGCGAGCCCTCGCCCGCGGACTCGATGCGGTTGAGCCCGCGCTCGCGGTCACCGCCCGGCATCCGAGCCAGGAAGCGCAGCACCTTCGCCAGCTTGGGCAGCACGTCCGCGTAGTAGTCGTAGAGGCCCAGGCCGAACAGCGCGTCCACGCAGCCGGGATCGGCCTCGTGCACCTTGAGCAGGTCCTCGCGCATGCGCACGGCCGCCTGCGCCGCCTCCGAGCGCTGGGCCCGGAAGAGGTGGAAGCGGCTGCGCACGCCGTGCGCGGCCCCGCGGGCCAGCAGCGCCCTTAGGTCCCGGGGGTCCTTGCGCAGCGCCGCGTCCGCGAGGCGCGTCGCTTCGTCGATGCGGCGGAACAGGTCGCGGTCGGCGGCGGCGGAGGGCGGGTACTGCTCCAGCTTCCAGATGGCGACCAGGGACTCGAGGTAGGCGCCGACCGCGTCCTCGGGCGCCCCCTCCCGCGCCCGCCCCAGCGCCGTGAGCGCCTGCTCGGGGCGGCCGTCGTAGAGCTGGTCGAGGGCGTGCCGGTAGGCCCCGTCCTGCGGCCGGCGCAGCGCGTCGGGCGGCGGCGGCGACGCCTGCAGCAGCGCCGCCAGCACGACGGCGATCACGGCTGGTAGCGCGTGCGCAGCCGGGCCCGGCGCGCGTGCCGCTCGCGCGCCAGCTCGAGCAGGCGGTCGAGCAGGGACGCGAAGGGCAGGCCCGAGGCCTCCCACATCTTGGGGAACATGCTGATCGAGGTGAAGCCGGGGATGGTGTTGATCTCGTTCACGAAGAAGCGGCCGCTGCCGCGGTCCATGAGCAGGTCCACCCGCGCGTAGCCGCAGGCGTCCACCGCCCGGAACGCGCGCACGCCGAGCGCGCGCACCTCCGCGACCTGCGCCTCGGTGAGCGGGGCCGGGATCTTGAGCTCGGTGCGGCTCTGGCTCGAGTACTTCGAGTCGTAGTCGTAGAACTCGCGGTCGGGAACGATCTCGCCAGGCAGCGAGGCCTCGGGCTCCTCGTTGCCGGCGACGGAGACCTCGATCTCGCGCGCGTCGACGCCCGCCTCCACCACCGCCTTGCGGTCGTAGGCGAGCGCGAGGTCGAGCGCCGCGTCGAGGTCCTGCGCGCGCTTGACCTTGCTGACCGCCACGCTCGAGCCCATGTTGGCCGGCTTCACGAAGATCGGCAGGCCCAGCTCGGCCGGCAGCACCCGGGCGGCCTCGCGCTCCGCGGGCCGGTCGCGGACGACGCGATAGGCGGTCTGGGGAATGCCCGCGGCCGCGAACAGCCCCCTCATCATCTCCTTGTCCATCCCCGCCGCCGACGCGGCGACGCCCGAGCCGACGTACGGGACCCCCGCCAGCTCCAGCAGCCCCTGGATGGTCCCGTCCTCGCCATAGGGGCCGTGCAGCACGGGGAAGTAGACGTCCGGCCGCAGCGCGCTGGCGGCATCGTGGAGGCGACGCAGCCGGCCCTCGTCCGTCGGCACCCCGGCGAGGAAGACGGCCTCGCCGCCCGTGGGCTGGGGCTCCGGTCCCGGCTGGAGGAACCAGCGGCCCTCGTGGTCGATCAGGACCGGCCGCACGCGATGCCGCGGCGCCAGGCCCGCCGCGACCGAGGCCGCCGAGCGCAGGCTCACCTCGTGCTCGCCCGACCGCCCTCCGAACAACAGCGCGATCTCGACCGGTGCCGGCATCAGGCGCCTCGTTCCATGGAGCGAGTCTAACGCGCGAGCCCTGGCACCTTATACTCGCGGGCCGCATGCTCTCGTTCCAGGTGGAGGCGACCAGCGGCCGCGCGCGCGCCGGCCGGATGGAGACGGCGCACGGCCCCGTCGAGACGCCGGTGTTCATGCCGGTGGGCACGGCCGGCGCGGTGAAGGCGGTGACGCCGCGCGACCTGCAGGACGTGGGCGCCACCATCATCCTCGCCAACACCTACCACCTCATGCTGCGGCCGGGCGACGCGCTGGTGGCCGAGCGCGGCGGGCTCCACGGCTTCACGCCCTGGCACGGGCCCTTCCTGACCGACAGCGGCGGCTACCAGGTGTTCAGCCTGGCCGCGCTGCGCACGCTCGACGAGGACGGCGTCGCGTTCCGCAGCCACCTGGACGGCTCGCCGTACCGGCTCACGCCGGAGCGCTCGATGGAGATCCAGCGCAACCTGGGTGCGAACATCGTGATGGCGTTCGACGAGTGTCCTCCGTCGGACGCGCCGCGCGAGGCGGTGGCCGAGGCCACCGCCCGCACCACGCGCTGGGCGGCCCGCAGCCGCGACGCGTTCGACCGCCTGCCCGCGCGCCACGGCCACGCGCAGGCGCTGTTCGGCATCGTGCAGGGCGGCGTGCACCTCGACCTGCGCGAGCGCAGCGCGGCCGAGCTCACGGCTCTCGACTTGCCCGGCTACGCGATCGGCGGCCTGTCGGTGGGGGAGAGCAAGCAGAACATGCTGCGCGTGCTCGACCACGTCCCGGCGCTGCTGCCGGAGGCGCGGCCCCGCTACCTGATGGGCGTGGGCACGCCCGAGGACCTGGTGGAGGGCGTCGCGCGCGGGGTCGACATGTTCGACTGCGTGATGCCCACGCGCAACGCGCGCAACGGGCAGCTCTTCACGCGGGCCGGCCGCCTCAGCATCCGCAACGCGGTGCACCGCGACGACCCGCGCCCGCCCGATCCCGAGTGCGGCTGCTACACCTGCCGGACGGTGAGCCGCGCCTACCTGCGCCACCTGCACCTGGCGGGCGAGATGGGCGCCGCCATCTACGCCACCATCCACAACCTGGCCCATTACGTTGACACCATGCGGGCGATGAGGCAAAGTATCCTTTTGGGTCGATTCGAGGAGTTCCGACAGGAGATGCGGTCACGGGCCGCGGGCGAGGGCGAGAGCTAGGCAAGGACGTCGCGCCCCCTCCTCGTCCCCGAGCGACCTCGAAGAGAACGCCCCGGCGCCCAACAGACCAGAGGTAGACCTCAGAAAAACCATGCTCGATCCGCGCATGCTCCTGGCCCTCGCCGGACAGCCCCAGCAGGGGGAAGGCAACCCGTACGGCAGCCTCGTCCTGATGGCGCTGATCTTCGGCATCTTCTACTTCGTCCTCATCATGCCCATGCGGAACAAGCAGAAGAAGCTGGAGGAGTTCCAGCGCGGCGTGAAGGCGGGAGACAAGGTCATCATCAACCCCGGCATCCTCGGCACCATCGAGGGCGTGGACGGGGACGAGGTCCAGGTGCGGATCGCCGAGAAGCTGCGAATCCGCGTGCTCAAGAGCGCGGTCGCGGGCCTGCAGGGCCCGCCCCCCGCCACGGAGAACAAGTAGGATGCCTCCCGCCCTTCAGAACCCCTTCGTCCTCTGGTTCGTGCTGACCGCTGCGCTGGCGGCCGCCGCCTACTTCGGCGTGCGCCGCGAGCTGCGCGTGCGGGCCACGCTCTACGGCGCGTTCATCCTGGCCTGCGTCGTGGCCATGTGGCCGCCCAAGGAGCGCATCCACCTCGGCCTCGACCTCAAGGGCGGCATCCACCTGGTGATGCAGGTGGTCACCGACGATGCGCTCAACGCCATCACCGGCGACCAGGTGCAGGCGGCGCGCGACCAGGCCAACCGCAAGGGCATCGTGTTCTCGTCCATCCAGCTGGCCGACCCGACCTCCTTCGCGGTGGAGGGTGTGGAGCCGGCGCGGGTCAAGGACATGCGGGACCTGCTCAAGGACTTCTTCCGGCAGGGCTGGGAGATCCGCGAGCCGGGCGAGGGCCGCTTCCTGGTCCGGATGACCGACGCCTTCGGCCGCCAGATGCGCGAGCAGACCGTGCGCGAGGTGATGCGCACGCTGGAGCGGCGCGTCAACCAGCTGGGCGTGGCCGAGCCCATCATCGCCATGCACGGCGAGAAGGGGGACCAGATCCTGATCCAGCTGCCCGGCGTCTCGGACGTGGAGGCGGCCAAGAAGGTCCTGCAGACGACCGCGCAGCTCCACCTCAAGCTGGTGGAGGACCAGGCGAGCAGCCGAGAGGCGCTGCTGGGCAAGAGCGGCGGCCAGGTGCCCGAGCACAAGGAGGTCGTGCAGGGCCAGGGCGACACGCCCGGCCAGCCCGTCTTCTACCTGGTGGACCGCGAGTCGGTGATCACCGGCCGCGACCTCAAGAACGCGCGCGTCAGCGTGGACGAGAACAACCAGCCGGCGGTGAGCTTCTCGCTCAACACCGGCGGCGCCGCCAAGTTCAAGCAGGCCACCGGCGCCAACGTGGGCCGCCAGCTGGCGATCGTGCTCGACAACTCGGTGGAGAGCGCGCCCGTCATCCGCTCGCAGATCTCGGACGAGGGGCAGATCTCCGGCCGCTTCTCGACCGAGGAGGCCGACATCCTGGCCAAGGTGCTGCGCGCGGGCGCGCTGCCGGCCACGCTCAAGCCGCTGCAGGAGCTGACGGTCGGGCCCTCGCTGGGCAAGGACTCGGTGCGGGCGGGCGTGACCGCCTCCATCGCCGGCATGGCCTTCCTGGCCATCTTCATGCTCGTGTACTACCGCCTCTCCGGCGTCAACGCCGTGGTGGCGCTGGTCGCCAACGTGGTCATCCTGCTGGGCGCCATGGCCTACAGCGGCGCCACCCTCACGCTGCCCGGCATCGCCGGCGTGATCCTCACCATCGGCGTGGGCGTCGACACCAACGTGCTGGTGTTCGAGCGCATCCGCGAGGAGCTGCGCAACGGCAAGACGGTGCGGGCCGCGGTCCAGAACGGCTTCGAGCGCGTGTGGATCACGATCCTCGACACGCATGCGACCGCGCTCATCGCGGCCGCGTTCCTGTTCCAGTTCGGCACCGGGCCCATCAAGGGCTTCGCGGTGACGCTGGTGATGGGCCTGATCGCCAACGTGTTCGCGTCCTACTTCGTCAGCAAGTTCCTCTTCGAGTGGATACTGGGCAAGGGACAGGGTCCCACCCAGCAGTTCAGCATCTAGGGGCGGCCATGCTCGAGATTCTCAAGAACCCCAACTTCGACTTCCTCGGGAAGGCCCGCTACTTCGTCGCCTTCAGCCTGCTCCTCATCATCGCCGGCGTGGTCGCGATGTCGCGGCCCGGCGGGATCACGTTCGGCGTCGAGTTCTCCGGCGGCACGCAGGTGATCGCCCGCTTCCAGAAGACGCCCGAGGTGGACCGCATCCGCGCGGCCATCCCCGACGCCGTCATCCAGAACTACGACGCCCCCGCCAAGAACCAGGTGCTGATCCGCCGGGCGGTGGAAGGCGAGGCGGTGGACAAGCAGGCGCCCGCCATCCTGGCCGCGCTCAGCGAGAAGTACGGCGACAACCCGGTGGTGGAGAGCTCGGCCGAGGTGGTGGGGCCCGTGGTGGGCGCGGAGCTGCGCCGCAAGGCCATCCAGCTCACCGTGCTGGGCCTCCTCTTCCAGCTCATCTACATCGGGGTCCGCTTCAAGGGCGCGGTGTGGGGCGCGGCCGCCACCGTGGCCGTCTTCCACGACGTGCTGGTCACGCTGGCCTTCCTCACCTTCTTCAAGTTCGAGATCACGCTCAACGTGATCGCCGCGCTGCTGACGCTCGTCGGCTACAGCGTGAACGACACCATCGTCATCTTCGACCGCGCGCGGGAGAACCTCCGCCACAAGCGCAAGGACTCGCTGCGCAAGATCATCAACGACTCGGTGAACCAGACCCTGTCGCGCACCCTCATCTCCAACGGCACCACCTTCCTGGCGGTGCTGGGCCTGATGTTCGGCGGCGAGGTGCTGCGCGGGTTCGCGTTCACGATGGCGGTCGGCATCGTCGTCGGAACGTACTCCACGATCTACATCGCGAGCCCGTTCGTGATCTGGTGGACGGACCTGATGAGCAAGCGTCAGGGTCCGGGGGGCACGGCGAAGGCAGCGCTCTAGCCTGCCGGAACCGCCGCTCCCGCCTGGCGTCCAAAAGGGGGAGCGGGCCGCGGGGTGTAAGATGTCGAGTATGAGCGCACCGGCCCCGGCCTCCGTCCCTTCGGGATCGCGAGTGCCGCGCCCGGAGGACATGGTCCTCTTCGAGGGCCTGGTGGTGTCCGACCCCCCCAAGCGCAAACAGGGGCTGTGGGTCCCGGCGTCCGTCACCGGGCACGTCGTCATCGTGCTCCTGCTCGTCCTGGTGCCGATCCTGTGGCCCACGGCCAACCCGGACATCGGCGACCCGCTGCGCGTCCTCATCTACAACCCGCCGCCGGCGGCGGCGGCGCCGCTGCCCAAGGGCTCGTCGCTGGTCGAGAAGAAGATGCAGCCCAAGCAGACGACGCCGGATCCCAACGCGCGCAAGCCCGAGCTCACGGTCCCGGTGGAGCAGCCCAAGGAGCAGGAGCTGCAGCCGGAGCAGCGGGAGCCCGAGTCGGAGACGGCCGGGAGCGAGACCGGCAGCGACCTGGGCAACGAGCTGGGCATGGAAGGCGGCGTCGAGGGCGGCGTGCCGGGCGGCGTGCCCGGCGGCGTGGTGGGCGGCTGCGTCGGCTGCACCGGCGACGGACCCGTGCTCGACTACGACCAGGGGCCGCAGATCGTGCGCCAGACCAAGCCGCTCTATCCGCAGGAAGCGTTCGTCAAGAAGATCGAAGGCGTGGTCGAGGTGGAGTTCCTGATCGACGGGCAGGGCGACGTCGTGAGCGCCCGCGTCATCCGCTCCGTCCCCCTGCTGGACGCGGCCGCCATCGCGACCGTGAAGCAGTGGAAGTTCCGCCCGGCGATGAAGGGCGGTCGCCCCGTCGCCACGATCGCGCGCGCGCCCGTCGCCTTCCGGATCTTCTGATTAGCTGGGGGGTGCTGCGTCGCACCCCCCAGACCCCCCGCTCGCTCCGCCGACGTGAAGTCGGCTCCGCTCGCCGTCCGTGGTTCGAGCCCGCGCTCGGCCCTTTTTTCACCGCAGACGTCGCAGCGGACGCGGAGAGAGAGACACTGTCATCGAGGTGTCCCTCCATGGAACCTCTGCGTACTCTGCGATCTCCGCGGTGCCGATGCCTGGTTCGCGGTTTGCTGGACGTAAGGGGAACCCGTATGCGGTGACCGGTGTCCAATCCGGGTGACGCCGTGTCCGGACGAGCCTTGACACCCCGAGAAACCGGACATTAGAATCGGGCTCTTTCCGACCACCTCCGAAGGACGGCGGCGAAAGCGAGGCGCCCCATGCAGAAAAGGCTGTTCGAAGACCTCATCGAGTCGGATACGGTCGCCCACAAGACCAACAGCTCCAAGACGGTTCCGATCTCGGTCGCCATCCACGCGATCCTGCTCGTCCTCGTCATCATCGTGCCGCTCTTGACGTCCGAGGAGCTGCCAGAGCCGACGTCGGCCGTGCGCGCCTTCTTCGTGGAGCCGGCGCCTCCGCCGCCGCCGCCACCACCGCCGCCGCCGCCCGCTCCCAAGGCTCCGAACACGCCCAAGCCCGTCGTCAAGCCCACCACCAACGAGCCGCCCAAGTTCGTGGCGCCGGTCGAGGTGCCCGAGGAGATCGCGCCCGAGGAGGGCATCGACCTCGGAGTGGAGGGCGGCGTGCCGGGTGGCGTCGAGGGCGGCGTTCCGGGCGGCGTCGTCGGTGGCGTGGTCGGTGGGCTGCCGGACGCGCCTCCGCCCGTCCAGGCGGTGCGCGTCGGCGGACAGATCAAGGAACCGAAGAAGCTCAAGGACGTGAAGCCCCAGTATCCCGACATCGCCAAGCAGGCGCGGGTGCAGGGCGTGGTGATCCTCGAGTGCACCATCAGTCCCCAGGGGAAGGTGACGAACGTGACGGTCCTGCGAGGGATTCCGCTGCTCGACGCGGCGGCGATCGAGGCGGTGAAGCAGTGGGTGTATTCACCCACCCTGCTGAACGGCGTGCCCGTCCCCGTGATCATGACCGTGACCGTGAACTTCAAGCTCTCGTAGGCTCCCTAAGACCCTCGAGAAACGAATCCCGTCCAGGAGGAGCGTCATGGGTTTCAGTATCGTAGAAATGTTCAAGCACATGGGCGGTGTCGCCTGGGGCGTCACCATCACGCTGCTGCTCATGTCGGTCATTTCCATCGGAATCATGATCGAGCGCTGGTACACCTACTCGCAGGCGACCAAGCAGTCGCGCAAGTACGCGCCCGAGGTGGCCCGCCTGCTGAAGCAGGGCAAGATCAAGGAGGCCATCGACGTCTCCCATGGCGCGCAGGTGAAGCACTCGCACCTGGCCAAGGTGCTGGTGGTCGGCCTGCAGGAATGGCAGTACCAGCAGGAGACGGGCGAGGCCGAGCGCGACAAGGACGGCGCCGTGGACGCCGCCAAGCGCGCCATCCAGCGCGCCACCGCCGTCAACCTGGCGGACCTCAAGCGCGGCCTCTCCGGCCTGGCCACCATCGGGTCCACCGCGCCCTTCGTCGGCCTCTTCGGCACGACCTTCGGCATCATCAACGCGTTCCAGGGCATGGCGCTCACCGGCTCCGGCGGCATCGCCGCCATCTCGGCCGGCATCGCCGAGGCCCTCATCACCACCGCCTTCGGCCTGTTCGTGGCGGTGCCCGCGGTCTGGGCCTACAACTACCTGTCCAGCCGCGTGGAAGGCTACAACGTCGAGATGGACAACTCCCGCTCGGAGCTGCTCGACTACTTCATCACGAAGGGCGCGTAGGGGCGTTCCAGCGGAGCGCGCCCCGTCGGGCGCGCTCCCGGCCGG
>JAICEW010000182.1 GCA_025923995.1 Vicinamibacteria bacterium | reverse complement strand
CCTCAGGCTTCGGGTTCACGGGCGTGTCTCCGTTGATGATTCGAGCCGCAGCCGCACGAAGGCGCGGCCGCACTCCTCTTGGACGTCGGTGACGAGGCCGGGGATCCAGACCACGCGGCTGCCTTCGGCCACCAGGGGCAGTCCGGTCCGCAGGTCGGCGGGTACGCGACGGTCGAGCAGGTACCGCTTGAGGCTGATCTCGCGGCCCCGGAACCGGACGCGGTCGCCGGGCTGGCGGGTGCGGACCGACAGCCCCACCTCGGGCGCGGGGACCACCGCCTCGTCCGCGGCCAGGGCACCGGGACCGTTAACGGTCTCGGCCGCGAGCACGCGGCCGTCGGGCAGGCTGACCCGCCCCGGCACGGACAGCGCGGCCGCGAAGGGCTGGGCCCCGGGCCGTCGCGACGCGATCACCAGCCGGCCGAAGCGAACCAGTGCTTCACGGCCGCCCGGCAGCGGCAGGCGCCGGCCGGAGGACGCGGGGTTCCGGGCCAGCCGCAGCAGGCGCTCGACGTGCACCGCGGTCACGTCGGCCAGGCCGCCCGCTTCCGCGAGCGCCCGGCGCAGCGCGAGGCGCGCGATCGCAGGCGGCGCGTCCCGCAGCACCGCGCGCGAGAGCGAGTCCCCCTCGGCCGCGCGCGCGTGGAGCGCGTCGGCCTGCCCCGCCAGCGCATCGGCTTCGTCCGCCATCTGCCCCGCCGAGCGCGCCAGCGCCTCGCGCACGCGCGGGTTGAAGCGGCGCTCGAGGTACGGGACGAGCTCGTGCCGCACGCGGTTGCGCGCGAAGCGCACGTCCTGGTTGCTCGCGTCCTCGCGCCAGGCCAGGCCGTGCGCCTCCAGGTACGCGAGCACCTCCGCGCGCGAGACGTCCAGCAGCGGGCGCAGCAGGCGCCGCGTGTGCGCGCGCATCGCGCCCAGGCCGACGCGTCCGGAGCCGCGCAGCAGGCGCAGCAGCACCGTCTCCGCCTGGTCGTCGCGCGTGTGCGCGAGCGCGATCGCCGCCGCCTCCGTCTGCCTCCGGACGGCGCGCAGGAACGCGTGCCGCTCGATCCGGGCCGCCTGCTCGATGCCGCCGCCGTCGCGCGCGGCCCGTGCCGCCACGTCCGCGCGTCCCGTGTGCAGGGCGACGCCCAGCCGGTCGCAGAGCTCCTGGCAGGAGCGGGTGTCCTCGGTGGAGTCCGGTCTCAGCTGGTGATCGAGGTGGGCCGCGACCACGCGCACGCCCCGCTCGGGTCCCGCGGCCGCCAGCGCGTGCAGCAGCGCGACCGAGTCCGCGCCCCCCGAAAGGGCGCTCACGATGGTCTGGCCGGCGAGGGAGGGGTGTTCGAGAGCCCGGCGCACGGCGAGCAGGACGCGGTGGCGTCTCACGATCGGCGTACACCTCCCGCTTGAAGATCCGAAATGGTGGCGGTGCAGGGACTTGAACCCCGGACGCCGCGGATATGAGCCGCGTGCTCTAACCAACTGAGCTACACCGCCACGAGACTGATCTCAGGCGCTAACGACAGAGTGTACTACGGAAGCCCTGGAACCGCCTCATCACGGGGCGCGTGCTATACTCCCAGCCGTCGAGACAACATCCATGGAATGTGTTGCTTGCAACGTGGACGATCGGGAGATCCGGCTCAACAAGTGCCCCATCTGCTTCAAGTGGGTCTGCGACAACTGCGCCGTCCATGCCTTCGGCCGTCTGTTTTGTGCTCGCAAGTGCGCCGACGCGTTCTTTTTCGGCGACGATGACGATTGACCGACCTCCTGCGGGCGTTCGCGGCGGGTCCGGTCATCCTTGGAATGCATGCCTTTTCCTGCTGAGAGGCCGCGGCGGCTGCGCGGGACCGACCGGCTCCGCCGGATGGTCCGCGAAACGAGGCTCACGCCGGACCGGCTGATCTACCCGCTGTTCGTCGTGCCAGGCGCGGGCGTTCGCAAGGAGATCGGCTCGCTCCCCGGCTGCTTCCACCTGTCGGTCGACGAAGCGGCGCGCGAGGCCCGCGAGGTGGAGTCGCTGGGCATCGCGGGCGTGATCCTCTTCGGCCTGCCGGAAGCAAAGGACCCGAAGGGAACGCAGGGCTATGCCGAGGACGGCGTGGTGCCGCAGGCCGTGCGCGCCATCCGCGCCGAGTGCAAGGAGCTGCTGGTCGTCACCGACGTGTGCCTGTGCGAGTACACCTCGCACGGGCACTGCGGGCTCATCGCCGGCGACGAGGTGCAGAACGACCCCACCCTGGAGCTGCTGGCGCGCATGGCGGTGGTCCACGCGCAGGCGGGCGCGCAGGTCGTGGCTCCTTCGGACATGATGGACGGGCGCGTGGGCGCCATCCGGCGCGGCCTCGACCAGGCCGGGTTCCCCTCGCTGCCCATCCTCTCCTATGCGGCGAAGTACGCCTCCGCGTTCTACGGGCCGTTCCGCGAGGCGGCGGACTCGGCGCCGCAGTTCGGCGACCGCCGGGGCTACCAGATGGACCCGCCCAACGTGCGCGAGGCGATGCGCGAGGTGCGGCTCGACGTCGAGGAAGGCGCGGACATGATCATGGTCAAGCCCGCGCTGCCGTACCTGGACGTGATCCGCGCCGTGCGCGAGTCGTTCGACCTGCCGGTGGCCGCGTACAACGTCTCGGGCGAGTACGCGATGGTCAAGGCGGCCGCCCAGCGCGGCTGGGTCGACGAGCAGCGGATCGTGAAGGAGACGCTCACCTCCATCGCCCGCGCCGGAGCGGACGTGATCCTCACCTACCACGCCAAGGACTTCGTCCGCTGGGGCGGATGAGCCAGTCCGACGAGCTGTTCGCGAGGGCGCAGAAGCTGATCCCGGGCGGGGTCAACTCGCCCGTGCGCGCCTTCCAGGCGGTGGGCGGCACGCCGCGGTTCGTGCGCAAGGCGGAGGGCGCGCGCTTCTGGGACGCGGACGGCGAGGGCTACATCGACTACGTCGGCTCCTGGGGCCCGATGATCCTGGGGCACGCGTTCCCCCCGGTCGTCGAGGCGGTGCAGAAGGCGGCCGCCAAGGGCACCTCGTACGGCGCGCCCTGCGTGGCGGAGGTGGAGCTGGCCGAGCGCGTCGTGCGCCTGGTCCCCACCATCGAGAAGGTCCGCTTCGTGTCCTCGGGCACCGAGGCCACGATGAGCGCGCTGCGCCTGGCGCGCGGCGTGACCGGCCGCCGCAAGATCCTCAAGTTCGAAGGCTGCTACCACGGCCACGCGGACTCGCTGCTGGTCGCGGCCGGGTCCGGCGTGGCGACACTGGGCATCCCCGGCTCGGCGGGAGTGACCGAGGGCACCGTGGCCGACACGTTGACGGCGCCGTTCAACGACGTGGCCGCGGTCGAACAGGTCGCGTCGGTGCACGGCGCGGACCTGGCGGCGGTGATCGTGGAGCCGGTCGCCGGCAACATGGGCTGCGTGGCCCCGCGCGAGGGGTACCTGGAGGCGCTGCGGCGCGTCACGCGCGACGTGGGCGCGCTGCTGATCTTCGACGAGGTGATGACGGGCTTCCGGCTGGCGCCGGGCGGCGCGCAGCAGCTCTACGGGATCCAGCCGGACCTCACCTGCCTCGGCAAGATCGTGGGCGGCGGCCTGCCCGCGGCCGCGTACGGCGGGCCGGCGGCGATCATGGACCACGTCGCGCCGTTGGGGCCCGTCTACCAGGCCGGCACGCTGTCGGGCAACCCGCTGGCGATGGCCGCCGGCTCCGCGCTGCTGGACCACCTCGTGCGTCCCGGCGCCTACGAGCGCCTGGACGCGCTCACCATCCGCCTGCAGGTGGGCCTGGCCCGGGCGGCGCAGGCGGCCGGCGTCATGCTGACCGTGAACCGCGTGGGCTCGATGATCACGCCCTTCTTCTGCCGTGGGCCGGTCGTCGACTACGCGAGCGCGAAAACGTCGGACACCGCCCTCTTCGGGCGGTTCTTCCATGGCATGCTGAAGCGCGGCGTCTATCTGCCGCCCGCGCAGTTCGAGGCGGCGTTCGTCTCGCTCGCGCACACCGAGGTCGACATCGACCAGACCGTCGCTGCCGCCGCGGCGGCGCTGCAGGAGCTGGGCGGCCCGCCGCAGCGGACGTAGCGCTTCGGCGGCGCGGCTCAAGAGGACCCGAGGCACACATGCGGAGCGTGGTGAAAGCCTACGCGCTCTCGATGGTCGCCCTGGCGGCGGCGGTCGGCCTCCGCTGGCTCCTCGACCCCGTCCTCGGGGACACGCTGCCGTTCGTGACGCTGTTCGGGGCCGTCGCGGCGGCCGTCTGGGTAGGCGGCTGGCGTGCGGCCGCCCTCGTCGCGGTCCTGGGCTACCTGGCCGTGCACCTCCTGTTCATCCCGCCACGGGGGCTCCTGGAGATCGGCACCTTCGCGAACAAGGTGGGCCTCGTCGCCTACCTGTTCACCTGCGCCCTGATCGTGGCCATCGGCGAGGCCATGCGGACCGCCGAGGATCGGGCCGCCGAGCGCCGCGAGCGGCTCCTGGTGACGCTGCGCAGCATCGGCGACGCGGTCGTCACGACGGACGTGGAGGGGCGCGTCACCGACCTCAACCCGGTGGCCGAGGACCTGACCGGATGGACGCAGGCGGAGGCCAGGGGCCAGCCGCTCGACGCGGTCTTCCGCATCGTCAACGAGGACACCCGCCGCACGGTCGAGAACCCGGCGACCCGCGCGCTGCGCGAGGGGACCGTGGTCGGCCTGGCCAACCACACGCTGCTGATCCACAAGGACGGCACCGAGCGGCCGATCGACGATTCGGCCGCGCCCATCCGCGACGCGGCCGGCCACGTCACGGGCTGCGTCCTCATCTTCCGCGACGTGACCGTGCAGCGGGGAGTGGAGCGGGACAAGGCCAGCCAGCTCCTGACCGCGCGGCTGCTGGCGGCCATCGTCGAGTCCTCGGACGACGCGATCATCAGCAAGTCGCTGGAGGGCGTCATCCAGAGCTGGAACGCGGGCGCGGCCCGCATCTTCGGCTACACGGCCGAGGAGGCCGTCGGCAAGCACGTCTCGCTGCTGATCCCGCCGGAGCGCCTGGCCGAGGAGGACCACATCATCGCCAGCCTGAAGGCGGGCCAGCGGATCGACCACTTCGAGACCGTGCGCGTCCGCAAGGACGGCCGCCGCATCCCGATCTCGCTCACGGTCTCGCCCATCAAGGACGCCGCGGGGCAGGTGACGGGCGCGTCCAAGATCGCGCGGGACATCACCGACCGCACGCGGGCGGAGGCGGAGCGCCAGAGGTTCGTCACCCTGGCCGAGAGCAGCACCGACTTCATCGCCATCTGCGACCTGGACGGGCTGCCCCTCTTCGTCAACCGCGCGGGCCTCGAGCTGGTCGGCCTGGACGACCTCGAGCAGGCGCGCGCGACGCCCGTCCGCGACTTCTTCTTCCCCGAGGACCAGTCGCGGATCGTGGACGAGTTCTTCCCGTCCGTGCTGGAGCGCGGCCACGGCGAGGTCGAGGTGCGCTTCCGCCACTTCCAGACCGGCGAGGCGCGCTGGATGGCCTACAAGGTCCAGACGCTGACCGACGCGAGCGGCGGGCCGACCGCGCTGGCGACCGTCAGCCAGGACATCACCGAGCGGAAGCTGATGGAGGACAGCCTGCGCAAGCTGGCGGCGGACCTGTCCGATGCCGACCGGAGGAAGGACGAGTTCCTGGCCATGCTGGCGCACGAGCTGCGCAGCCCACTGGCCCCGATCAGCAACGCCGTGCAGGTGCTGCGCATGGCGGGCACGGACAAGGCCGCGGTCCACACGGCGTCGGAGATGCTGGAGCGACAGGTCGGGCAGATGGCCCACCTGGTCGACGACCTGCTCGACATGAGCCGGATCACCCGCGGCCGCATCGAGCTCCGCCGCGAGCGCATCGAGCTCGCGCCCGTCCTCAACCAGGCCGTCGAGGCGGCGCGCGCCCTGTATCGCGAGATGGGCCACGAGCTGAGCGTCACGATGCCGCTCGAGCCGGTGCTGGTGGACGCGGACCCCACGCGTCTGGCCCAGGTGGTGGGCAACCTACTGAACAACGCGTGCAAGTTCACCGACAAGGGCGGGCACGTCTGGCTCAAGGTCGAGCGGCATGACGCGTACGCGGTGATCTCGGTGCGCGACAACGGCATCGGCATCGCACCCGAGCAGCTCGCGCGCGTGTTCGGGATGTTCTCGCAGGTGGACACCTCGCTCGAGCGGTCGCGGGGCGGGCTCGGGATCGGGCTGACGCTCGTGAAGACGCTGGTGGAGATGCACGGCGGGGTCATCCAGGCGCGCAGCGAGGGGCTCGGGCACGGCAGCGAGTTCGTGGTGCGGCTGCCGATCGCGGATACGCCGCGCGCGGTGCCCGCCGCATCCGTCGCGGCGAGGTCGGCGAGCGGACGGCGCGTGCTGATCGTGGACGACAACGAGGACGGCGCGGAGTCGCTGGCCATGATGCTGCGCCTCGCGGGCCACGAGACGGAGACCGCGCACGACGGCCTTCAGGCCCTCGCGGTCGCCGAACGGTTCCGGCCGGACGCGCTTTTCCTGGACATCGGCCTGCCCCGCCTGAACGGTTTCGAGGTGTGCCGGCGCCTCCGGGCCCTGCCGTGGGGCGCGGACCTCCTGATCGTCGCCGTCACGGGCTGGGGCCAGGACGAGGACCGCCAGCGGTCGAAGGAGGCGGGCTTCGACACGCACGTGGTCAAGCCGGTCGATTCGACCACGATCATGAAGATGCTGGCGGCGCTGCCGACGGCGCGGTCGGGATAGAGGTCACGAAGCCGAGTCCTGACCGTCAGAGCCCGAGCAGCTCCTCCCCACCCGCCTCCACGAACGCCTGGCGCACCTCGGCGCGGCGCTCCGCGGCCTTGGAGACGATCCTCCCGAACTCCGGCGTGTCGCCAACGGAGGCCCACCAGGGACTGCGTGCGATGCTCGAGATGCCGAAGTAGCCCCGCTCCACGATGTCGTCCAGCAGCTTGAGGGCCCGATCGCGCTTGCCGACGTATGCCAACGCGCCGGCCTGGATCAGCCAGGCTTCGGGATCCGGCACGGCGGCGATGACGCGCTCCGAGAGCGCCGACGCGTCTTCGAGACGCCCGTGCAGCAGGGCCTCGAAGTGGTCGAGCACCACCTGGAATGTCGCGCCGAATCGCTGGCGAAGCAGCGCGACGAGGTCGAGCGCGTCCTGCGTCCTTCCGAGGTGAGCCAGGGCCAGCGCCTTGGGGTGATGGTCCATGATCTCGACACCGGCCTCGACCAGCCGCGGATACTCGCCCATCACCCACAGCGTGTAGCCGAGCGAGGTGGCCGCACCCGGGTCCAGGCGCCGGGCCTCCTCGTGGGCGGCCAGCGACTCGTCCAGCAGGCCGCCGTAGCGGCACGCGTGCACCAGGCCCGCGAAGATCTCGGGGTCGTGGCGCGTGACGCGCGCGCGACCGAGCAGGCGCACCATGGCCTCACGGGCCCGGCCCAGCTCCGCCTCCATGTGCGCGTAGAGCTTGTGCGCGACCGACAGGTCGGGGTTGAGAGCCAGCGCGCGGCGGAAGGCTTCCTCGGCGCGCTCGGTGTTGGCCTGGGTGTCCTCCACGAACTTCCCGATCACGCGGTGGCAGCGGGCCAGGCGCGCCCAGGCGGGCGCGAAGTCGGGATCCTCCTGGAGGCACTCGCGGTACAAGTCGCGCGCGACCGTGAGCTGCTGGTAGTCCTGCGCGACCTGGTTCGCCCGCAGGTAGAACTCGTAGGCGCGCGCCGTCCGCGGAACGTCCTGCCGCGGCGCCGCCGCCGTGGGCGCCAGCGACGTCACCACGCGGCTCACCAGCTCGTCCTGCACGCCGAACACGTCCCCGGCCGCGGCCTCGGCCGTGTGCGACCACAACACGGTGCCTCCCGGCACCTCGAGCAGCTGCGCCGCGACGCGGATCCGTTCGCCCGAGCGCACCAGGCTGCCCGTGATCATGCGGTCTACGTCGGCCTCGGCGGCCAGGCGCTTCAGGTCGGGGTCGGACGACGCGAACCGCTGCGCGACCAGGCTCGACCGCACGACGAGCGGGTCGCGACCGGTGAGCGAGGACGTGATGGCGTCGGCGAGGCTGAAGGCCAGGAAGTCCGTCTCCGGATCCGGACGCAGGATCCGGAACGGCAGCACGATCACGCGCGTGAGCGTCACCGCCCGCGCGACGCCGGCGCCCTCCAGCGACACCGCGCGCAGGTCCTCCGCCATGGCGGCGGCCGAGCCGTAGCGGTCGCCGGGCTCCTTCGCCAGGGCGTGGCGCACCACGCGGTCGAGCGCGACCACGGCCGGCGACCCCGTGAGCGCGGGCGGGTGCTCGTGCAGCGTCGCATAGAGGACCTCGACGATCGTCCGTCCGCCGAAGGCCGGCCGGCCGGCCAGCATCTCGAACACGATCGCGCCGGCCGCGAACACGTCGCTGCGCGGGTCCACCTCGTTGCCGTAGACCTGCTCGGGCGACATGTACTGCGGGGTGCCGACCACGACGCCGGAGCGCGTGAGCCGGCTCTGCGTCACGTCCTCGACCAGCGCTTCGTCGACCGGCCGCGCCAGCCCGAAGTCCAGCAGCTTCACGCCGCGCGGGCACAGGAACACGTTGGACGGCTTGAGGTCCCGATGGACGAGGCCCTGCGCGTGGAGCGCGTCGAGCGCGTCCAGCATCTGCAGGGAGGCCGTCACCGTGTCGGGCAGGGGGAGCGTTCCGCGCGCCAGCCGCTCGGAGAGCGGCTCGCCCGGCAGCAGCTCCATGGCGATGAACGGGTCGCCGCCGTCCTCGCCGACCTCGTAGATCTGGCAGACGTGCGGATGGTTGATGCGCGCGGCCGCCCGGGCCTCGCGCGCGAAGCGCTTGCGGGCCTGGTCGTCGGGCGCCAGCACGCCGATCATCTTGAGCGCGACGGGCCGGTCGAGCCGCTCGTCGTGCGCGGCGTAGACGATGCCCATGCCGCCCTGCCCCAGCGTCCGCTGGATGCGGTAGGGCCCGACGCGCGAGGGGGCGGGCCGCGGCGTGGGAGGGGCCGGCGCGGATTCGCGCGCGATCGTCTGCGTCGCGTCCCGGGGCGTCGCGCCCTGGCGCCCCAGCGCTCCGAAGGCGCGCGCGATCCAGTCAGGCAGCGGCATGGCCAGCGGATGATAGGCCAGTCATGAACGAGGCTGGAATCGCTGCCGGCCGGACCGATATTCCCGGGCGGCCCCCGAGGGGCGTGGCTATTCGGCCGCGTCCCGCAAGGCCCGCTTGCGGTCCCGCTTGCGCTTGGTCTCCGCGACCGGGTCGTCGGTCGGGAAGTTGGCGGCCAGGGTCATCTCGGTCGGCGCGGCCCGCTCCAGCACGCCCGCGAGCGTGAGCGCGGTCGCGGGCAGGTAGCGGTAGCGCGCGACCTCGCGCACGCCTTCCGCCGCCAGCAGCGACTGGCGCTGCTCCGGGTCCAGCAGCAGCAGGAACGGACGGCTCGAGGAGGCGAGCGCCCACAGGTCGCACCGCTCCTCGATCGCGGCGCGCGCGTGGAAGAGCAGGTCGCGCTGGACGCGCAGCGGGTCGCTGCACGCGGCCACGACCGCGTCCGGCCGATAGCGGTGCTCGCGCCGCACGTCCTCCACGACGGCGGCCAGCGGCTGGGCCGCGTGGAACGCCGGGACCACCAGGCTGCCCACGCAGCCGATGACGAGCGCGGCCGACAGCGCCAGCGTCGCGAGCGTCCGGGACGGCGTCGGACGCAGCGCGGCCCACGCGATGGCGAGCACCGCGAGCCCGTTCAGCGCGGACATGGGGACGAGCACGGCCCGCGGCGGCACCCACGGCTCGGGCTGGCCGAACAGCAGCGCGGGCATGAGGGCGAGCGCCACCGCGGCCACCGCGAGCACGGCGCGCGACCAGGTCGCCTCCAGGCGCCGCCAGGGAACCGCCGTGAAGAACCGGCCGACCACGAGCGACGCGGCCGGGTAGAACGGGAGCAGGTAGTAGTCGATCTTGCCGCGCGAGAGGCTCAGCGGGACGAGCATCAGCGCGAGCCAGGCGAGCAGCAGCCGCGACGGTGCGTCGTCGCGCCGGAGCGCGTGGAGCGCGGCCAGCGGCAGGAACAGCGACCAGGGCGCGCCCTCCGCCAGGAACGTCGGGACGTAGTACCAGAACGGCCGCTGCGCGTCGTAGGTGTCGGCGGCGAAGCGCTGCAGGTTCTCGCGCAGGAAGAAGTGCGCGAGCGGACCCCAGCCCAGCCGCCGCTGCACGGCCACGAACCAGCCGAGCGCCAGGGCCAGGAACACGACCGCGGCGAGACAGGCGATCCACACCCGCGGCCGCGGCAGCGCGGCCCTCCGCGTCCACGCGAACCATCCCAGGCCGAGCCCGGGGAGCAGCAGCGCGATCGGGCCCTTGGTGAGGAAGCCGAGCCCGAGCACGGCCGCGAGCGCGATCGGCCAGGCGGGGTGGGCCCCGTCGCGGAACGCGCGCGCGCCGATCGCCATCGCGAGCGTCGTCCACAGCGCGAGCAGCATGTCCGACATCGCCACCCGCCCGAAGGCCAGGAACGCGCCGCTGGTGGCCAGCATCAGCGCGCCGGCGAAGGCGGTGCGCCGGTCGAAGAGGATCGTGCCCAGCCACAGCGTGGCCAGCAGCACGAGCATCGCCGCCACCGCCGGCACCACGCGCGCGGCGCCGGCGTCGAAGCCGAAGAGACGGAAGCCGGCGGCCATCAGCCAGTACGACAGGGGCGGCTTGTCGAAGAAGGGCTCGCCCCGGTAGTAGGGCACCAGCAGGTCGTGCCGCTCCAGCATGGAGCGCGCGCCGTCGAGGAAGTAGATCTCCGCCCGCTCGAGCGGTGCCCTCCCGAGTCCCGGCAGCAGCAGGATCGCCGCCAGCGCGAGCAGCAGCGCGACCCGCAGGGGCCACGCGCGCTCCGAGAGGACCGCGCTCAGGACGGGATCGACACGGCCGGGCGCGCGCGCTCCTGCAGGTGGAGCTGTCCGCACGCCGCCAGGATGTCCTGGCCGCGCGGTCGGCGAACCGACACGGTGACGTGCGCGTCGGCCAGGATGCGGCAGAAGGCGTCCACCGCGGACGCGGTGGGCGCGCCGAACGGGATCTCGCGCGCGGGGTTCAGTGGGATCAGGTTCACCTTGCCGCGCCGGCCCTTGAGCAGCCGGACCAGCTCGCGCGCGTGCTCGGGGCGGTCGTTCACGCCGCGCAGCATCACGTACTCGTACGTCACGAGGCCGCCGCGCGGGTTGGGGTAGCGCTGCGCGGCCGCGATCACGTCGGGCAGCGCGTACCTGGCCTCGATCGGCATCAGCTCCCGCCGCAGCGAGGCGTTGGGGGCGTGCAGGCTGATCGCCAGGTTGGGCCGCACCGGCTCCTGCATCAGCTTCTCCAGCGCGGGCAGGATGCCGACGGTGGAGAGGGTGAGCTTCCTGGGCGCCACGGCGAACCCTTCCGGATCCATGAGGACGCGCAGCGCCGCCACCGTCGCGTCGTAGTTGAGCAGCGGCTCGCCCATGCCCATCACCACGACGTTCCATCCCTGCTGCCGCGGAGGCGACTCGGTCATCACGGTCGCCACCTGCCCCAGGATCTCGTCCACCCGCAGGTTGCGCTTGTACCCGGCGATTCCGGTCAGGCAGAACGCGCACTTGAGCGGGCAGCCGGCCTGGGTGGAGATGCAGATGGTGCGCCGCGTCGACTCGGGGATGTAGACGCTCTCGATGGTGGCGCCATCGTCCAGGCGGAACAGGTACTTCACCGTGCCGTCGAAGGACTGGCTGCGCTCCGCGACCGTGGGCCAGCGCAGCGTGTAATCCGCGTCGATCTTGGCCCGCACCGCCTTGGGCAGGTCGGTCATGTCGGAGGTCGAGCGCGCGCGCTTGAGGTAGAGCCAGCGGTAGAGCTGGTCGCCGCGGTAGGCGGGCTCGCCCAGCGACGCGGCCACGCCGCGCAGCGCGTCCCGCGAGAGCCCGAAGAGGTTCAGACGAGCGTCCATGGCAGCGAAGCGATCATAGCACCCGGGTCGCGCGCGGCCCGGGCGCGCGATAATCACGGGACGCCGAAGGAGGCCCCGTGCTGGACGCCGCGCTCTTCTCCCGTCTCGCCCACCAGCTTTCCTCGTTCCGCGCCTGGGTCGCGGACGCGGATCCGCGCGACCTGGACTGGACGCCGCCGTCGGGCAAGTGGTCCGCGCGGCTCAACCTCGCGCACGTGGGCCGGCACCACGAGGTCACGCTGGATCGCATCACGCGCGTCCTGCGCGAGGACGCGCCCGTGTTCCCGCGCTACGACGAGGCGGGCGATCCGGAGTGGGAGCGCTGGACGACGCTCACGGTCCCGCAGGTGTGGACCGCGCTCGACGAGCGCCGGAGCGCGCTGGTGGCCGCGGTGGGGCCGCTGCGGCCCGAGCAGCTCGCGCGCGCGGGGGTGCACGCGAAGTTCGGGCCCATGAACGTGCCGCGCTGGCTCGAGTTCTTCCTGGTGCACGAGGCGCACCACCTGTACGTGGCGCTGCAGCGCCTGGCCGAGGCGCGGAGCGCGCGCCGGTGACGGCCGTGAAGGTGGCGGGCGCGGGCGCGCTTCCCCGCTACGGCTCGGAGGGCGCGGCGGGCGCGGACCTGCACGCGTCCGAGGCGCTCGTCATCGCGCCAGGCGACAGGGCGGCGGTGCCGACCGCGATCCACGTGGAGCTGCCGCCCGGACACGTGGGCCTGGTGTGGCCGCGCAGCGGCCTCGCGCTGCGCCACGGCATCGATACGCTGGCGGGCGTGATCGACAGCGACTACCGCGGCGAGGTGCGCGTGGTGCTCGTCAACCACGGGCGGGAGCCGTTCCGCATCGAGCCGGGCGACCGCGTGGCCCAGCTGCTGGTGCAGCGGGTCGAGCGCGCCGTCTTCGTGAGCGACGAGGACCTCACGTCGACCGGCCGCGGGACGGGCGGGTTCGGGTCGACCGGCTGACGCGGGCCGTCGCGCCGGCCTGGCGGCTCGTGGGAGAATCGGGGCCATGCGGGCGCGACTCCTG
>JAICEW010000181.1 GCA_025923995.1 Vicinamibacteria bacterium | reverse complement strand
TAGGCGATCGCGAAGGCCAGGCGCCGATAGGACGCGTGCTCCGTTTCCGGTGTGCCCTGGGCGGGCACGCTTGCGTGTTCGGGCATCAGGGAGAAGACGAACGGCCCTCGTCCATTGTGACATCCCGCCCGCTTGTCACGGGCCGCCACGCGATTTCGTCATGGAGTGAGGAGGAGGACGGCCATGAAGATCGCGGTGGCGGGAGCAACGGGTCGGGTCGGGCGGCACGTCGTCGAGGTGCTCGAAGGCCAGGGACCCGAGGTGGTGCCGATCTCGCGGGCGCAGGGCGTGGACCTGGTCACGGGCCAAGGCTTGGCGCAGGCACTGGCGGGAGTCGATACGGTGGTGGACGCGGCCAGCAGCCCGTCGCCCGATCGCGAGTCCGCGACGGCGTTCTTCACGGCCGCGACCCGGAACCTCCAGGAGGCCGGGCGCAAGGCCGGCGTGAAGTGGATGGTGGTGGTGTCGATCATCGGGATCGACCGCTTCACCGGCGGGTATCCAGCTGCGAAGCTCGCCCACGAGCAGGCAATGCTGGCGGGGCCGATCCCGGTCCGCATCCTGCGGGCCGCGCAGTTCCACGAGTTCGTCGGGCAGCTCGTGGACTGGGGCCGCAAGGGCGACGTGAGCGACGTGCAGCCGATGCGCACGCAGCTCGTCGCGGCCCGCACCGTCGCGGAAGCGCTGGCGGCGCTGGCCACGCGCCCCGGCGCGACCGGTCCGACGATCATGGAGATCGCCGGGCCTCACGAGGAGGAGCTCGTGGACGCGGCGAGGCGGCTGGTGGCACGGCGCGGCGAGGCGCTGCGGGTCCAGGGCGTGCGCAACGCCGACGACCCCGACACCGCGCTCTACGAGTCCGGCGCGCTTCTGCCCGGACCGAACGCCACGCTCGCGGGCCCGTCGTTCCCAGGCCTGGCTGGACAGCGACCTTGAAACGCGGGGAGCGGTCCGGTAAAATGCCGGTCTCGCCTTCGGGCCGCTAGCTCAGCTGGGAGAGCGCCTGGTTCGCAATCAGGAGGTCGGGGGTTCGATCCCCCCGCGGTCCACCAACTCAATGAATCCCTTCAGTCGCGCGAGCTGGGATCGAGCTCGGCGATCCGGCCGTCCTTCTCGAGGACGAAGCGCCACTTCATTGGATGCGTGCCGAAATAGGCGCGGTAGACCTGTTCGATGCGGTCGCCCTTGGCCTCGCGGGAGATGAGGCGGAATCTCGTCAGCGGGCCGACCTGGCGCATCAAGGCGACGCCGAACTCGCGCAGCGCGGGGAGGACTCCCTTCCGCGCCTCGTCGGAGAATTCCTCCTCGCGGACCGTCCCCTCCCCGATCGCGATGACCAGCGAGCGCAGGCGCTGCGTCGACGCAGGGTCGGGGTCGGCGATCTCGGGATCGTGTGCACGCGCATCGGCCGGCAGGTACAGGTCCGCCACCAGGTCCGCCAGCACCGGGAAGAGGGCACCCTGGTTCGTCAAGACGGCGATGCCGAGCTTGCGTTCGGGGAAGTACAGCAGGTCCGAGAGTGCCGGACCTCCGCTGTGCCCGACGACACGCAGGCCGCGATATCGGCCGGCCACCCAGCCGGTGGCGAACTCACCGGGGCGCCCATCGGCGAGCGTGATCGGCGTCCACATGCTTTCGAGCGACGCCGGCTTCAGCAGCGTCCCGGTGGCCAGCGCCGTGAGCAGCTTCGCGACATCGGCCGCCGACGAGAAGAGGCCGCCCGCGCTGTACGTGTACCGTGGGTAGTAGAAGGCGTACGCCCGTTGGGCGGTCCCGTTCCATCGGTACGTTGTGGCGCGGCGCGCCAGCGGGAGCCAGCTCCGCACGGGCCCCTCTTCCACGGCCTCGTCGAAGCCGGTGTCCGCCATCCCCAGGGGCATCGCCACCTGCTCCCGGAGGAGATCCACGAACCCGAGGCCGGTGACCGTCTCGAGGATGTGCGTCAGCACGACGAAGTCCGTGAGGGCGTATTGCGACCGCGTCCCCGTCTCGTAGTCGAACGGCAACGTGTAGGCCGCCACCACCGCCTCCTTGACCGTCGCGAACGAGGCCCCCGGCCCGAAATCGCGCTTCAGTCCGGAGCTGTGCGTGGCCAGGTGGCGGATCGTGATCGCCTTCCACGTCGCAGGGGCGTCCGGGAGGTGGCGCGTGACCGGATCGTCCAGGCCGAGCTTCCCCTGCTCCACCAGCCTCATCAGGAGGAGGCCGGTGAACAGCTTCGTCCCGGAAGCCATCTGGAACGCGGTCCGCGGCGAGGCGGCGGCGTCCCAGTCGATGTGGGCGGTCCCGTACGCGGACAGCTTCTGGACCGCCCCGTCGCGCACGACGACCACGGCCATCGCGGGGATGTGGCTTCGGGCCATCTGGACCCGAGCAAGCTCGTCGACCTCATCCGCGTGCGACGATGCCACGGCGACGAGACACGCCGCCAGCAACCGACCACATCGAATGCGCATGGCAGCCCTCCGGTGGTGCTGCCTCCAGGATGTCTCAAGGCGCCTGGCGATGGGGCCCGCGAGCAACAACCACCACTTCGACTGGCGCCCTAGCGACCGAACGGGCCGATCTAGTCCACCTCGGTGCCTTCGGCCTGGAGGGCGATCCGCCCCCGATCCGCGGTTGCGATCCGGCCCTCGTTGACCAGGTCGCCATTGACCCAGACCTTGAGGCTGCGCCCCCCCAGCGGAACAGGGCACCCCGCGGGGATCCCGCAGGGTGCCCGACGAAGCGTGACGTCAGCGTCCGACGGCGATCGACATCGTGCCGGAGCCCTCGTCCGTGAGCTGCCAGCCCGGGCACGCGGTAGCGGTACACGCCTGGCCGGTGAAGCGCCAGACACGCCCGTCGTCGTGGAGCTGGTAGAGCTGGCCTCCGTTGGCCGTGATGGACTCCGTCTTGGGGTTCTTGTCCACGACCTGCCAGCCGGGGCAGCCGCTCGAACCGCAGGGCGTGCCGGTGTGGCGCCAGATGTACCCGTCCGTGCGGAGCATGTACAGGTTGTTCCGGGTGGCCGCGATGGCCATGGTCAGCGGGTCGTTGTCGATCAGCTGCCAGCCCGGGCAGCTTCCCGCGCTGCAGGTTTGTCCCGTGAAGCGGAAGATCGCCCCGGTGAGGTGCAGCTGGTAGAGCTGGCCTCCGCCGGCCGCGATCCGGATGCTCGAGAAGTTGTTGTCGATCAGCTGCCAGCCTCCGCAGCCGTTGGGACCGCAAGCCGCGCCGGTGAAGCGCCACATGCTGCCGTCGAACTGGAGCATGTAGAGCTGGTCCCCGTCGGCCACGAGCGACATCACGAAGTCGGGGATGGCACCTCTGAGGAGCTCCCAGCCGGGGCAGGAGTTGCCGCTGCAGACCGCGCCGGTGAAGCGCCAGATCGACCCGTCGTAGTGAAGCTGGTAGAGCGTCCCGCCACTGGCCACGATGTCCTTGGTCTGGCTGTTGTTGTCCACCTTCTCCCAGCCGGAGCCACACAACGAACCGAAGCACGGCCGTCCCTTGAACCTCCAGATCGAGCCGTCCAGGTGGCGCTGGAAGAGGTTCTCGCCATCGGCCACGATCGACGCCGTTTGCGGGTAGTTGTCGAACTGCGCCCAGCCGGGGCACTCCCCTCCGGCGCACGGCTGGCCGGTGTAGCCCCAGATCGAGCCGTCGTTCCGCTTCTGGTAGACGCCCAGAGGTGTCGGGCTGAAGTACTCCTGCGAGCACTGCAGCGCCAGCCGGTCGTCGCCTTCCACCGACCGCCCGTCGGGGCCGAAGTAGAACGAGTTCATGGTGGGCAGCGGTGCGTCGTCGAGCTCCGTGTGGTGGAGACCCAGGGCGTGGCCGAGCTCGTGGGTGGCGACCGCCTGGGTGTCGAAGTCGGTCCCGTCGTTCGTCCAGGTGCGGGCCGAGTTGAAGGTGATGTCCGCTTCCACGATGACCTGTCCCGGCTGCTGCAGCACGAGCGCGGTCAGGGCCAGGCAGGTGCCCGAGCAGCCCTGGCCGGTGGCCCAGCCGATCGTGTTCTGCCCGTCGGTCACGAACCCCGCGGTCGTCGTGCCCGAATAGGACAGGTGGTGGCTCGCCAGCTCCACGGTGCCCCACGAGCCCATGGCCTTCTTCAGGGGCGAGTCCTTGCCCGCGCCCTGGCCGGCCGTGTTGTGGAACCAGCTGGTGGTCTTCTTGGTCCAGTGCACGAAGCCGCCGGGATCGCCGCAGCGGACGCGGTCGCCGGCCGTGACGCGGCCGGAGGCCGTGTTCTGGATCAGGCGCGAGGCCTCGGTGGGCTGGGGCACGCCGATGGCCAGGGCGAGCAGGCCCACCGTCGCGGCCGAACGGAACGGCACGCGGGCGCTCATCGGGTGCTCCCCGGCGCAACGGTCTCGCGCTCCACCGTCTGCCGAATGGTGTCGAGCAACTCGGGCAGGGCGACGCCCTCGCGTCCGCCCGGGACCTCGACGCGGCCCGATGCGTCGGCCACCAGCGGCTGCTCGCTGGCCTGGCTCACGGCCCGCAGGCCACCATCCGCAGCTCTGCGCACCTCGAACACGCCCTGCGCATGGTCGGGCACCGTCTGCGCGGCCGCCTGACCCGGCAGGTCGTTCTCCCCGACGAACACGACGTAGCTCTGGCCGGGCACGAGCTGGGCGCCTCCGACCACGACGACCGCGCGGTCGTCCACCGACCCGCCCATCAACGTGACCGTCAGCTCGCTCCCGGCCGCGCCCTTGAGGACCTCGCGGGGCGCGATGCGCACGTCGGTGAGGATGAACGTCCGGTCCGCGTTCCAGTAGGAACGGGACCCGAGCACGTCGCCGTAGACGATCGTGCCGCTCGAGGCCGTCAGGGTGTCGAGGCCCGCACGTACGAGCGTGGTGGCGGAAGCGGGCGCCGCCGCCAGGGCGCCCAGCGCGGCCACACCCAGGCCGCGACGCAGTGTTCTCATCATCTCCAGGACTCCTTTGCCGTTGTCCGTCGGAGCCCTCGTGGCCCCGCTCTGCAACGACGAGGAAGCTAGGAGCGCCGCGGCATGGGATTCATGGGCGAGAAGTGGGATTGCAGGTCGCGTGCCCGACGACGTGACCGCGCTCACCTCTCCACCGCCGGGAACCAGATGCCCACCGCTCGCACACAACATCGCGGCCCTCCGGCCCGTATCCCGGGGAGCGGTCCCTATATGCCTTGACACGTATATGCCTTCGACCGTATATTCGGACCGTGGAGTCCGCCTTCGAGATCATCGCGGAGCCGAACCGACGGGCCATCCTGGGCCTCCTGATCGGGTCCGAGCAGTCGGTCGGGGAGATCGAGCGTCGGCTGGGCATGCCCCAGCCCACGGTTTCGAAGCACCTGCGCGTGCTCCGCGAGGCCGGGTTCGTGGAGTCCACGGTGGACGCGCAGCGCCGTCTCTACCGGCTGAAGCCCGGGCCGCTCCAGGAAGTCGACGACTGGCTCGCCCCGTTCCGCCGCTTCTGGTCGGCCCACGTCGATGCCCTGGAACGGCATCTCGACCGCATCCACCCCCCCACCACGCGAAGGAAGACGAGGAAGAGCCGATGACGGATCGCGAGGCGTACGTGCCGGGCCCGGCCCGCGGGGCCCGGATCGACAAGGACGGAGAGAAGTGGACGCTGGTCCTGGTCCGGGAGCTGCGCCATTCGCCGGACAAGGTCTGGCAGGCACTGACGGACCCCGCGCACCTGCGCGAGTGGGCGCCCTTCGAAGCGGATCGGAGCCTGGCCACGGCCGGAACGACAGTGCAGCTGACCACGGTGGCGGCGCCCGCCGCACCGGTCGCGGAGGCGCGGGTGATCCGAGCGGACGCTCCCCGGCTGCTCGAGTACAACTGGGGCGATCAGGACCTCCGTTGGGAGCTCGAAGCCCTCGGTGGAGGCACGCGCCTGACGTTGTGGCACAACATCGATCGCCGGTACATCGCGATGGGCGCGGCCGGGTGGCACGTCTGTCTCGACGTTCTCGATCGCTTCATCGCCGGAGCCCCCATCGGGCGGCTCGTGGGTGCCGATGCGGTGACGTTCGGCGGCTGGCAGCGGCTGCACGCGGAGTACGCGAAGCAGTTCGGCGTCGAGCCGCCCGGCTGGCCGCCCGACGCCGACAAGCATTGAAGGAGGAGCTCATGGAATCGACACTGCCGAACCCGGCGCTCGCCGCCGCGTCCACCCCCAGGGCCACGACCATCGCGTACTGGATCGTGACCGCGCTCTTCTGCATGCAGATGGGTTTCACCGCCTACGCGCAGCTGACCCTGCCGCAGGTGGCGGAGGCGTTCGCCCACCTCGGGTTCCCCGCCTACTTCCGGATCGAGCTCTCGTGGGCGAAGATCCTCGGCGTCTTGCTCCTGCTCGCCCCCGTGCCGGCGCGGCTCAAGGAGTGGGCCTACGCCGGCTTCGCCATCAACCTCGCCTCGGCGCTCATCGCCCACCTCTCGGTCGGCGATGGCCCGGAGGCCTGGGGCTTCGCGGCCGGCAGCAGCGTGCTCTGGGGGCTGTCGTACGTGCTGTGGCGCCGTCGGGAGTCCACGTGCGGGAGCGGGAGCTCGCGATGAAGAAGACCTCGACCGAATCGGCCTCGGAACGGATCGATCAGCGGATCAGGGACCTCGGCGACTGGCGCGGCGAAATCCTCGCGAAGGTGCGCAAGATCATCCACGAGGCCGACCCCGAGATCGTCGAGGAATGGAAGTGGATGGGGACCCCCGTCTTCTCCCACCTCGGCGTGGTCTGCACGGGCGAGACCTACAAGAGCGTCGTCAAGATGACGTTCGCCAAGGGCGCTCTCCTGGCCGACCCGAAGGGCCTCTTCAACTCCAGCCTGGAGGGGAACATCCGGCGCGCGATCGACATCCGCGAAGGCGAGAAGGTCGACGTGAAGGCCTTGAAGGCGCTCATCCGCGCGGCGGTGGACCTGAACCTCGAGCACAAGAACAAGCCACTGCCCCGCCGGCCCGCCCGCAAGCGGACCCGCTAGTCATCGCCGGCGTTGAGATGCCGCGCGAAGACGCGCGGCCAGTCCTCGGGCTTGTCAGCCGCCATGGTGTCCGCCCTCGCCCCCTGATTCGAATGTAGGGGCCCGCAGGGAAGCCGCAATGGGCTCCTTGATGTGATCGCGCGCACCGGCTCCGAGCCGGGATGGCGGCTGCGCCCGCAGGGCGACGTGCTTCCTCGGTGAGCGGCGGCCCGTACGGAATCCACCGTCGCCGCCGCTCCCTGACCGAGGAGGAGACACATGACCCACAAGAGACTCGCCGTACTGGCCGGCGCCGCGCTGATGGGCGTCCAGGGCCTCGTCCCGTCGAACGCGTACGCGGTCGGCAACGGCCTCCCGTTCGGCTTCCGCGAGACGCCGATCCCGGGCACCCAGATGCACGGCCTGGCCGCGACCGGCCAGGATTTCACGTACCACGCCTGCGCCGACTTCACGGCGCCCGGCGTCTTCGTCGAGCGCGGGTACTTCTGGGTCTCGTCCTTCCAGGACGTGGTCGGCGTGGTGGACTCGCAGATCAACGACTTCATGCCCAACGGCTACAACATGTACGCCCGCTACGTGTACCAGGGCGAGGAGTGCAGCAGCGACGACATGTGCGAGGCCAACCGGACACGGCTCAACTACGAGCTCCACGAGGGCAGCATCCAGCTCTTCGTCGACCCGATGTCGGACACCGTGCTCGGGCTGGCCGGCTGCGCCGTGACCGTGGCCAACAACGCCGACGACCTGCTGGTGGGCGGCGCTCCGGCCAGCGTCTACGGCGAGAAGACCGAGACCGACGCCCGGATCAACGGCGACTTCGAGATCGAGTTCAGCGGCTGGAACTTCACCAACTTCGGGCACGCCCTGTACCGCAACCCGAACGGGAACCCGCTGCTGGCCAACCGGCTCGTCGTCAACGGCAACGTGACGCAGCTGCTCGGTCCCCTGGGCGCCGATCACCGCCCCGAGGGCTCCGGCAACTTCTTCTTCCTCTGGGTGGACTGACGATCAGAATCGCTCCTGCGTCCGCCGGCAGCGTGACCGCCGGCGGACGCGGGCGTGCCGGCTGGCATACGATTGCGTCCATGAAGAGACCCTGGCCCCTCGCCGTCGTGTGCGCGCTCGCTCCCCTTCCGGTCGTGGCCCAACAGTTCCAGCAGGTCGGCGCCGGCCTCACGGGGCCGGTCGTGTGGACCGAAGGGGTCGAGGCCTTCGATGCCAACGGCGACGGCAAGCCCGACGTGCTGTTCGCCAACGGCGTCGGCTTCTCGACGCCGGGAGGAGCGCTGGCGCCCACCCTCCTGATCAACCAGACGACGACGGGCACGATCACCTTCGCCGACGAGACGGCGACGCGGCTGCCCGCGGGCTTCGTCCAGCAGGCCAAGGGCCTGGTCGTGGCCGACGTGGACAACGACGGCGACCTGGACGTCGCGTTCGCCAACGCGTTCGGCAGCCAGCCGTCGCTCCTCATCAACAACGGCACGGGCTTCTTCACGAACGAGACCGCCGCGCGCTTCCCGGCCCTCACCCTCAACTCGTTCGGCGGCGGCTTCGGCGACGTGGACGACGACGGCGACATCGACCTCGTGTTCGCCGACGCGGGCCCGAGCGCCTTCGGCGCGCCCGGGGGCATGGCGCGCCTGTTCCTCAACAACGGCGCGGGATTCTTCACGAACGCGTCCGCCCAGCTCAACGCGGCCAACAAGGTCGGCTCGCAGAACGCGCAGCTGCTCGACGTGGACAACGACTTCGACCTGGACGTGATCGTGGACGGCAAGTCGGCCAACCAGCAGCTCTACCTCAACAACGGCGCGGGCACGTTCGCCCTGCAGGCCGCCGCCGTGCTTCCCGCCGGCACGAGCAACACCTACGCCACGGACTTCTCCGACCTCGACAACGACGACGACCTCGACGCCGTCTACATCTCGCTCTCCGGCTTCAACGAAGGAACCGCGCAGAACAACCTCGTCCCCTCGGCCACCCTGACGTTCACCGGCTCGACCGCGACCATCGGCGGCCTCAACGGGCACGACGACAACGACGTCGTGTTCCTGGACGCCGACGACGACGGGATCCAGGACGCGATCGTGGGATCGCTCGGCAACGGCCAGGAGAAGCTCTACCGCAACAACGGCACGTTCGGCAGCGCCTCGTTCGCCTTCGACACGAATGGCTTCAGCGCGCTGGTCGACTCCACCCTCGACCTGGCCGCAGCCGACTTCGACGCGGACGGGCGCTACGACGTGGTCACGGGCCAGGGCGAGTCGGGCAACTTCACGAACCGCGTGTACCGCAACACCGGCCCCGCCGACACGCACGCCCCGCGCATCGGCCGCGTGCAGCCGACACCGCCCCGCGTCCCGCTCTCGGCCATCCTGGCCGGCGGGTTCGCCCGCAAGGCCTGGATCCAGGACTCGACGTACAAGCGGGGCCAGACCTTCGTGCGGGCCCGCGCGGACGTCACCGCCGTGAAGGACGGCGTGCCCCAGAGCTTCAGCGCGCCCATGCGGTCCGTCGGCGGTGGGCTGCACCGCGCGGCCATCCAGCCTGCCCCCAGCCCCACCGGGCGGGTGGGCATGGACGTCACGTGGTCGGTCCACGCGACGGATCCGGCGGGCAACGCGAGCGACAGTGATCCCGAGACGTTCCGCATCTGCGGCGCGGAAGGCTACGGCCAGGGGTCCGTCAACTCCACCGGCGGGCCCGCCACCATCGCGGGCGTCGGTGATCCCGGCCTCGCCGCCAACAACTTCGCGGTGACCATGGCCGGACTGCCGCCCAACCGTCCGGGCGTGCTGCTGGTCGGAACCACGAGGGTGGACCGGTCGTCCCCGTTCAAGTCGCGGCTCCTCCTCATCGGCGGGAGCGTTCAGCAGGTGGCCTCGACGGTCGCGGACGCCACCGGCCACGCCACGATCCCGCTCGACTTCACGCAGCCTCCGCTGGCCGGCGCGGCCCCGGGCGAGACCGTGTACCTCCAGTTCCGTTACGAGGACGTGACGCTGCCCGGAGCCACCAACGCGCTCGAAGTCGTGTACTGCGACTGATGGGCTGATCCGGCCATGGACATCGCCGTCACCATCGCTCTCGTCGTGATGGGCGCGGCCGCGGTCGTGGTGTTCGACCGCAGGCGCCATGGACTCCTCGGGTTCCAGGCCGAGCCGGGAGGAACGGCCCAGCGCCTCACCGGACTGCTGGCCCGCTGGACGGGACGCCCCGCGCGGGTCTACCCGTACGCGGTGGGCCGCATGGACACGACCTCGCTGAGCGAGGCGGAGAGCGGGCTGCGCTTCGCGGTCGAGGGCCTGTGCCCCTCGGTGACGCTGTGGAGGATCGGCTTCTCGAGCCCGACCCGCGTCGACGCGACCGAGGCGCGTCCGGTCGGCGAGCCGGAGATCGACAAGCTGTTCCGGGTCGTGGGGCCTCCGGCGCACGTGCACGCGCTGCTGATCGCGACGACGCGCATCGCCCTGCGCGAGCTGCTCCGCGGGAGCGTGCGGCTCGGCCAGGTCTGGCTCGAGGGCGGCACGCTCACGGTGGACGTGCCGACGGGCGGCTTCGCGCGCGAGCATCCCGGCCTGGAGCCGGCCACGCACGCAATCGCCGGCATGGCGAAGCTGCTGGAGGCTCCGTCGGACCTCGTCGAGCGGCTCGCGGAGAACGTGGCGCGCGACCCGGCGCCGGGGGTGCGCCTGGCGAGCCTGCGTGCGCTCTTCGACGCCTTCGGCCAGCACCCGGGGACGCGCACGGCCGCGTTCGGAGCACTGCGCGACGCCGACGAGTTCGTGCGCCTCGAAGCCGCCATCCAGACGAAGGCGCAGGGGCGCGAGACGCTGGTCCGGCTGGCCGTCGACACCGACACATCCGAGGCGTCGGCGGCGCGCGCGATCCGGGCGCTCGGCCCCGAGCACCTGCCCCTCGACCGCGTCGAGCCGCTGGTCCTCGAGAGCGGATACATCCATCCCGAGCGGAAGGCGCGACCGGCCGTCACCGACGCCTTCATCGCGGTGCTCGCCGCCATGCCCGGCGAGGCCGCGCTCGATCTCCTGGCCCGCCTCGCGCGTGGCGTCCACGACGGGCACGGCCCGCAGGTCGTCGAGGCGGTCGCCGCCAGGCCGGGGCCCGAGGCGGAGCGCCTGCTCCTCGAGGCCGTGGAGTCGCCGCGCATCGATCGCCCTCTCACCCTCACGGCGGCCGCGCGGCATCTCGAGCGGACCGGAAGCGTGGCCGCGGTGGCGCCCCTCCAGCAAGCCGCCGCCCGCTACGGCGGCTCCAGCGCGAACGCGGCCCGGCGCGCGATCGCGGCGATACAGGAACGGGCGAAGGGCTCGCGCGGGCGGCTGGCGCTGACCGACGCCGAAGCGGGCCGCCTGTCCGAGGTGAGCGATCCGTCCGGCCGCGTGTCGTTGCCGGACGCCGACGATTGACACCTCCCGCGCAGCGTCCGAGAATCGCTACGAAATCCGACCCATCCCCGCCCTCCCGGGATCCGGAGTCCACGGAAAGTGTCCGCCGACATCTTCATCAGCTACGCGCGCAAGGACAACCAGACGGCCCGCGAGCTCGCGCTGTCGAAGGGGTTCGTGACCGCGCTCCACGAGCGCATCGCAGCCAACTTCGACGACCTGGGCCCGCCCGTGCCGAGCGTGTTCAGGGACACGCAGCAGATCGACCCCGCCGCGCAGTTCGAGCAGCGCCTGGGCGGCGCGCTGGAAGCGGCGAAGCTCATGATCGTGGTCCTCTCCCGCAACTGGCTGGTGAGCGAGTGGTGCGTCCGCGAGCTCGAGACCTTCGTCGGCAAGTGGCAGCGGCTGTCGGAGACCGAGCAGCAGATCAAGGAGCGCCTCTTCCTGGTCCTCAAGCACGTGATCCCACCCGACAAGCGGCCCGCCTGGCTGCAGGGGCAGAGCGGCTTCCCGCTCGTCATGCTCGACAGGGAGAACGACACCGAGGTCGACTTCTACGACGCCGACCTCTGCCAGGTCACGAGCGGCGAGTGGTTCACGCAGTGCCGCGGCCTGGCCAAGGGTCTGCGCAAGAGGCTGCAGGGCGCCGAGCCGGCCACTGACGCCGACACGGACACGTCGGATCCGTCCCCGGCGGGACGCGCGACCGTCTACCTGGCGCGGCCGGCCGCCGACATGCTGGCCGCCTACGACACGCTGCGCGTCGAGCTGACGCGGCGGAAGATCCGGGTCGTGCCCGACGCGAGCCAGCCGATCCCGACGGAGGGCGCGCGGGCCATCGAGACGATCGACGGCGCGCTGGCCGAGGCGGCCCTGTCGATCCACCTGGTGGGCGACAAGCTCGGGTTCCAGCCGGAGGACGCGACGCCCATCGTCCGGCTGCAGCTCGATCGCGCGGCGCGCCTGGCGGCCGCTGCGGGCGCGCGACCCTTCCACCGCCTGATCTGGGTTCCGCAGGTGCTCCCCGGAGCCCTGCCTGGCGCGGCGACGCGCGATCCGTTCAAGTCGCTGGCGGAGCACTACAAGGGCGCGTTCGTCATCGCGCCCGGCGACAAGGTCGACGGGGACACGCTCGCGAAGTTCACCCAGTTCGTGATGCAGCACCTCGAGCAGATCGCGCGGCCGCCGCGGCCTGCCAACCGGGCCGTGGCGTCCGGCTCCCAGGTGTACGTGCAGCACAACGAGGACGACGGGGCGGTCGCGGAGGGGGTCGCCGAGAGCCTGACCCGCCTGGGCTATGCGCCGCTGCTTCCGATCGTCGAAGGCGCGCCGGCCGACCGCGAGCAGGTCCACCGCGACGCGCTGGAGACGGCCGACGCGGTGCTCCTGTGCTGGGCCCGCGCTCCCGCGTTCTGGGTTCGGTCGAAGCTCAGCGAGCTCAGGCGATGGCAGGAGGTGGGGCGAGACCGGGCCTTCCAGACCCGCGCCGTGGTCGTCCTGCCGCCCGACACTCCCGACAAGGACCGCCTCCGGAGGTTCGGCTTCCCGCCGCAAGACCTCGACGGGACGATCGACGCGTCCAAGGCGGCCCTGGCGCCCGAGCAGCTCGACGCCCTGCTGCAGAAGCTGCTG
>JAICEW010000180.1 GCA_025923995.1 Vicinamibacteria bacterium | reverse complement strand
TGCCCGGCCGGCCGACCAGCAGTGAGAGCAGCTGCGCGGGCTGACCCTGGAGCGGCACGCGCTGGCCCTTGCTCCACAGTTCCCCGGTGGCGCGGTCTAGCTCGAAGGTCCCGAATCGGACGACGTCGTCGAGCGACATCACTGGACGACCTCGCGTTGGGTGGTGCAGGTCACCTGGGTTCCGCGCGGCACCCCTGCGCCGGCCCGAGGCGACTGCGTCTTCACGGTCGTGCCCGTGCCCGTGAACTTCGGCACGAGGCCGGCGTCCCGCAGCATCTTCCCGGCCAGGTTGGCCGAGAGACCGATGACGTCGGGCACCTCGACCGGAGGTGGAGGTGGAGGCGGCGGCGCTGACGCGAACCGCTTGTGGGCGAGGAGCGCCGCGTGGTTGCTCATGTTGAGATACTTCTGCTCGCACCTCGGGTTGCGGAAGACCGCGCGCAACGTCGTCGCACGGCACACCTCGTAGACCTGGGGATCGGCTGCCGCCGGCACGACCCAGCCGTCGCACATGCCGTCCCGCACGTCGATCGGGTCCGCCGGCCGGCCCGTGACGTCGTCCGCGAGGTGGGGGCCTCGGACGACCTTCTGCAGGAACGTGTTCGCGAACCGGCGGAGGTGCGTCTGGTCGAACGCGATCGACTCCCCGGGCGCCGCGGCGGCGGCCAGGCGGCCCAGGCGTTCGTGATCGCGCGCGATCAGCTCCACGTACCGCATGTCGAGCGCGCCGTGGCCCGTGTCCTCGGGATACGTCTCGACCCCGGCCGGAACGTCGTCGGAGAAGTTCCAGACGAAACGGCCGCCCCCGGGAGCGTCCGTGACCGTGCGCAGGTTGCTCACGAAGTAGCGATGCAGGCGGGACACCAGCACCGGGGCCAGCAGCCGGGCCGGCTCCGCGTCGTTCGACCGCTGCGGCGACTGCCGATAGAACGGGCTCTGGAGCGCGCGCGACAGCTCGATCAGCACCATGGCGAACGAGAGGTTGATGTTGTGCTGCAGCGGCCCGATCTTGTGCGCGGTGTTGCAGTTGTTCCTCATGCTGCGGGCGCGCTCGTCCGCCGCCGGCCAGTCCTCAGGTTCGACATCCCTCCGGATCCGCCGGATCTCCTCGTCGTACGCTTCGGAGCACTGTTGCGGAGTCGGCGTCTTGTAGGTGGGCAGGCCCGAAAGGAGGTATGCCTCCACCTGGCCGCCGCGCTCGCGGTACGCGATGTCCGGCAGGAACGCATACACGGTCTCGATGACCGCGTTCGCGTGCCGGACCGCGTCGTCGCGATACAGGTTGAGGAGCGGCGGGTGCTCCAGGACGATGCGGGCGAAAGCGGCCATCGCGTGGGCGTACAGCGCGGAGTCGCCGACGCTGACGCCGTGGAGCCCGCCGGAGTTGGGCGACTTCCCGCCCCACCCCGGCACGTTCTTCTCTCGGGCAAAGTCTAGGGGCCGCGGAGGCAGGTCCACCGCGACGCAGTCGCTGCAGGCCGCACACCTGGGGTCCCTCTCGACCCGGCCGGTATGGTGGTCGTCGCGGAACTGGAACGCGTGCTCGACCAGGTCCCTCAACTGCGCGACGTACTTCTCGTCGTGCGTGAGGTCGTACATACGGATGAGCGCATGCATCCGGTCGAAGATGTCCCAGACGCACGGATCGCATCGTTCGGCGAGCCGCTGGCGCGCCACGCACGACTGCCCCGCGTGATCGCTGGTCCAGCGCGCGTCGAACTGGGCGAGGTCCTCCGCGGTGACCGTGGGGCCGTCCGACAGCGTGATCCCCCGGGACGACTCACAGGTTTCGATCCTGCACTCGCTCCAGGTACCGTTGACGCAGTACCGGATCCCGAGACCTCCGATGCAGGGGCTCGTGGCGCCCTCGGGACTACAGGGCTGGGCGACGGCGGCGCTGGCCGCGGCGAGCAAGGCGAGGGCGGCTGCGATCCCGACCCCCGGCGTTCGCGAACGATTCATTCGAGCCCCCTTGCCTGGCCTTCACTGGACTAATCGCCGTCGGCTGGAGGGATACGACACCCCGGTGGGGGATCTCGTCGATCTGCGGCCGTACTACGACAGTGGGGTGCGGGGTCCTTCGCGGGCCAGGACCTCGAGGACGCTCGGATGGTCGGGGCCGAGCGTGGGGTCATGTGCGCGATCGCCGGCGTCAACAGCGCGCGCGCCCCTGAGGCATCTCCTCGCGCCTGGCGCGCGGCGCCGAGCGCGAGCAGGCTGCGTCCCACCCAGCTCGAGTGCGGCGCCCCGCCCCGGAAGCCCTCGGCGACCGCCAGCGCCGCTCGGGCGCGAGCCTCCGCGTCGGCCAGGGCGTCCCGTTGCAGCTGGTGACGCGACATCGCGAGCCGCGTCTCGATCTGCGTGAGGTGCGGGTCCTCGAGCGCCTCGTGGATCGCGAGCGCGTCGGACAACAGCCGGTACGCGTCGTCCATGCGGCCTTCCGGTCTCCAGGTCCCCGCGCAAGGTACGCCTCAGGGTCTCCGGCGTCGTGCCACGATCGGCGGCTCGCGCACGCACCGAGTCGGCATCGCCCGCGGGGGTGGAAACGGCCGCGAGAGACGCGCGGGTTCGCGATCGAGGACCAGGCGGATGAACTCGGCCGGCGAGTCGCGTGACACCGATCCCGCCCCGGCCGATCTGCTCGCGCAGCGTGTAGGCACCGAGCGCCTGCCCCGCCAGGGTGGCCCGCGGCGCGGGCGCGGCCTCCAGGAAGCCCTCCTCCTGCGCCCGGTCGTGGTCTGTGAGCAGCGCTTCGATCTCGTCGGCGAGCGCGCCATCCCCGGCGCGAAGACGCTCCAGCCAGGCCGCCCGGTCGTCGCCCGACTTGTCGAGCGCTTCGTCCAGGTGGGTGCTGAGGACGCTCCAGCGGGCACGGTCGAGGCCGCGGATCATCGGGCGCTCCGCATGCGCTGACGGGACGCGATCGTCCCTGTCTCTTCATCGCAGGCGGCGGCCGGAAGCCGCCACTCGACGTCCGTCAGTCCGGGATCAGACCGCGCAGCAGCATCCTGGCCTTTTCCCAGTGACGCTGCACGGTCCGCTCGGACGCTCCACGCAGGGCGGCGATCTCTGCGAAACTGAATCCGCAAAAGAACTTCAGGTCCACCACCTGCGCCAGGAGCGGGTCCAGCTTCGCCAGGTCGTCGACGGCCGCGCCCACGCGTGCAAGGTGCTCGCCCTCGTCGGGTTCCACTGGGAGCTCGTCCGTCAGGGGTCCGATCTGGAACTCCCCGCCGCGCTTCTGGGCCTTGCGTCCGCGGACGTAGTCGATCAGCAGCCCGCGCATGACGCGCGCCGCGTAGGCCATGAAATGGGCACGGTCCGGGAACGCAAGCCCCTCGCGGCGGCTGATGTTGATGTACGCCTCGTGGAGCAGCGTGGTGGTGCCCAAGGTGACCCAGCCGGCACTGCGCGCCAGCTGGTGGCTGGCGAGGCCGTGGAGCTCCGCGTAGAGCGCGGCGAAGAGCGCATCGGCTGCGGATGCGTCGCCGCCTTCCGCGCGCGCGATGAGCCGAGCCAGGCCTTGATTCGAGGGGAGGTCAGATCCGTTCACGACTGACCGCATCGTAGCACCCTCGCGGGCCTGAACTGCCGGAACCTCATGCTGGGCTGCCCGTGAAGGCAGCCCAGCTCGCGCTTACTTGTTGCGCGTGGCCAGGTCGTAGACGAGCCCGCCCACGCCGCCGATGATGGCGCCCTTCTTGGCGCCGCTCTTGCCGTCGACGATCGCGCCCACGCCCGCGCCGCCCGCCGCGGAGCCGCCGATGATGAGCGCGCTCTTCTTCCACGAGCGGCCCTGGTGGACCGCCTCGCGGGAGCGCGTGGACGACACCGTGCGCGTCACCGGCCGCTCACGGTAGACGACCCGCTCGACCGGCTGGGCGTAGCTCGGTGCGGCGTACGTCTGCACCGCCGGGATGAGCCCCGGCGCCATCATCATGGCCGACGTCGAGGGCACGCACTCGATCTGCGAGAACCGCTGGCCCATCGCCACCGGACGCACCAGCGCCTGCCGGCCCTCGCCGCAGTTCACCAGCACCGGATCGTTCGCGGAGTCGAACGCCGCACCCGCGAAGCCGTTGGCCGCCAGCGCCGGCGTGCGCTGCCCGTTCACGAACAGGAGCACGCCTCCGAGGAGGAGCGCCCCGATGATTCCGCCGATGAGTGCCTTCATGACCCAGCCTCCGTATGGACCGCTTCCGGGGCGGCCCGAGCGCTCTCCGCGCTCGCAGGTCATAGAGGCAAGCACCGTACCAGCGACGCGCACCGGAAAGTCACTGATCAGCCGCGACTTGTAGATGCTTCCACGACGCCCGGTGTCCTCGGAGGAGAACAGGTCAGGTGTCGCTGCCCCCCACCATCGCGGCAGCATCCGCGCGCGCCTCCTCGATCGTGGTGACCGCGCCGTCGAGCTGGCGCTCGTAGACGGCGCGCACGATGCGTCCGACCTCGGGGCCAGGAGGGACCCCCAGGGCCAGCACGTCCCGCCCGCGCAGCAGGGGCGGGGGCGGCTGGCGCTCGACCGCGAGCGCGCGGACCTTGTCGCGGAACCACTCCATCGCGACCGGCTCGAAGCGCCCCGGCCGCCGGCCGAGGCAGTCGGCGCGCGCCACGCGGTACAGCAGGTCGGGCTCGCACTTGCGCGCCAGCCGCCGGATGGCGCCGTCCGAGACGCGCTCGCGGTCGTCGTAGAGCTGGCCCGGCTTCAGGTGGTTGCCGACCAGCGCGAGCACCTGCTCGCGCACGTCGAAGCCGGCCAGCGTGTGGACGTTCCAGCGCTCGAGCAGGCTCGCCGTCGGCGGCAGGCCCGCCTCCTCGTGGCCGCGAGAGCGGATGCGGCCGTCCTCGAGCTTCGTGGTCGCCGGCTTGCCGAGGTCATGGCAGAGCGTGCCCAGCATCACCGCCAGCGCGCGCGCGTGGTCGAGGTCGGAGACGAGAGCGGCCGCCTCGTCGACCGCCTGCAGCGTGTGCGTCCACACGTCGCCCTCGGGGTGCCATTCCGGATCCTGCGGGGTCTCGCGCAGGGGGAGCAGCTCGGGCCCCACTGCCTCGAGCTGGCCCCACTCACGCAGGAGCGCGAGCCCGATCGACGGCCGGCTCGCCTGCAGCAGCAGCTTCTCGATCTCCCCGAAGACGCGTTCCCTGGGCAGCTCGCGCAACGGCATCGACGCGCACAGCGCGGCGGTCGGGGGGTCGACGGCCAGCTCGAAGCGGGCGGCCAGCTGGACGGCGCGCAGGGCCCGCAACGGATCCTCGCCGAAGCGCGTCGGGTCGACGGCACGCAACCGCCGACGCTCGAGGTCGGCCGCGCCGCCGTGGGGGTCGACGATCCCCCCTGCGAACGGCTCGAACAGGATCGCGTTGATCGTGAAGTCGCGCCGGCGGGCCGCCTCCTCGACGGACATGTGCGGATCCCCGGCGACCGCGATGCCCCGATGCCCGGGCCCTGCCTTCGAGTCGCGCCGCGGCAACGCCACGTCCACCGCGCCGGGGACGCCGTCGAGGCCGGTCAGCTTGAACACGGTGAAGGCCTCGCCGACCGCGTTCACGGCGCCCGCCTGCTCGAGGACGCCTCGCAGGCGATCGGCCGGCAGGCCGAACACCTCGACGTCGTAGTCGTGCAGCGGCCGACCCAGCAGGAAATCGCGGACGGCGCCGCCCACGACGAAGGGGCGCCCTCCGGCGTCACGCAGCCGCTCCAGCAACCGGCGGAGTCCCCCAGGCAGGTCCACGGCGCGATGTTAGCGCGTGGCGCGCTTCTTGCTCCCTGGCCGTTTCGGTCCCCATCCCGTGACGGGTGTCACGACACCGTGCCACTGCGAAACGTTCTTCCGGATGGAGCGCGGCGGTCCCTCCGGCAGCGAGATCCGAAGACGCGATGCCGTGAAAGGAGCCCGTCATGCGCGCGTTCACGGGAACCCTGGTCCTCCTGGCGCTGGCCGCGCCGATCGTCGCCGAGAGCGGCGACCGCCCCCGACTCGACCTGCGCGCGACCCCGCGCATGGCGTTCTCGCCCACCGTCGTCTCCGTGACCGCGGAGCTGGCGGGAGGCGACGAGATCGAGGAGTTCTACTGTCCCGATCTGGAGTGGGACTGGGACGACGGCGCCCGCAGCGAGCGCGGCTCCGACTGTCCCCCCTTCCAGGCCGGCCAGTCGGAGTTCGAGCGCTTCTTCAGCGCCGACCACGTCTATCGTCAGGCCGGCAGCTACAACGTGAAGATCACGATGAAGCGGGCCGGACGGACGGTGGCGGTGGCGTCCTCGCGCGTCGAGGTGCGGCCGGGGCTGCGCGACTTCAGCGAGTGAGCGCGGCGAGCATCGCGTCGAGCGCCCGCTCGCTGGCCTCGTCGAGCAGACGCGCCAGCGGCTCGGTGTGAAGCGCGAACGCGGCGCGCAGCGCGTCCTCCAGCCGGGCCCGGTCCGCGCCGACGAGCACGGGCAGCCGGCCGCCGGCGCGGGCCACGGCATGCGACGCGGCCAGCCGCGCGACGCGCCCGTTCGCGTCGTCGAAGGGCAGGACCTCGATCACGCGGGCCATCACGAGCGCGCCCGCCGCGCCGGGCGACAGGTCGCGGACGCTCTCGGCCCCGAGCCATTGCTCCAGCGTGGCCAGGCGGCTCTCGATGAAGGGGGCCGGCGCGGGAGGCGGGCCACCCTCGCGCGTGCGGTCGACGCGGCGGAACCCGGCCGGTCGGCCGGTCAGCGCCCCGTGCCAGGTGAGGAGCGCCCCCACGGCGAAGGGTGCTCCCGGCTCCACCGCGCGCTGGGCGCGCCGCATCGCGTCCAGCGCCTCGGGCGCAGGGTCGATCGCGGCCAGCTCGAGGCTGCCGGCGGCCTGGGCGTCCAGGACCGCGTCCCGGAGCGCGGGATCCCGGTCGAAGGCGTCACCACGGGTCTCACGCAGGCGCTTCTCCTTGAGCGCGGCGCTGGGCGCCAGACGGATCAGCCGCTCGACGGCCATGGCTCGGGACCCCCTCGGGCATCTTATTCCTCCGTTCGCTACAATGTTCCGCGGGCACAGGACGGCGGAGACGAACCCATGAAGCGTGGCGGCGTGATCGCGGTGGCCCTGCTGGCCGCCTGGGCGGGGGCGGGGCAGGCGGACGAGCCGAAGGGGAAGAAGCCGAAGCTGGACCTGCGGGCGACGCCGCGCATGGCCTTCTCCCCGGTCAACGTGTTCTTCACCGCCGAGTTCATGGGTGGAGACGACCTCGAGGAGTACCACTGCCCCGAGATCGAGTGGGACTGGGACGACGGCGGCAAGAGCGTCCAGGAGTCGGACTGCCAGCCCTACGCGCCCGGCACCAAGATCGAGCGCCGCTTCTCGAACGACCACAACTACGGCAAGGCCGGCGTGTACAACGTCAAGGCCACCTTCCGCCGGACCAACCGCACCCTCGCGCAGGCGACGGTGCGCGTGACGGTCCGCGCGGGGCTCGGCGATCCCACGATCGAGCGCGACCAATAGAGGACCGCTCGAGGAGCCGCGCGCTCCCCGCGGACTCCTGACGACGGGGCCGGATGCCACGACGAGAGATCGCGACGTCCACCCTGCTGATCGGCCACTCGGTGCTGGTCGGGCTCACGCCGCTCGTCCCGGTCCCCCTCCTGGACGACCGCCTGAGGGCGTACTTCGAGCGCCGGCTCGCCCGCGAGATCGCCGCCCGGCACGGCCTCACGCTCGGCGAGGACGACCTGCGCGTCGTCGGCGAAGGGCCCGGCCAGGACTTCTGGGCCGAGCTCCGACGCGGCGCGCTGCTCCTGCCCGTCCGCCTGCTGCTGCGCAAGGTGTTCCTGGTCCTGAACGTCAAGCGCGCGTCCGACGCCGCCAGCACGACCTACAACCGGGGCTACCTGCTGGACGTCGCGCTGGCCGCGAAGGAGCACCCGCCGCACCGCCGCGCCGAGGACGTGCGCGCGGCCATCGACGCGACGCTGGTGGACACGCCGCACTCGCCCATCGCCACGGCCGTCCGCCTCTCGTTCGAGGGATCGAAGGCGCTGCTCCGGCAGGCGCTCTCCGCGTTCGTCGCGGTCCTCAAGCGGTTGGGCGGGGCCGCGGACGAGGTGGACCTCGCGCGGGCCGTCCGGGAGTCGGATGAGGGCGGCGTGTTCGCTGCGCTGGTCGACCGCGTGCGGGAGGCGGTGGCGAGCGTTCCCGCCAGCCACTTCCAGGCGCTGGAGGAGCGCCTCCTCGCACGTCTCCGGAGCGGGGACTAGCCCCCGCTCGACATGCTCTCCAGGAACTCCTTGTTCGTCTTGGTCTTGCTGAGGCGCTCGATCAGGAGCTCCATGGCCTCGACCGGCGAGAGCGCGGAGAGCACCTTGCGCAGGATCCAGGCGCGGTTGAGCTCTTCCTTGGGGACCAGCAGCTCTTCCTTGCGGGTGCCGCTGCGGTTGATGTCGATCGACGGGAAGATGCGCTTGTCGGTCAGCTTGCGGTCCAGCACCACCTCGGCGTTGCCGGTGCCCTTGAACTCCTCGAAGATCACGTCGTCCATGCGCGAGCCGGTCTCCACCAGCGCGGACGCGATGATCGTCAGCGAGCCGCCCTCCTCCACGTTGCGCGCCGCGCCGAAGAACCGCTTGGGCCGCTGCAGCGCGTTGCTGTCGACGCCGCCGGAGAGGACCTTCCCCGAGGGCGGGACGATCGTGTTGTAGGCGCGCGCCAGGCGCGTGATGGAGTCGAGCAGGATCACCACGTCCTTCTTGTGCTCCACCAGCCGCTTGGCCTTCTCCAGCACCATCTCGGCCACCTGCACGTGCCGGTCGGCGGGCTCGTCGAACGTGGACGAGATCACCTCCCCGTGCACCGAGCGCTGCATGTCCGTGACCTCCTCCGGCCGCTCGTCGATCAGCAGCACGATGAGGATGATCTCGGGATGGTTGCTGGTGATGGCGTTCGCGATCGTCTGCAGGAGCATCGTCTTGCCGGTGCGCGGCGCGGCGACGATGAGGGCGCGCTGGCCCTTGCCCAGCGGGTCCATGAGGTCGAGGATGCGGGCGGAGAGGTTGTCCGTGGTCGTCTCCATCCGGATGCGCTCGGACGGGTAGAGCGGCGTCAGGTTGTCGAAGAAGATCTTCTCCTTCGAGCGGTCGGGCGGCTCGAAGTTGACGGCGTCCACCTTGATGAGCGCGAAGTAGCGCTCGTCCTCCTTGGGCGGCCGGATCTGGCCGCTGATGGTGTCGCCGGTGCGCAGGTCGAACTTGCGGATCTGGGAGGGCGAGACGTAGATGTCGTCGGGCCCGGGCAGGTAGCAGTACTCCGGCGCGCGCAGGAAGCCGAACCCGTCGGGCAGGATCTCCAGCACGCCCTCGGAGAAGATGAGCCCTTCCTTCTCCGCCTGCGCGCGCAGGATCTGGAAGACCAGCTCCTGCTTCTTCATCGTCGCCGCGCCGGGGATCTCGAGGCTCTTGGCCACCTGGGCCAGCTTGGTGATGCCCATCTCCTTGAGCGCGGCCAGGTCCAGCCGGCTGGCCTCGCGAGCGGGAGACGGAGGTGTGGCCGGTGGCGCCGGCGGCGGCGCTGGGGCCTCGTCCATCGGCGGCGCCGGCTCCGCCGCCTGGGGCTCGGCGGTGACGGGCTCGGGGGCGGCGGGCTCCGGCTCCGCGGTCGCGACCGCGGGCTCCGCGCGCTCGTCGCCCTCTTCGCGCGCGGCCTTGGCCCGCCCGCCCTCGCCGCGCGGCCGCCCTCGCCGCGCAGGCGCGATGACCTTGCTACTGGAAGGAGATTCGTCTTCGGCCATGTCGGTCTCGATGGAGAAGGAAGGGAAGAAAGGGACGGCGGGGCCTAGCGCTGTTCCGCCGGGGTTTTGCGACCGGGTAGCAACACGTTAGAGGAATCCGGCGGCCCCTGTCAATAGGCGCGCCCGGGCCCGGCCGGACGCCTCCCGTCGGCCCGGCCCGGCCACGGCCCCTCGCCGCCAATAAATACGCGCCGTTCTGCCCTCCTGAACGGCCGGAGACTAGACTAGCGCGCGATCCTCGGAGGCTCCTTGCTCCTGGCGCGGTGGGGTCCCCTGCTCCTCCCGCTCGCCGCGCTCGCGGCGGCGGTCGGTGCCGCCCTCCACGCCGGGCTCGCCGGATCGGAAGGCCATCTCGTCTACGCCCTGGACGACGCGTACATCCACATGGCGCTGGCGAAGAACTTCGCTCGCGAAGGGATCTGGGGCTGCACGCCCTTCCACTTCTCCTCGTCCTCGTCTTCGCTGCTGTGGACGTTCCTGCTCGGGGTCGCCTATCGCGTCTCCGGCGTTCGCGACCTGACGCCGCTGATCCTGAACATCGGCTGCGCGGTGGCGACGCTGGTGGCGGCCGAGCGCATCCTCGCGCGGTTCGGCGCGTCCGCGCTCCTGCGCTGCGTCGCGCTGCTCGCGCTGCTGGTCGCCTTCCCGATGGCCGGGATGGTGCTGATGGGGATGGAGCACATCGTGCACCTCCTGCTCACGATCGCGTTCGCTTCGGCGGCGGTCCTGGCCCTGGGTCGTGCCGCGGAGGTGGCGCGCCCGCGGCGCCTGGAGACCGGTCTCCTGTGTCTCATGGGCGCCCTGCTCGCCGCCTCGCGATGGGAGGGCTTGTTCCTCGTGGGCCTCGCGTGCTTCGGGTTCCTGCTCCGTCGCGAGTGGGCCCGCGCCGCCGCCATCGCGCTGTCGGCCATCGCGCCGGTCGCGCTCTTCGGCGCTCTCTCGGTGTGGAGAGGCGGCTTCTTCCTCCCCAACTCGCTCGTGCTCAAGGCGGCCGGGGAGTCGACCTCGGTGCTCGGCGGGCTCTTGAAGCCCATCGGGAGAGCGGACATCGACTTCTTCCGGAACGACCCGCCCCTCCTCTTCCTGGCGCTGGCCGGCGGGATCGCCGGCCTCACGCGCTGGCGCGCGCGACGCTCGCCGTGGCATCCGGCGGTGCTCCTCCCGCTGCTGCTGGGCGCGATGATCCTGCTGCACGGCCATTACGTGTTCTCCCCGACGTTCTGGGTCTACCGGTACGATGCCTACCTGGTCGGGTTCGGCGTCTTCGTGGCCGCGGTCGCGCTCGTGGACCTGCCCACCCCGCGTGCGGGTCCGGCCGGCCTGTCGGCCGCGGCGCTGGTCGCGGCGCTGACCGTGGTCGTCGCGGACGTGCGCGAAGGGGTCCACCCGCGCGTGGAGATCGAGGGGATCCGCAACACGTACCTCGAGCACTACCAGGCCGCGCAGTTCGTCGCCCGCTACTACCCGGACGCGGTGGTGCTGGTGAACGACCTGGGCGCGGTCACGTACGGGACGGAGGCGCAGGTGCTGGACCTGGTCGGCCTGGGCGACGTGGAGCCGCTCCAGATCATGCGGAGCACGGGCAGCTACACCAGCCGCGACGTGCTGGAGTGGACCGCGAAGCACCATCCCCGCATCGCGATCATCCAGCTCGGATGGGGATGGATCGCTCCGCGCGTTCCGCGCGAGTGGATCAAGGTCGCGGAGGTGGAGGTCCCGACCCACCACCAGCGCATCGGCTTCTTCGCCGTCGATCCGCAGGCAGCCTGGGTCCTGCGCCAGAGCGTGGACCAGCACTACGGCCCGCTCGTCCGCGGCCTCGGCTACCGGATCAAGCTGCGCGAGGCGGAGAAGGTGGACACGCTCACGGTCGCCGCGGACGCGCGAACGGACCGTTGAGCGCCGACCCGCGGCCGGCCGGGGACGACCCGCGATTCCGGCGCGCCCTGCTGCTCGTCACGCTGGCGGGCCTCGCGGTGCGCATCGCGCTCCTGGCGCTGGAGCCCGAGGCGAAGCTGGCTGGCGACGAGCCCACCTGGACCACCCTCGCCATCAACGGGCTCGTGAAGCTGCGGCGGCCGTTCTCGCCGCTGCGGAGCCCGATCGTCTTCTACCCTCCGGGCTACCCCTACTTCGTGGGCGTGTTCTACGCGCTGGGGGGCCTGGTGGCCGTGAAGTGGGCGCAGCTCGTGGTGAGCGCGCTCCTCGTCCCCGCGGTGGGCCGCCTGGGGCGGACGCTGTTCTCGCCCCGGGTCGGCCTCGCCGCCGCGGCGCTCACGGCCTTCTACCCCGAGCTCGTCTGGTTCTCGGTGCACTTCTGGTCCGAGACCCTCTTCGTCACGCTGCTGTGGTGGAGCTTCGAGCGCGTGATGGCCGCGGACGGCTCGCGCCGCTGGACCGCCGCTCTGGCCTCGGGCGTGCTGTGGGGCGCGGCGTCGCTGACGCGCGAGACGTCGCTGCTGTTCGCTCCCGTGGTCGCGATCTGGATGGCGCTCTCCGGCCGGCCGGGCGGCCGGGCGCGTGCGGCCGCCTTCGTCGGCGCGGTCGCGCTGACGGTCGCGCCCTGGACCTGGCGCAACTGGGTGGCGTTCGAGGCCTTCGTGCCGGTGTCGACGTTCGGCGCGCACGCGCTGTGGCAGGGCAACACCACCCTGCCGCGCGAGGAGTTCTACCGCGCCACGGACGCGGTCGAGGGGCCGATCGCGCAGATGAGGCTGGCCCGCGAGCGGGGCTGGCAGGCGATACGCGAGCGGCAGCCCTGGTGGCTCCTCGAGAAGGTGGGCCGCGAGGTGCCCGCGCTGTGGCGCCCGGACACGTACGTGGCGCTGCTGCTCGACAACGGCGCGTACGGCTCCGCGGCCCCCGTCATGCGGGCCTTCGGTCGCGTCAGCGTCGGCGCCTATCTCGCCGTCATGGCCGCCGCCATGGCCGGGCTGGCCATCATGCGGATCGAACGAGGCCGGGTCCTGCTGCTGCTCTTCGCGGCGAGCATGTGCGCGCTCCACGTGATCACGTTCGGCGACGTCCGCTTCCGCCTGCCGCTCATGCCGCTCGCGTTCCTGGCCGGCGCCGACGCCTGGTGCGCGTGGAGGGCGCGGGCGTTCCCCCGCCTGGGCCGCGGCCGCCAGTCGGTGCTGGCCGCCCTGGTCCTGGCCGCGGCGTGGGTGGTCCTGGCGCCGGCCGACTGAGGCGAGCGATCTCGCGCGGGCGCGGGGAAGCGGCCGTCAGAACGCGGCGGGGCGGCAGGTCGTCCGGTACGAGCCGCCCTGGCGCCGGATGAAGCCCTGGGCGGTCAGGATGTCGTACTGGTCGCTGAAGCTGTTGGTGTTCTTCACCGCCAGCTCCTCGCCGTCGTAGATCGAGCAGAGCCCGCGTGACC
>JAICEW010000179.1 GCA_025923995.1 Vicinamibacteria bacterium | reverse complement strand
GCCACGTCTTCAGGAGGATCCCTCGTCATGCGAAAGGTCGCACTCGCGCTCGCGCTCGGTGCCTGCACGCTGCCGGCCTGCTCCCAGAAGCCGGAAGGCGGAGGCGGCGCGTCCGTCGCACCGCCCGCCGGAAAGCAGGTGGTGATCGGCTTCTCCATGGACACGCTCAAGGAGGAGCGCTGGCAGCGCGACCGCGACCTCTTCGTGAAGCACGCGGAGGCGGCCGGGGCCCAGGTGAAGGTGCAGGCGGCCAACAGCGACGACGCGCTGCAGAACGCGCAGGCGGAGAACCTGCTCACCCAGGGCGTGCAGGTGCTGGTGGTGGTGCCGCACAACGCCAAGACGACGGCCACCATCGTCGAGTCGGCCCACAAGATGGGCGTGCCGGTCATCGCCTACGACCGCCTCATCCGCGACTCCGACCTCGACTACTACATCTCGTTCGACGCCCAGCGCGTGGGCGAGCTGCAGGCCGAGTACGCGGCCAAGCACAAGCCCAAGGGCAACTACGTGCTGATCGGCGGCGCGCCCACCGACAACAACGCGGTGCTGGTGCGCGAGGGCCAGATGAAGGTGCTGAAGCCCTCGATCGACAAGGGCGACATCAAGGTCGTGGCCGACCAGTGGGCCAAGGACTGGCAGGCGGTGGAAGCGCTCAAGATCATGGAGAACGCGCTCACCCGCAACAACAACCAGGTGGACGCGGTGGTGGTCAGCAACGACGGCACCGCCGGCGGCGCGATCCAGGCGCTGGGCGAGCAGAAGCTGAGCGGCAAGGTGCTGGTCACGGGCCAGGACGCCGACCTGGCGGCCTGCCAGCGCATCGTGGCCGGCACGCAGACCATGACCATCTACAAGCCGATCGACGCGCTGGCCAGCAAGGCCGCGGAGATCGCGGTCAAGCTGGCGAAGAAGCAGCCCATCTCCGACGCCACGCGGCCGCTCAACAACGGGCGCAAGGACGTGCCCAGCATCCTGCTGGAGCCGATCCAGGTGGACAAGGACAACCTCGACGCGACCATCATCAAGGACGGCTACCACAAGCGCGAGGACGTCTACAAGGAAGTGAAGTAGCGACGAAGGGCGGGCGACGATGTCCCTGCTCGAGCTGCGGTCGATCAGCAAGCACTTCCCCGGCGTCAAGGCGCTGGACGGCGTGTCGTTCGACCTGCAGAAGGGCGAGGTGCACGCCCTGTGCGGGGAGAACGGCGCGGGCAAGAGCACGCTCATCAAGGTGCTCTGCGGCTACTACCCGGCAGGCACCTACGGGGGGGAGGTCCTCCTCGACGGAAAGACGGCCGCCTTCCGCAGCCTGCGCGACGCGGAGGAGCACGGGATCGCGCTCATCGCCCAGGAGCTGGCGCTGGTCCCCTGGCTCTCCGTGGCCGAGAACATGGCGCTGGGCCGCGAGCCGAAGCGCAACGGCCTGATCCGCTGGGACGTGGTGCGCGCGCAGGCGGAGCGCGGCCTGGGACTGGTGGGCCTGGACGTGGACGTGGACCGCCAGGTGCACGAGCTGGGCATCGGCCAGCAGCAGATGGTCGAGATCGCGAAGGCGCTGATCAAGGACGCGCGCATCCTCGTCCTGGACGAGCCGACGGCCGCGCTCACCGACTCGGACGCCGAGCGGCTGCTGAAGCTGCTGATGGAGCTGCGCGCCCGCGGTGTGTCGTCGATCTACGTGAGCCACCGCCTGGAGGAGGTGTTCCGGCTGGCCGACCGCATCACGGTCCTGCGCGACGGCAGGTCGGTCGACACCGGACGCACGGCCGACCTCACGCCCGCGAAGGTGATCGGGATGATGGTGGGACGGTCGGTAGACACGCTCTACCCGCGCCCGGCGTCGGTCACCGAGGAGACGGCGCTGGCGGTGGACGGGCTCTCGGTGGCCGATCCCACGAACCCCGGCCGCTTCGTGGTGCGCAACGTGTCGCTCCAGGTGCGCCGCGGAGAGGTGCTGGGGATCGCGGGCCTCATGGGCGCGGGGCGCACGGCACTGCTGAGCGCGCTGTTCGGCACCGCGCGCAGCCCGGTCACGGGAACGATACGCGTCGGGGGCGGGCCGCCGCGACCGGCGCCGGTCTCGCCGCGCGAGGCGATGGACCTCGGCCTCGCGCTCGTCAGCGAGGACCGCAAGCGCTACGGGCTCGTCGTCGAGGCCCCGATCGTCGAGAACCTCACCCTCGCCGTGCTCCGCCGCTTCGCGCGCCCGCTGCTGCTGGACCATCGCGAGCGGCGGAAGGAGGCGCAGGCGCAGGTGGACGCGCTGCGCATCCGGACGCCGGGGCTCAACCTGGCGGCCAACCAGCTCTCGGGCGGCAACCAGCAGAAGGTGGTGCTCGGCAAGTGGCTGATGTCCGCGCCGCGCATCCTGCTGCTGGACGAGCCGACGCGGGGCATCGACGTGGGCGCCAAGGCGGAGATCTACGAGCTGATCGCGCGGCTGGCGGGACAGGGGCTCGCGGTGGTCCTGGTCTCGTCCGAGCTGCCGGAGGTGCTGGGGCTCAGCCACCGCGTGCTGGTGCTGAGCCAGGGGCGCCCGACCGCGATCCTGGAGGCGAAGGAGGCGACGCCCGAGCGCGTGATGGAAGCGGCGACGGCGGTGGCATGACCGAAGACCAGCCGAAGCCGAGCCTGCGCTCCGCGATCCCCTGGCGCGCGCTCACGATGGTGGGCGCGCTGCTCGTCATCTGGGTCGTGTTCACGGTCCTGACCGACGGCACGTTCCTCACGCCGCGCAACCTCTCGCTCCTGGCGCGGCAGATGTCGATCACCGCCATCCTCGCCATCGGCATGGTGCTCGTGATCGTGGCCGGCCAGATCGACCTCTCGGTGGGCGCGCAGGCCGGGCTGCTGGGCGCGCTCTCCGCGATCGTGTTCATCGACAAGGACTGGCCGCTGTTCGCGTCGTTCGCGCTCGCGATCGTGATCGGCGCCCTCCTGGGGTTCGTCCAGGGGAGCCTGGTGGCGTTCCTCGGCATCCCGCCGTTCATCGTCACGCTGGGCGGGATGCTCCTCTTCCAGGGCGCGCTGCTGGGCGTGACCGGCGGCGTCTCGCGCTCCCCCACCGCGGACTACCGCTACGTCGGGCAGGCCTACCTGCGCGACGAGGTCGGCTGGACGCTGGCCGGGTTGGTGGCGGCGTGGAGCGTGTGGAAGGCGATCCGCGAGAGCGGCATCGAGCGCCTCAAGTGGATCGGCCTGGCCGTGATGGGCGGCGTGGTGGCGGCGGTGCTGAACGCGTACGAAGGCGTGCCGCTGCCCGTGCTGCTCGTCATCCTGCTCGCCGCGTTCTTCTCGGTCGTGGCCAGCCACACGCCGTTCGGCCGGCATCTCTACGCGATCGGCGGCAACCGCGAGGCCGCGTTCTACTCCGGCATCCCCATCAACCGGCGCGTCATCGGCGTGTTCACGCTCATGGGCGCGCTGTGCGGCGTGGCCGGCGTCGTGCTCACCGCGCGCGTCGGCTCGGCCACTTCGGACGCGGGCCGCATGATGGAGCTGGACGCGATCGCGGCCGCCGTCATCGGCGGCACGTCGCTGCTGGGCGGCCGGGGGACGGTGTGGGGCGCGCTGCTCGGCGCGCTGGTGATGGCCTCGCTCGACAACGGGATGAGCCTCCTCAACACCGAGGCGTTCTGGCAGCCCATCCTCAAGGGCGCGATCCTGGTCGCGGCCGTGGCCGCGGACATGGCGGGACGAAGGAAGAGCTAGCTCGACCCGACCTCGCCGCCGTCGACCCGAGCCACACCCTCGACTGCGGGAGGGCGCGCCGGGGGCGGCGACGAGGAGAAGCCCTTCCGCACCCGTGCCGGGTGGGCGGTGCGATAGGCCGCCAGATCGTCCTCCGTCACGTCGATGTCGTCGGGCCCCGGGAGCCCGGAGTCCACGATCTCCCGCAGCAGCTTCTGGTAGCAGATGTCCGGCCCGTCCTGCAGGAGCGCCTTGCGCGTGGAGAAGGCGGCGAGCTCGATGCAGACCGCGTAGCGACGCACCTCGTCACCGCGCTGAGCGTCGAGCGTGAACTCGCGCCGGTCCCGGACGTCGTTGAAGCCAAGGTAGCGGACCGCGACGCGCGCAGGCGCCGCCGCCGCGTCCCGGCTCGGGGGCGCCACGTGAGGCGGGGCCGGGTGGATGCGGAAGGCCTCGCCCTCGGTGAGGACCAGCTCTTCGCCGTCGGAAACGACACGGACGATCTCGGGCATGGGGCTACTCCCGCGTCCAGGAGACGGTGTCGGCCAGTACCTCGAGCACCGCGATGTAGGTCGGCTTGTGTCCGTCGCGGGCGATCCGCGCGGGGGCGCCGCCGCTCAGCTGCTTGCTGCGCAGGAACGCGATCGAGGACAGGAGGAAGCGGTTGTCCATGCCTTCGGCCGGGCCGCCATCCTTCGTGAGGGCGTGCGTGGTGGCCGCCAGCGCGCTCATCGTCGCGCTCCAGTCGCGGAAGACACGCACGAGGAGATGCTCAGGACGGGCTCGAGTGCGCGCACACGGACGTCGGCGGGGATCGGAAGCAGCCAGCCGTGCGACGGGGTCAGGTGGTTCTCGATGGGATCGTTCATGCCGAGGCAGGCACGCACGGCGGCGATAGCGCGGGACAGCAACGGGAGCATTTTGGGGTGCCTCAAAGGCCCGGGGCGGGAAGCTGCGACGGTCTCGTGACCTTACGCAGGTCCATGGCAGATGCGACGCCGGAGACCTGGGGGCCCGCTCGAGGACTGCTCCATCCTATCACACGATCGGCGGCGAATCAGGCCGCTGGCATCGCCGCCTGATCGGCATGCAGGAACCAGCGGTCGAGGACGACGCGGCGCGCGGCCCACGGCGACGAGAGCAGACGCCGTCCGATCCACGCGGCGAGCGGGGATGGCAGCCGGGCGGGCGACGCGTTCGACCCGCGGCGGCCGAAGCGGGCCTCGACGGCCGCCGCGTAGGGCGCGAGGTCGTCGAGCCTCCGGCCACGCGCCGCGAGGATCGTGCGCGCGGCCAGGAGCCCGGACTCGACCGCCGGCCGGATCCCTTCGCCGCTCGCGGAGTACGCGAGCCCCGCCGCGTCCCCGATGAGGAGCGCTCCCTCGTGCACGAGGCGGCGCCGAGCGAAGGGGTACACCAGGTACGCATGGCCCTTGAACCGGGCGGGCAGGTCGGCGGGCACGCGGCCGCTCTCGCGCAGGAGCGCGACGAAGTCGCGCACCCGCGGCGCCAGGTCCGCGCGGTCCAGGCGGCCGAACCCTACGTTGAGCACGTCCTGCTTGCGCACGCACCAGCCGTATCCCCTGAGGTCGGGGCAGAAGAAGAGCTCGGGCGCGCCGGCGTCCACCGGGCAGGCCGCCTGCTGCCGTGCGTCCATGTGCAGCTCGATCTCCTGCGCCACCACGCCCGGCTCCGCGCTGGGGACGGCTCCCAGTCCTCGCGCGACCGGGCAGAAGTGCCCGCCCGCGCCGACCACCATCCGCGCGGACCACTCCTCGTTCGCGATCCAGCCGCCGGCGACGCGGCGCAGGGTCCGCAGGGCCGTGCCTTCGCAGCGGTACGCCTTCGACCGCTGCAGCAGGAAGCGGTCGAACTCGCAGCGCAGGATGCCGTAGCTCACGACCTCGCCGTAGCCGGTCGCGATCCGGGGCCCGCCGATCCAGCTCGTGACGAACCCGGAGATGGGCTGGAGCACGTGGCCCCGCCGGTACTCCTCCGGGTCGAGCTCCAGCGCCTCGAAGACGGGCGGCGTCACCCAGCCCGCGCAGGGCTTGTCCCGTGGAAAGACGGCGCGATCGAGCACGACGACGTCCGCGCCGCCGCGACGCAATGCCCACGCGCAGGTCGAGCCGGCCGGCCCGCCGCCCACCACGAGGACGTCACAGCGCCGCGTGTTCATCCCTTTCGCGGTAGAGGGACGCGCGCGTCCACGGCTGCGCGTCGTCCGCGCTCCGTCCGAACGTGACCTGGAAGAGCTGGAGGACGCCCGTCGAGAACGCCGCCTGCGAGCCCGCCAGGTACAGCCGCCAGGTCCGCACGAACCGCTCGCCGAAATGCGCGGTCACGTGCCCGGCCGCCGACTCGAAGCGGCGCCGCCAGTGGTCGAGCGTGAGCGCGTAGTGCCGCCTGAGGTTCTCGACGTCCAGCACGGAGAGCGCCGCCGGCTCCAGCACCCGCTCGACCGCCTGCGCGAGCGTCGGCGCGTACGCGCCAGGGAAGATGCGCCGCCTGATCCAGGCATTGAGCGGGCGCATGTGGTCGCGGCCGATGAAGTGCAGCAGCCCGCGGCCGCGCACCGGGTCGAGGCAGCGGTCGATCACGGCGCCCAGCGCCGCGTAGTTGGCGAGGCCCACGTGCTCCAGCATGCCCACCGACACGAACGCGTCGGCGGTGCCCTCGATGCCCCGGAAGTCCGCGTCGACGAACTCGACGCGGTCGTCGAGCCCTTCCGCGCGGGCCCGTGCGCGCGCGTGGCGGATCTGCTCACGCGAGATGTTGTAGGCGCGCACCCGCACGCCGTAGTTTCGCGCCATGTGCAGCGCGAGCGCGCCCCATCCGCAGCCGGCCTCGATGACCGTCTGCCCCGGCCGCAGGCGCAGCTTGCGGCACACGTGGTCCATCTTCGCGACCTGGGCCTCCTCGAGCGTCGCCTGGGGGCGCTCGAAGTAGGCGCACGTGTAGAGGAGCCGGTCGTCGAGCCACAGCCGGTAGAAGTCGTTGCCCAGGTCGTAGTGGCGCTGGACGTCGGTGCGCGTGCCGACCAGGTCGCCCACGCGCCGCCCCACGAAGCGCGCGGCGCGGCCCAGCGCCCGCCAGGGCTTGTCCTGCCAGGACACGTACGAGGACTCGAGGAAGCCGAGCAGGTCGCCGCGGACCTCGACGCGCCCGTCGGCGTAGGCGTCCCCGAACGCCAGCTCGGGGTCCCAGAGGATGCGCATCAGCGTGCGGCGGTCCCGCACCACCAGGGTCGCGGCGCCCGCGTCCGGCGACGTGAGCGCCGTGCCGTCCCAGAGGACGAGCCGCACCCGCGCGCGCGACAGGAGGCGCCCCAGGCGCTCCAGCACGAACCGCTCGGCGCGGCCCGGCCGGTCCTCCGTTGCCGCCCAGCTATCCGCGGCGCTTGAAGTACTGGACGGCGCGCTCATGGCGCTTGGCGGCTTCCAGGGTTGCGAACGTCCCGAGGTTGCGACGGCGACCCGTGCGCGCGTCCTTCTTCATCGAATAGAGCCGGTACTCGCCCGAGCCCAGCTTGCGGATCATGGTGTCCTCCGTGTCCACGATGCGCCAAGCGCGGGCCGCGCGCGACCGACTGCGGAAAAATCCGGCCGCGCGGCGGTCGAGCTTCGTTCGGCCCTGGCGCCTACCAGTCCCAGAGCCGGTCCCACCAGCTCCTCTGCGCCGGCGTCACCTGCTGCGCGTGCGGCGGCGGCGCGAGTCCAGCCCGGCGCCGCACCTTCTCGAGGCTCCAGCCCGTGAGGTGCGCGAGGTTCTGCGCTTCGCGCTCCATCCGCGCCGAGACGGCGCGGCGGTAGGCGTCGCCCTCTGAGCAGGCGGCCTCGCCCGTCCAGGGATGGTGCATGACGTAGCGGCCCTGGAAGTTCTGGCGGTCGCCCGTCTGCTGGAACACGAGGTCCTGCGGGAAGTGATCGCCGTCGTAGCGCACGTGCAGGCGCGTCAGGAACACGTTCGCTCCCGCGGTCGTGTCGCCCTCCACCCACCAGACGCCGAGGCGCCGCAGCTCGCCGGCCGACAGCGGGTCCGCCGCGCAGGGGTCGCACCAGGCCATGTCCCACGCGTACTCGGTGAACACCACGCTCATGTCCTCGCGGCGCACCTGCTCCGCGAACATCGCCTTGTAGAAGGGCCCGAACTCGTGCTTCACGTAGGTGGGCACGTCGACGTCGCTCGGCAGCCGCACCGTGCGGTAGTTCGTGCTCTCCACGCGGCCCTGGCGGGTGAGCGTGAACACGAACAGCTCCTGGGGCCCATCGGCGTTCACCGTGCCCAGGCGGATGGGCAGCATGAACCTGGGCGACTCGTAGGCGACCTGGAGCGGCCGCAGGTAGGTGAAGCCCAGCCGCGCCTGCTCCTTCAGGTTCACGCGCGCCACGAAGAAGCGCATCTGCTGCCGGATGTAGCTGCCGAGGACCTCCGAGGCCCCGCGCGGGATGCGGTACCCGTTCTCGCGCAGCCAGGTCTCGAGCCCGCCGCTCTGGGTCGCGGAGAGGATCAGGATGTCGTACTCGCCCACCGTGTAGCGGGCCTCGATCGTGACCCCGAGGCTCTTCTGGCGCTCGTCGCGCATCTTCGGCGAGGCGGGAGCCCGCAAGTACCCGAGTGCCCGCAGGCCCTCGTAGACCTCGCGCTGGCAGGGGTCCGGGTCGTGGTACTCGACGAGCCGCGGCGACGAGTACGCGTCCAGGTGGTCGAGCAGCGCCTTCTCGGAGACCGCGATCTGCTCGCGCTTCACGACCGTAGGGACCGGGATCACCATGGCGAACTCCGTCGGATCGCCCTGGAAGTCGTTCGACATCGTCATCACGGTGCGGTCGCCGTCGCGCACGATCGCGACCTGCGACGCCCGGTTGAACAGCTTCGTATCGGCCTTCGCGACGTAGAAGCCGCAGAAGGCGAGCGCCGGCTCAGCGCACAGCGCCAGGAGCAGCGAGCCGGCCAGGATCGGCCACGAGCGTTGCATCGACGGTTCCTCCGGAAGTGGCGCCCGCGACGGACGCCGGCCAGTGGTAACGGTCGCCGGGAAGCAGCCGGTCCAGCAGCGGCACCAGCGGCGACAGGCAGAACAGCGACCAGAGCATTCCGTTCGTCCGGAACAGGCGGAACTGGACGTAGTACGCGCCGGCCGCCACCAGCACGCCGAACGCCACGCGGGCCGGCCGCGCGTCCGGCGTCGTGCGCGGGTCCGAGATCATGAAGAACGTGAAGAGCAGCAGCGCTCCGCTCTGCAGCGAGTGCAGCGGGATCTCGAGCGGGTCGCCCAGGTACGCCGTGCGGCCGAGCAGGAACGACACGTGTGACGCGAGGAAGGCCCAGGCCACGTCGCTGCGCCAGGCCCGGTGGGCCACCAGCCCGCCCAGGCACGCCATCAGGAACGCGAAGAACCCGCCCGTGCCCCACTGACCGGCCGAGGCCCAGACGCGGTCGCTCACGAGGATCATCGCGACCAGGCCGAAGTTGGTCGGATTGAAGACGTGTTTGCCGCGGACGCGCAGCACGAACTTGCTGGCGACCGCCACGAAGGCGGCGAGAGCGACGAGCGGAAGCGAGTCCGTCCGCAGCAGCAGGCACAGCGAGAGGCCCGAGATGAGCGCGCTGCGCGGGTCGAAGCGCGTGGCTCCGGAGGCGAAGCCGCAGGCCGCCTGCGCGAGCAGCGCGGTGCCCAGCGTCATCAGGATCTGGGCCGGCCCCACCTCGAAGCCCAGGGCCGTCACGCCGTACGCGAGCAGCCCGGCGAGGCAGGCGATCTGGTAGAGGCGCGGGTCGCGGGTGAGTGGCATGTCGTCCTCACCCGCGTCTACAGCGGGGGACGGCCGCCTATTCCGCGGGCTCCTCCGATCGGTCCGGGGCGGCGGCCGTGCGGCGGGCCACGCGCCCGTACATCTCGGCCAGCTCCCGCAGCCGCGCCGCGTGAGCCGTCGTCAGGGCTTCGGCCCGGAAGCGCCAGGTCCAGTTGCCCTGCTCGCGCGCCGGCACGTTCATCCGCGCCTCGCGGCCCAGGCCCAGGACGTCCTGCAGGGGCACGATCGCCGTGTCGGCCACGGACCCGAGCGCGGCGCGGATGAAGTCCCAGTGGATCTCCGTGCCGTCGCTGCGCAGGTACGCACGCGCGAAGTCGCGCTCGGCCTCGACGTCCTCCTCGGTGCGCGTCGTGTCCCCCACGCCGGCGGTCCACCAGCCGACCGTGGTGTCGTTGTCGTGGGTGCCCGTGTAGACCACGAGGTCGCGCGTCAGGTTGTGCGGCATGAAGATGTTCGTCTGCGGGTCGGAGCCGAACGCGAACTGCAGGACGGCCATGCCCGGGAAGCCGTAGCGCTCGCGCAGCGCCTCCACCTCCGGCGTGATCACGCCCAGGTTCTCGGCCACGATGGGCAGCGGGCCCAGCGCGCGCACCAGGGCGTCGAACAGCAGGGGGCCCGGCCCCTTCACCCAGGCACCGTTCTCCGCCGTCTCGTCGGCGCCCGGCACCTCCCAGTGCGCCTCGAACCCGCGGAAGTGGTCGAGCCGCACGCGATCGAACAGCGCGAACGCGGAGCGGAGGCGCGCGATCCACCACGCGTAGCCCTCCCGGGCCATCGCGCTCCAGCGGTAGATCGGGTTGCCCCACAGCTGCCCGGTCTCGCTGAAGTAGTCGGGCGGGACGCCCGCCTGCACGGCCGGCGCTCCCGACGGGTCCAGCTCGAACAGGTCCGGCCGGGCCCACACGTCCGCGCTGTCGTGCGCGACGAAGATGGGCACGTCGCCCATGACGCTGACGTCCAGCGCGCGGCAGCGGTCGCGCAGGGACTCCCACTGCCGGAAGAAGAAGTACTGCGCGAGCTTGCGCGACTCGATCTCGCGCGCCAGCTCGGCGCGGGACCGGGCCAAGGCGCCCGGCTCGCGTCCCGCGAGGGCGCGGTCCCACTCCGTCCACGTGCGCCCGTCATGGACGAGCTTGAGCGACATGAAGTGGGCCAGGTCGTCGAGCCAGCCCGCGTGCCGCTGGCCGAACGCGGCGAACGCGGCCCGCTCGGACGGCGGCGCCGTCCGGGCGAAGCGCTCGGCCGCGCGCTCGAGCAGCGGCCGCTTCGCGTCGAGCACCGCGCCGTAGTCGACGCGCTCGCCGCCCGCCGGCGGCAGGTGCGCGAGGTCGTCCTCCGCGAGCAGCCCCTGCTGCGCCAGCAGGTCGAGGTCGATCAGCAGCGGGTTGCCGCCGAACGCGGAGAAGCACTGGTACGGCGAGTCGCCGTACCCGGTCGGCCCCAGCGGCAGCACCTGCCAGACCCGCTGCCCCGCGTCGGCCAGCCAGGCCGCGAAGCGGTGCGCCTGGTCCCCGAGCGTGCCGATGCCGTGCGGACCGGGGAGCGAGGTGGGATGGAGGAGGACGCCGCTGCTGCGCGACCGGCTCAAGGCGTCAGGCTTTGGGCTTGGGCGGCGGCAGCTCGTACGCCTGGCACTCGGACGTGAACCCCTGCTTGTGCGCGCCGTCGCAGAAGGGCTTGGTGGCCGACTGGCCGCAGCGGCACAGGGAGACCAGCGTGCGCCCGGCCAGGTTGTACACGTTGCCGTCCTGGTCGGTGATCACGATGTCCTGCCCCTCCAGCCGCAAGGGGCCGTTGTTCCTCACGATGACCTTGGCGTCCGGCATGTGTGGTCGCTCCTCCCTGGATCCGTGGACGGCCGCATTCTATCCGCGACCGGGATACGATGCCTCTCGTGCGCCATAGGCTCCGCGCGGCGCTCGCCACGCCCGCCCTCCTGATCGCGGCCGTCGTCCAGGCGGACCCGAAGAACGCCTCGGAGCTGTTCCAGCTGGGATGGGCCCACGAGCAGGCCGGCCGACTCGACGAGGCCGCCGCATCGTACGAGGCCGCGCTCCGCCTCGACGCCAGCGCGAAGGTGGTCGACCGCCTGGCCTTCGTGCGCGGGCTCCAGGGCCGGACCGACGAGGCGATCGCGGGATTCCGCCAGGCCATCGCGATGGACCCGCGCGCCTCCGAGGCGCACTACCACCTGGGCGCGACCCTGTGGTGGACGAAGGATCCCAAGGGCGCGGCCTCGGCCCTGCGCACCGCCGTCCGGCTGCGGCCGGACTTCGCCGAGGCGCGGTACTACCTCGGCCTCGCGCTCAAGGACCAGGGCGACGCGAAGGGCGCGCTCACCCACCTGCGCCGCGCGGTGACGCTGTCCCCTTCGCTCCAGCCCGCGCACGTGCGCCTGGGCGCGCTCCTGCTCGAGATGGGCGACGCGGACGGCGCCGTCGCCGCCTATCGGCGCGCGGTGGCGCTGGACGATGGCTCGCTCGAGGCGCGGAACGGCCTGGGCCTGGCGCTCATGGAGAAGGGCGAGGCGGAGGAGGCCGCGGCGACGTTCCGCGCGCTGGTCGACGCCCATCCCGAAGACGCGAGCGCCCGCCACAACCTCGGCACCGCGCTCCTGCAGCGCGGCGACCTGGACGGCGCCGTCGCCGTGTACCGCGAGCTGGTCCGCCGCGAGCCCGGCGACGCGGAGGCGCACTACAACCTGGGCCTGGCGCTCAAGCAGAAGGACGACTTCGAGGGAGCGGAGACCGAGTTGCGCCAGGCGCTCGTGCTCTCTCCCCGGCTGCCCGAGGCCTCGTTCACGCTGGGCGTCGTGCTGTGGCAGACGGGCCGCGCGTCCGAGGCGGTCGCACCCTTCCGCGCCGCCGCGGCGGCGCGCGAGGGCTACGCGGAGGCGCACTACATGCTGGGCCTGGTGCTGAAGCAGAAGGGCGAGCGCGACGAGGCCCTCGCGCAGTTCCGCGAGGCCATCCGGCAACGCCCGCTCTACGCCGAGGCCCATCGCGGGCTGGGCCAGATGCTGGCGCAGGCCGGGGACGCGGCCGGATCGGCGGCAGCCCTGGCCGAGGCGGAACGGATCACGCGCCTCGCCGCCGACGCGCAGGCCGCCGCGTTCGCGCTCAGCGCCGGCCGGGAGAGCGCCGCCAAGGGCGATCCCAAGGCCGCGATCGTGCGCCTCCGCGAGGCCGTGCGCCTGGCGCCCGACAACGCCCAGGCGCACTATCAGCTCGCCCTGGCCCTCTCGAAGTCGGGCGCCGCGCGCGAGGCCGCGCGCCACTTCGCCGAGGCGCACCGGCTGGCGCCCTATCTGCCCGCGGGCCCCGGAGACTAGGTGACCCGCTCCCTTCCGGCATTCCTGACCTGCCTCGTCGCCGTGGCCGCGTCGCCGGCCGACGGCCCCCGGTTCGGCTTCGAGAGCGTCGCGCGCGAGGCCGGGCTCACCGCGACCACTGTGTTCGGCGGCCAGAAGACGAACACGTACCTGCTGGAGACGACCGGCTGCGGCGCCGCGCTGTTCGACTACGACGGCGACGGCTGGCCCGACGTGTTCCTCGTGAACGGCACGACCCTGGAGGGCGCGCCCAAGGGCCAGGAGCCGACGAGCCACCTCTACCGCAACCGCAGGGACGGGACGTTCGAGGACGTGACCGCGCGCGCGGGCCT
>JAICEW010000178.1 GCA_025923995.1 Vicinamibacteria bacterium | reverse complement strand
CCACGACGCTGTCGAGCAGGCTCTCGCCCCGCAGCTGGCGGTCCTCGTTCTCCCGCGGCCGGAGGCGCTCGAGGATCGGGCCCAGGCGGGCGAGGTCGGCCGCCAGCTCCCGTGACCCGGCGCCGGGAGCCAGGCGCCCGAACACGGTGAGGTAGTGCGCATCGAACTCCAGGCACTCGCGCGGAGAGAACGCGGTCGGGACCCACAGCTCGTCCGGCACCAGCGGGATCTCGAACGCCGGCGGCATCACGCCGATCACCTGGTGGGGCACGCCGCCCAGGCGGACGCTGCGGCCCACGATCGCCGCGTCGCCCCCGAAGCGCCGCACCCAGAGCCGATGGCTGAGCACGACCACCGGGTCACGGCCCGGCTGGTCCTCCTCCGCGCCGAACGTGCGCCCGAGCAGCGCGGGCGTGGCGAAGACGTCGAAGTACTCGTGGCTCACGCGCGCCCCGCGCACGCGCTCCGGCGGGCCGTCGTCGGTCAGGTTGAACGTCTTGGCGTTGTGCGCGCCGAGCGACTGGAACGCGCGCGTCTCACGCTGCATCGCCAGGTAGTTGCCGATCGAGATCGCGCCCGGTCCGCCGCGGAAGGTGGTCGACACCTGGTACAGCCGCTCCGCCTGCTCGAACGGCAGCGGCCGCAGCACCACCGCGTCGAGGACGCTGTAGATGGCCGTGCTGGCCCCGATGCCGAGCGCGAGCGTGGTGACGGCCACCGCGGTGAAGGCCGGGCGCGCGCCGATCTGGCGCAGGGCATGGGCCGCGTCGCGCCAGGCGTCGGCCAGCCACTCGCGCAGGGCCAGGCGACGGTCGCGCTCCTCCCCGAGCCTCGTGAGCTGCGCCTGCAGCCGGCCCGTGTCGCCGAACCGGCGCTCGGCCTCGGCGCGCGCGTCCCTCTTGCCCATCCCCTGCTCCGTCAGCTCGCGCGTCATCATGTCGACGTGGAAGCGGATCTCCTCCCGCGCCTCGTCCTCGACCGGGACGCGCCAGAGGCGGCTGCGTAGCCGCTCGCGGACGCTCCACCTCACGTGAGCAGCACCTGGGACACCGCGCGCGAGAACGCCGCCCACGCCTCGGTCTCGCGCACGAGCTGGGCGCGCCCGGCGCGCGTGAGGCGGTAGAGCTTCACCCGCCGCTGCAGCTCCGAGGTCCCCCACTCCGCATCGATCCAGGCGCGCTTCTCCATCCGGTACAGCGCGGGGTAGAGCGAGCCCTCCTCGATGTCGAGCCGGCCGCCGGTGGCCGCTTCCAGCGCCCGGGCGATCGCGTAGCCGTGCTGCGGGCCCGCCTCCAGCGTCTTCAGCACGAGCGCGTCCAGCGTCCCGTGCAGCAGGCTGTTCGGTTCCTTGGATGCCATGCGCTCCGTTACCTCGACTCTCTAGGCAAGGTGGGCCCACGGGTCCGCCGTGTCAAGCGTTGGACGTCGGCCGGGTGGCCGGGGTTGGGTCAGGACACGTCAGCGCGCCGCGAGTCGCTTCCCGTCCGCCAGCGCGTCGCTGGGGTGGACCACGACGTCCTGGCCGGCTGCGAGCCCCGAGCGCACCTCGGCCTCCAGCCCGTTGCGCCCCCCCAGCTCGATGGGCCGGAGGCGCGCGCGCCCCGCGTCGGCCGCGAAGACCGCCCACCCCTCGCCCTGCCGCACGAGGCTGCTGGTCGGGACCTTGACGACGTCCTTCCCCTCCCAGATCACGACGCGCACCTCGACGCGATAGCCGTCCCCGAGCGTCCTGCGCGCCTCGGGCGGATCCTCGAAGTCGACGATGACGTTGACGCGCTGCTCCTCGACCCCGAGCGCCGAGACCTTCATGAACCCGGACGGCTCCACCCGCCGCACGCGGCCCTGCAGCGGCCGGTCGCCGCCCCACTGCTCGATGAACACGCGCGCCCCCGGCCGGACGCGCACGGCGTCGGTCGAGAGCAGGTCGGACACGATCTCGAGGTGCTCGGGGTCTCCCACCTCCAGCAGCGGCTCGCCCGCCGCGACCACGGACTCGCTCTCACGCAGCCGCTTGAAGACGACGCCGTCGATCGGCGAGCGCAGCACGATCAGCTGGCCGGCCCCCGCGCCTCCCGTGGCCTGGACCAGGCGCGCCCGCGTCATCTCGAGCTGGTGCTCGGCGCTGGCCACCGCGAACTCCGCGGCACGCTGGGCCTCCTGCGCGGCCCGGGCATCGGCCTCGCGCGCGTCGAGCTCCTGCTGCGCGACGATGCCTCGCGCGAACAGGTCGCGGCCCCGCTCCAGCTCCGCGCGCGCCAGCGTGGCCACCGGCTCCGCCCGCTTCTTCTGCGCCTGCGCCTGTCCCACCGCGGCCCGCGCGGACTGGACCGCGGCCTCGGCCTCGGCGCGCGAGCGCGCGTCGAGAGGCACAGGGGGAGCGGGCCTCACCGTCACCAGCGCGGCGCCCTTGGTCACCGGGTCGCCCGGCTCCAGCTCGATGCGCAGCACCTGGCCGGGCACCGGGGCGGAGACCACGAAGCGCTCGCGCACGCGCGTCTCACCCTCCTCGTCCACCGTGACCACCAGCGGCCCGCGCGTGACGGGGGCCAGGTCGGCGGGCACCGACGCGGGCCAGAGGGCGACGGCGAACAGCACGGCCACCAGCGCCAGGCCGGCCTGGACCTTGCGGCTCTTCAGGTGTCGAAGCGCGTTCATGAAGTCGTGCTCACTCCCTCGTCTTGAGGACCGCCACCAGGTCCAGGCGGTCCAGCTTGCGCCGCACGGCCAGCCCCGACACCGTCGCGGCCGCGACGACGGTGAGGATCGACCAGGCGACGTTGGCCGACGTCACCACGAGCGGGATCCGGTACACCTCGCTCGAGAAGCTGCGCAGGACGAACAGCGACAGCCCCCAGCCCACCAGCAGGCCCGGCACCACGGACAGCAGCGTGAGCAGCGCCAGCTCGCCCAGCAGGATGAGCGAGATCTCGGCGATCGTGAAGCCCAGCACGCGCAGGCTGGCCAGCTCGCGGCTGCGCTCGGAGAGCGAGATGCGCGCCGAGTTGTAGACGACGCCGAAGGCGATGATGACGGCGAAGCTCACGTTGAAGATCGTGATGATCTCGAAGTTCTGGGCCATGATCCGCCGGAACGCGTCGCGCGCGGCCTGGGTCACGGCCACTCCCGCCACCCGCGGCAGCGCCTTCAGCCGGCGGTACAGCGCGTCGAGGGCCCGCGGGTCCACCATCATCTGCGCGCCCGAGAGCGTCTGCGCCTCGCGCAGCATGCGGTGCAGCGCCCCGATCTCCATCCAGGCCGCGACGCCCATGTAGTCGTCCACCAGCCCCACCACCTTCACCGCGCGCACCGGCCGCGCGCCCTCCAGCACCTCGACCACGACCTCGTCGCCGGGAGTCACCCCCAGCACCTGCCCGAGGATGCGCGACATCATGAGCCCCTCGGGCGGCAGCGAGACCGCGCGCCCCTCGAGGTCGACGATGCGGCTGAGCTGGGGGCGCGCGGGCATGCCGCTGAGCGCGAGCGTGCGGTGGCGATGGCCGTGGCGCAGGCGCACCGCGACCGTCCGCACCGGCTCGACCGCCATCACGCCGGGCAGCGAGGCCACCTCGTGCAGCGCGCGCGAGGAGGCGGGCTCGACGAACGAGACCGTCACGTCCTGGCGCTGCACCAGCGAGAACTGCACCTCCGCCAGCAGCTCCATCGCGTCCAAGAAGACGAAGCCGAACAGCAGGATGCCCACCGCGAACGAGATGCCGACCACGGTCGCCAGCGCACGGGCGGGCTGGCGCTCGACGTTGCGCAGCACCATGCGGGTGGCGTGCGTGAGGCGCAGGCCGCGCGACTCCACGAAGCTCGTGCGGTAGCGGGCGGGCGGCTCCGGCCGCATCGCCTCCGCCGGCGGGATGCGCACGGCGCGCCGCACCGCCAGCAGCGCGCCCACGGCTCCGGCGGCGAGCGCCACCAGCGAGGCGTTCACCGCGACGCTGGCCGAGAGCCGATACAGCAGGATCGGGAAGCGGAAGAACCCGTTGTAGATGGCGATCATCCCCCTGCCCAGCCAGGCGCCGCCGCCGATACCGACGAGGGCGCCCGCGAAGGCGATGACCAGCGACCACTTCACGTAGTGCCACCCGATCTCGCGGTTGCTGTAGCCCAGCGCCTTGAGGGCCGCGATCTGCGGCCGCTGGATGGCGAGCGCGCGCGTCATGGCCACGTTCAGCAGGAAGGCGGCGACGCCCAGGAAGATGGCGGGGACCAGGATGCCGAAGCTCTGGAGCTGCGCGAGCTCGTTGTCGAGCGTCCAGTGCGAGATCTGCAGGCGGCGCGGCACCGCTCCCCGCCCGCCGTAGGGCTGGAGGACGCGGTCCAGGCGCGCGATCGCCTCCTCGGCCGAGGCGCCAGGGACCAGCGACAGCGACACGTCGTTGAACCCGCCCTCCATGTCGAAGGCGGCGCCCAGCGCGCGGCGCTCCATATAGAGGATGCCGAAGCGGCGGTCGTCGGGGATCAGCTCGCCCGGCGGGATGATGTAGACGTACTCGGGCGACAGGCCCAGCCCGACCACCTGCAGCTCGCGCCGCCGCCCGTTGATGAGGGCGGCCAGGCGGCCCCCCGGTACCAGGTGGTGCGCGTTGGCGAAGGCCTCGCTGACCACGACCTCGTCCGGACGGCCCGGCTCGATCCAGCGGCCCTGCCGCAGGAACACCTCGTTGAGGCGGGGCCGTCCTTCGGCCGGCACCGAGATGAGCCGCCCGGTCGCGGGCTCGTCGTAGCCCTCGACGTCCAGCGTGACGTCCGCCACCACGCGCAGGTCCACCTGGGCGACGCCGGGGATGTCCGCGATGCGCTCCTCCAGGCGCTGGGGCGCGCGCTTCAGGCTGGCGAACACGTCCGCGAACCGGTAGCGCTCGTAGTACGCGCCCTGCGTGCGGCGGAGCGAGTCGAAGTTCGAGTGGTACGTCACGAACATCGCGACGCCCGCCGCCACCACCGAGGCGATGGCGAGCGCCTGGCCCTTCATCTCCACCAGGTCGCGGAGCAGCTTGCGGTCGAGCGGCGCGACCCTCACCACTGGAGCTCGCCCGGGGACCGCTTGGTCGCGTTGGCCTCCACGCTGGCCACGTGCCCGTCGGAGAGGCGGATCACCCGGTCGGCCATGGCCGCGATGGCGGCGTTGTGCGTGATGACGGCGGTGCAGGTGCCGAGCTCCTGGTTGGCGCGCGCGATGGCCTCCAGGACGACGATGCCGGTCGAGATGTCGAGCGCGCCCGTGGGCTCGTCGCAGAGCAGCACCGCGGGCCGCTTGGCGATCGCGCGCGCGATGGCCACCCGCTGCTGCTCGCCGCCCGAGAGCTGGGCCGGGAAGTGGTCGAGCCGCGCGCCCAGGCCGACCAGCCGCAGCGCCTCCTCGGGCGGCATGGGGTCCTCGACGATCTCCGTGACCAGCGCGACGTTCTCGCGCGCGGTGAGGCTGGGGATGAGGTTGTAGAACTGGAACACGAACCCCACGTGGCGGCGGCGGTACAGCGTCAGCTCGCCCTCGTCCGCTTCCGTGAGGTCGCGCCCGTGGTACAGCACGTGTCCGCTGGTCGGCGTATCCAGGCCGCCCAGGATGTTGAGGAGCGTGGACTTCCCGCTCCCCGACGGGCCCAGGAACACCACGAACTCGCGCGCGCCCAGCGTGAGGTCGACGCCGCGCAGGGCGTGCACCTCGACCTCGCCCATGTGGTAGACCTTCGTGATGCCGCGGGCCTCGAAGACGAGGCCGTTCGTGGCCGTGTCGGCGGACATATCCTCTCAACACTCTCTCATGGGGAGCGCAGATGGCCACTCAGGCGGACGTCAGGCGGATCGCGCTCGCGCTGCCCGGCGTGCGCGAGGTCACGGGCCGTTTCGCGTTCGAGGTCGAGAACAAGGGGAAGTGGAAAGGCTTCGTCTGGGTCTGGCTCGAGCGGATCCATCCGAAGCAGGGACGCGTGCCGAACCCATCCGCTCTCGGCGTCCGCGTGCGCGACCAGGCGGAGAAGGCGATGCTGCTCGCGGCGGACCCCGACATCTTCTTCACGGAGCCGCACTACGACGGCTACCCCGCCGTGCTGGTCCGGCTGAAGGCGGTCACCAGGGCCCAGCTGCGCAAGCTGGTCGAGGACGCGTGGCGGTGCCAGGCGCCGAAGGGCGCCCGCCTCGATGACCATCGGTCAGCAGGATCTTCGTCCCGTCCGTCCCAGGCCGCCCAGGACCGGGCCACGCGCCAACGGAAGCCACGCCGCCGCGGGTGAATCGTGCGGAGCGCTACTCGCTCGAATCCGCGCGGCCTCGAGGGTCGGTGACGACGCCGAAAGAGATCGGCTTCACGGACGGCGAGATCTTCGACCGGAGCTGCTCCATCTCCTTGCGCAGCTCGGCCCGGTCGTCGAGCAGCTCGATCACCCAGCGGCGCAGGATGCCGGGCTCCTTCTCGCGGACGACGGTCCTGCGGATCTCGGACGCCTTGTTGTCGTTCACGTGACCTCCTGGAGCCGCGATGCTACGGTCGCCAGCGGCGCTCAGGGGTCCGTTCGCGGAGAGCTCCGATGCTCGGGGGTGGGGCGAGCGCGGCGGATCGGCTGTCGTGGTAGGCCGTGTGGGGATCGAACCCACGACACCCTGCTTAAAAGGCAGGCGCTCTACCACTGAGCTAACGGCCTGACGGGATGGTAGCACGCGTCCAGGGCTGTCCATCGGGCGTCTAACGTCCTAGAATCCGGATTCCAGGGAGAACACCATGCACAGCCTGATGACGCTGCTGGCCGCAGTCGCCGTGGTGACGTCCGCGCCGGACCAGGAGGATCACCGGCGGATCAAGCGCACGGTGCGCGAGGCGCCCGCGCCGCCGGTCCCGCGCGTCGCGCCGCCCACCGCCGACGCTGCGGACGGCTCGTGCATCGAGCTCGTGCAGGACGGCTCGTTCGAGCAGGGAACCTCCTCGCCCTGGGGCCAGTCCTCGACCAACTTCGGCACGCCGCTGTGCACGGTCGCGGAGTGCGGGAACGGCGGCGGCACCGCCTTCCCGCGCAGCGGGCTGTGGTGGGCGTGGTTCGGCGGGATCGGCGTGTTCGAGGAGGGCGCCCTGCAGCAGAGCACGACCATACCCCTGGGAACCGCGCGGCTGCGCTTCTACCTCTGGATCGGCGCGCGCAGCGGCAACGGCTCCGACCGCCTCCGCGTCCGCATCGACAACGACACGTTCTTCCAGGCCTTCGAGTCCCAGCCCGGCTTCACGAGCTACCAGCTGGTGGACATCGACGTGTCCGCCTATGCGAACGGCGCCTCCCACCAGCTCCGCTTCGAAAGCACCACCTCCGGACCGAACGTGACGAACTTCTCGGTGGACGACGTGTCCATCCAGTCGTGCCCGTTCCCCGTCGTGTCCGTGGCGGACGCGCTCAACGTGACCGAGGCCGACACGGGCACCAACGGCACCGCGACGTTCAACGTCTCGCTCTCGGAGCCGCCGGTGACGCAGGTCCGCGTGAACTGGGCGACCGGCAACGCCACGACCGGGGTCCAGGCGACGGCCGGCGCCGACTACACCGCCGCCTCGGGAACGCTCACGTTCGACACCGGGCAGTTCGTCCTCCCCCTCACCGTCACCGTGCTGGGCGACAACCTGGACGAGCACGACGAGCGCTTCGCGCTCAGCCTGTCCAGCCCGACGGGGGCCACGCTCGGCGACCCGGTCGGCGAGACGACCATCCTGGACAACGACCCGCTGCCGAGCGTCTCCATCTCGGACGCGACGGTCGTGGAAGGCCACGCCGGCTCCACGAACGCGCCGCTCACGGTGACGCTCGCGCCCGTGAGCGGGCGGGCGGTGAGCGGCAACTTCGCCACCGCGGATGGGACCGCCATCGCGGGCCAGGACTACACCGCGACCTCCGGCGGCTTCACCGTCGCCGCGGGCTCGACGACGGCCCAGCTGACGGTGCCCGTCCTGGGCGACACGGCCGACGAGACCGACGAGGCCTTCTCGGCCACCCTCCAGGCGGCGGACTTCGCGACGCTGGCCGACCCGCTGGGCGTGGTCACCATCGACGACGACGACGGCCCCTCGGTGGCGATCTCCGACGTGACGGTGACGGAAGGCGACGCGGGCACCACGCCGGCCGGGTTCGCGCTGACGCTGTCGGCCCAGAGCGTGCAGACCGTGACGGTCGACTTCACGACCGCCTCCGGCACCGCGACCGCGGGCACGGACTTCACCGCCACCGCGGGCACGGTGACCTTCGGTCCCGGCTCGACCGGCGCGGACATCACGGTGCCCGTCATCGGCGACCTGCTGGACGAGCCGAACGAGCACTTCACGGTGATCCTGTCGAACCCCGTCGACGGGCAGGCCGGCGACACCGAGGCGCAGGGCGTCATCGTGGACAACGACGGGGGAACGCTCGCCCTGAGCGGCGAGCTGTCCCATGGCGTCGAGCAGTGGCGCGCCCTGGCGACCGCCGGGGCCCGGGACGTGTTCGTGCTCTCGCGCCCGGCCTGGTCCTCGTTCGAGGTCGAGATCGACGGCGCCTCGGGCGACCTTGGCACCACCGATGGCCCGAACCTGCGGCGCCTGGCCCCCGACCTCTCGACCATCCTCCAGAACTCGGACCCGACCGGGAGCGGGCCGGCGCGCCGCCTGGGCGTGCGCAACGAGCAGCCGGCGCCGGAGGCGGACTACATCGAGGTCACGAGCGCGGGGTGCACGACCGACTGCGGCGCGGACGACGTCTATCGCATCCGCGCCCGCGAGACGACGCTGGCCGCGCCCCGGTTCAACAACCAGGGAGGCCAGGTGACGGTGGTCCTGCTCCAGAACCGGTCGGGCGCGACGCTGCAGGGCAGCCTGCAGTTCTGGAGCCCCACCGGCGCCCTGCTGGCCACGTCGCCGGTGAGCCTCGCGCCCACGCAGAGCCTCTCGCTCAGCACGGCCTCGATCAGCGAGCTGGCCGGGCGCAGCGGCGCGATCACGGCGACGCACGACGGCCCCTACGGCGGGCTGGTGGGCAAGGCGGTCGCGATCGAGCCGGCCACCGGCTTCGCCTTCGACACGCCGCTCGAGCCGCGGCGGAGGTGAGCGCCTACTCGAACCAGCTGGACAGCGCGCTCTGGCCGCGCAGGATCGTGTGGCTGCGGTCGGGGCCGGTGGAGACGATGCCGATCTCGACGCCGCACAGGTCCGAGATCCGGTCCACGTAGCGCCGGGCCGCGTCGGGCAGCAGCGCGAAGTCGCGGACGCCGGCGGACGACTGGGTCCAGCCGGGCATCGTCTCGTAGACGGGCTCGCACGCCTCGAGCACCGAGAGGTCGCCCGGGAAGTCGCGGATCTCCCCGCCCTCGAACCGGTACGCGGTGCAGATCCGCACCTCGTCCAGCCCGTCCAGCACGTCCAGCTTCGTGACCGCGAGCGTGTCGAGCCCGTTGATGCGCGCGGAGTGGCGGACGACGACCGAGTCGAACCAGCCACAGCGGCGGGGCCGGCGCGTGTTGGCGCCGAACTCGTGGCCGCGCGCGCGGATCTCGTCCTCCAGCGGCCCGCCGATCTCGGACGGCAGCGGGCCCGCGCCCACGCGCGTCGTGTACGCCTTGGCGATGCCGATGACGCCGTCGATCCGCGAGGGGCCGACGCCGAGACCCGTGAGCACGCCGCCGGCGGTCGCGGAGGACGACGTCACGAACGGGTAGGTGCCGTGGTCGAGGTCGAGCAGCGTGGCCTGCGCGCCCTCGAACAGGACCGAGTAGCCCTCGGCCATGTGCCGGTGCAGCACGACCGAAACGTCGGTGATGCGCGAGCGCAGACGCTCGCCGAACGCGAACAGGTCCCCCAGCAGCGCGTCCCAGTCGACCTGCGGCTCGCGCGAAGCCCCGCGGCACACCTGCTCGTAGTGCCGGCGCGCCTCCTCCAGCTTGCCCGCCAGCGCGCCGGGCCGCACCAGGTCGCCCATGCGCAGGCCGCGGCGGGCGGCCTTGTCCTCGTACGCGGGCCCGATGCCGCGCAGGGTGGTGCCGATCTTCCGGCTCCCCCGCAGCTCCTCGGCCAGCGCTTCCAGCGCGCGGTGGTGAGGCAGGATCAGGTGCGCGCGGTCCGAGATCAGCAGGTTCTCGTCGGCCGGGACGCCCTTGCCGCGCAGCTCGGCCAGCTCGGACTCGAAGGCCCAGGGGTCGATGACCATCCCGTTCCCCATCAGGCAGAGGATGCCGGGATGGAGGATCCCCGACGGGATCAGGCGCAGGACGAACTGGTCCTCGCCCACGCGGATGGTGTGGCCCGCGTTGTGGCCTCCGTTGTAGCGGGCCACGACCTGGACCCTCTCCGTGAGCAGGTCCACGATCTTTCCCTTGCCTTCGTCGCCCCACTGGGCGCCGACGATCACGACATTGGGCATATCAGGTACCGAGAGGACCGGCCATTCTAGCCCGGACCGCGACTACGATATAGTCGCGGCGTCTCGATGCTTCCGACCCACGCCGCTCCCCTGCCCATCGACGGGAACCGCCTCACCCTCGACGACCTCGAAGACGTGGCCCACGACGGGCGTCGCGTGGTGCTGGCGGACGCGGCCCGCGCGGCCGTCGCGCGCTCGCGCGCGGTCGTGGACCAGGCGGTGGCCAGGGGCGCCGTGGTCTACGGGGTGAACACGGGCTTCGGGAACTTCGCGGACGTGGTGATCCCGAAGGCCAAGCTGCGCGAGCTGCAGCGGAACCTCGTCCGCAGCCACGCGGCCGGCGTCGGCGAGCTGCTCGACGACGTCGAGACGCGGGCGCTCATGCTCCTGCGCGCGAACGTGCTGGCCAAGGGGCTTTCGGGCGTGCGGCCCGAGACGCTGGATCTCCTGATCGGCATGCTGAACGCGCGCATCCACCCGGCCGTGCCCGGCCAGGGCTCGGTGGGCGCCAGCGGCGACCTGGCCCCGCTCGCCCACCTGGCGCTCGCGCTCGGGGGCGGGGGGCGGTGCCGCGACGGTGCCCTGGCCGCGGACGCGCTCGCGCGCGCCGGCCTGTCGCCCGTCACGCTGGAGGCGAAGGAAGGGTTGGCGCTCATCAACGGCACGCAGCTCATGACCGCGGTGGCCGGCCTGGCCCTGGCCGAGGCGTGGCGGCTGGTGCGCACGGCCGACGTCGCGGGCGCGCTCACGCTCGACGCGCTCAAGGGCACCGACGTCGCCTTCGACGCGCGCATCCACGACGCCCGGCCGCACCCGGGCCAGGGCGCCTCGGCGGCCAACCTGCGCCGGCTGCTCGCCGGCAGCCCGCTGCGCGAGTCGCACCGCGACTGCGGCAAGGTGCAGGACGCCTACTCCCTGCGCTGCATCCCGCAGGTGCACGGCGCCGCGCGCGACGCGATCGCGTACGTGCAGCGCACGATCGACATCGAGATGAACGCCGCCACCGACAACCCGATGGTGTTCGCCGAGACGGGCGAGCTGCTCTCGGGCGGCAACTTCCACGGCGAGCCCGTCGCCATGGCCGCGGACATGCTCGCGATCGCGATCGCGGAGATCGGGGCCATCAGCGAGCGGCGCATCGAGCGGCTGGTGAACCCGACGCTGTCGGGCCTGCCCGCCTTCCTCACCCGCGAGGGCGGCCTGCAGTCGGGCCTGATGATCGCGCACGTGACCGCCGCGGCCCTGGCCTCCGAGAACAAGACGCTCGCCCATCCCGCCAGCGTGGACTCGATCCCCACCTCCGCCAACAAGGAGGACCACGTCTCGATGGGCGTCACCGCCGCGCGCAAGGCGGCCCGCGCGGTCGCGAACACGCGCCGCATCCTGGCGGTCGAGGTGCTGGCCGCCTGCCAGGCGATGGAGTTCCAGCGGCCGCTGCGCACCTCGGACGCGCTGGAGGCCGTGCACGCGCGCGTCCGCACCGACGTGCCGCCCTACGACACCGACCGCGTGCTCTCGCCGGACATCGAGGCGCTGGCCGACCAGGTGCGCTGGGGCCGATTGGCGGACGCGGCCGCCGCGGTCTGCGGTACGCTGCAATAGGAGAGGACCCGTCATGGCCACGACCGTCAGCGCCGACCGCGTGATCCGCGCGCCGCGCGGGACCGCCATCTCCTGCCGCTCCTGGCAGCAGGAGGCGGCGCTGCGCATGCTCATGAACAACCTCGACCCCGAGGTGGCGGAGCGGCCGGGCGACCTGGTCGTCTACGGCGGCATCGGCCGCGCCGCGCGCAACTGGGAGTGCTACGACGCGATCGTGCGCGCGCTGCGCGAGCTGGGCAACGACGAGACGCTGCTCGTGCAGTCGGGCAAGGCGGTCGGCGTGTTCCGCACGCACGCGGACGCTCCGCGCGTCCTGCTGTCGAACTCCATGCTGGTGCCCCGCTGGGCCACCTGGGACCACTTCTACGAGCTCGACCGCAAGGGCCTGATGATGTACGGCCAGATGACGGCGGGCTCCTGGATCTACATCGGCACGCAGGGCATCCTCCAGGGCACCTACGAGACGTTCGCGGAGGCCGCGCGCCAGCACTTCGGCGGCACGCTCAAGGGCCGGCTGGTGATGACGGCGGGCCTGGGCGGCATGGGCGGCGCGCAGCCGCTGGCCGCCACCATGAACGAAGGCGTGGTCATCGCGATCGAGGTGGACCCGCACCGCATCCAGCGGCGGCTCGACACGGCGTACGTGGACCGGCGGTGCGACTCGCTGGACGAGGCGATCGCGCTCGCGCGCGGGGCGCAACGGGAGGGCCGCGCGCTCTCGATCGCCCTGCTGGGCAACGCGGCGGACGTGCTGGCCGACTGCGTGAGGCGCGGCATCGTGCCGGACCTGCTCACGGACCAGACGAGCGCGCACGACCCGCTGAACGGCTACGTGCCCAACCGCATGACGCTCGGGCAGGCCGTCGCGCTGCGCGCGTCCGATCCGGCCCGCTACCAGGCCGAGGCTCGGCGGACCATGGGCGAGCACGTCCAGGCCATGCTGGACCTGATGGCGAAGGGCGCGGTGACGTTCGACTACGGGAACAACATCCGCGCCGAGGCGGAGAAGGCGGGCGTCAAGGACGCCTTCGCGTTCCCCGGCTTCGTGCCCGCCTATATCCGGCCGCTGTTCTGCGAGGGCAAGGGCCCCTTCCGCTGGGCGGTCCTCTCGGGCGACCCCGAGGACCTGCGCGCGACCGACGACGCGGTGCTGCGCACGTTCCCGCAGGACGAGGCGCTCGCGCGCTGGATAAGGCTCGCGCGCGAGAAGGTCAAGTCGCAGGGCCTGCCCGCGCGCATCTGCTG
>JAICEW010000177.1 GCA_025923995.1 Vicinamibacteria bacterium | reverse complement strand
TGGATGCCGGCCTCGAAGAGCACCTCGTCCGCGTACGCGTTGCCCAGGCTGTCGAGCGCCCTCTTGTCGAGCAGGAACACGCGCACCTGGTCCTTGCGGTGGCGCAGCAGGCTCGCGAAACGCTCGCGCGTGAACTGGGGCGAGAGGACGTCGACCCCGATCGTGTCGAGCGTGGGGATGGCCGAGAGGTCCCCGGCGGCGGTCAGGTACGCCTTGCCCATGCTCTTGTCGTCCAGGTAGCGCAGCTCGACGTCGCCGAACGCGAGCGCGAAGCCCAGCGCGGCCTCGTCCTTCGCGCCCGGCTCGGCCAGCCGGAACCGCCCCGCCAGCATCGGGTTCACCGCCAGGTCGAGCCCATCGAAGTGGAAGATCAGGAAGTGCGCGCGCCGCGAGACGTCGTGCAGCGTGCGCCCGAGCAGCAACGAGAGGTTGCCGTGGACCAGGCAGCGCAGCAGCACGGGGTCGCGCAGCCGCTCGCCGGTCACGGTCCGACCGACGAGCCGCGCCTCGAGCTTGCCCTGGACGTGCAGGAGGTCCGGCAGCTCCGGCATGGGTCGATCGTAGCGTAATATCCTGGGCATGGCCGCCACGTGGGAGTGCCCGAGCTGCAAGCGCCGCGTCCCGAACTCCGTGGACGAGTGCCGCTGCGGCTGGCTCCGCTCGCGCGTCCCGATCGCCGCTCCCAAGCCGACCGACCTGGTCCGCGGCGCGACGCGCCGAGGCTGGGAGATCTGGGTCGGGTTGGCGGTCGCGCTCGTGCTCCTGGCCTGGGGCATCTACTGGATGGTGCGGCCGCCGGCTCCGCCTCCCGCGACCGGTATCCTGGGCTACGTGGACCCGACGCCGCCGCCCCCGAAGCCCTCCCCGCACCGCAAGTAGGCGAGCGTCCTCCCGAGGAGCAGCGAACGCACGTGAGAGACGGCCGCGACCGAACGCTCGCCTGGACCGCCCCGCCGCTGGTCGCGATGTGCGTGCTGCTGGCGATCGCGGCGGGGGTCGGTGAGCCCGGAACGCGCACGATCGTCCGCGCGACGGCGCGGACGTCGGCGCTGCTGCTGTGCCTGGCGCTGTCGTCCTGGATGATCGAGGCCCTGGCGTCGCGTCGCGCGGGCCTCATCCGGTCGCTCGCGGTGTCGCACGGCCTGCACCTGGTCGCGGTGCTCTACCTGGCGGCGCTCACGGGCGGGGCGAACCTCGCCGAGCGCGCCGATCCCGTGACCGCGATCGGAGGCGTGCTCGCGTACCTGGTCATCTTCGCGGGCGCGCTCCGGCCGCGGCACCCCGCGGTCGAGTGGGGCCTGCTCTGGGTGGCGGTCTCGTTCCTGGCCGCCTACGGCCCCCGCGCCGCGCGGCAGCCCTGGCTCTACGGGCCCGCCGTGGGCTCGCTGCTGGTCGCGCTCGCGCTGCGGATCGCGGGCCCGCTCGTGCGTCCGCAGCTCGCGAAGGTGGAGCAGGCCGCATGAACGCCCTCGACGTCGTGACCGTGGTGGTCGCGCTGGAGCACGTGTGGTTCCTCGTGCTCGAGATGTTCCTGTGGACGAAGCCGATCGGCCGGAAGACGTTCCGCACGACGCCCGAGTACGCGGAGCAGTCGGCCGCGCTGGCCGCGAACCAGGGGCTCTACAACGGCTTCCTCGCCGCGGGGCTCGTGTGGGGGACGCTGCATGCCGACCCGCTCGTGGGACGGCAGGTCCAGCTCTTCTTCCTGGCCTGCGTGGCCGCGGCGGGGATCATGGGCGCGCTCACGGTCTCGCGCCGCATCTTCTTCATCCAGGCGCTGCCCGCCTTCATCGGCCTCGCGCTCGGCTTCTGGCGCGGCTGACTAGCCCTCCGGCTTCCGCACGTCGTACTGCTCCGCCAGGTGCAGGTCGAACGGCTGGTGCGCGGGGTTGCGCGCGAAGCCACGGAAGTGCGCGTGGCAGCGGTAGCAGACCGTGATCTCCGGCACGAGGGCGTAGAGGATCGCATCCACGATCGCGGCCGCGAACAGGCTCGAGTAGAACGGCGTGAACGGGACCAGCGCCGCGCCCACGACGACGATGCCGAGCCCGACCTTCTGGTTGAAGTCGCGCTGCACGTAGAGCTGCCGCCCGCCGCAGGCGGGGCAGTGCTCGACGCGCGGCGGCGCGCCGGCGATCCCGGCCACGTCCAGCGTGGCCTCGCGCCCGCAGGCGCCGCACGTCCCACGGCCGTCGATGCCGCAGGTGGCCTCGCGGCCGCAGCCCGGGCAGGCGAACGCGATCTCGGGCGCGCGGCGGCTCACAGCGGGATGCCGGCCGCCATGCGCAGGTACTTCGCGAGCAGCTCGCCGGCCATCACCAGGAAGAGCTGCACGTAGAGGATCCCGGTCGCGGACTGGGTGGAGCGGATCTCGACCGTCTTCCAGATGAACCACACGAGCGAGAGCGGGCCCGCGATCCCGAACAGCAGCCGCATCCAGACGAAGACGCCGTCGGGGCTCCACAGCCCCGCGGCGACCGCGCGCGCCTGGTCGAGTCCGGCGTGGGTGGGGCCCAGGAGCGCGACCGCGACCACGACGGTGCGCAGGCCGAGCGCGACCACGAGCAGCACCGTGAGGCGCCGGAGCGCGGCGATGGGGAGGTCCAGCACCACCAGGTAGTAGTGGCCCAGGATCATGGCGCCCGCGGCCGCACCCAGCAGGAGCGCCGACGTGAGGTCGGTCGCCACCAGCATCGCGGCGATGCTCGTCGCTCCCGGCGGTGGACTCGCGATGTCCACAGCCAGCACCGCGGCCACTCCCGCGGCGAGCGCGCCCCAGAGCAGGGGACCGAGCGCGCGCTTCCAGCCGAAGTGCCACGCGCGGTTGTAGAGGACCGTGAGGACGAGGAAGGCGCCGCTCGTCCAGAGGAGGGCGGCCGAGCCGCCGCCGCGCCGCCAGAGCATCCACCAGCCGGCGGTGGTCATGAACGCGGCCGACGCGGCGCACAGCTTGAAGAACTTCGCGCCCGCCCGGTCGGGCACGGCGGCCAGCACGGCCATGAGGCCCAGCGACGCGTGCAGGAGGAACAGGAAGAAGACGAACGTCACGCGGTCGTCTCGTCGAGCGCGCGCTCGATCGCGGCCCGCTCGGGCGATGCGGGTGCGAAGGGATCGGACGGCGAGCCACCCCGCGGGCAGCGGCCGGCGCGAAGGTGCGCCTCGACCTCCGCGGGCACGCGCGCCAGGATGCCGCGCACGGCGGCGGCGGCCGTGCGCGAGTGCGCGCAGTAGCCGTGCATCGCCATGAACCCGGCCGCTTCGTGCAGGCTCGCCAGGTCGCGTGCCCGCGCTGCGCCAGCCTCCAGCGCGCGGACGATGCGCGCCAGGTTGCCCGTGCCCACCACGCACGGCGGGCACTGCCCGCAGGACTCGCGCTCGAAGAAAGCCGCGGCCGACGCCGCCACGGCGACGGGGCAGGCCGAGCGACCGACGACGAGGACGGCGGCCGTGCCCAGGCCCGACCCCGCCTCGCGCAGCGCGTCGGGATCGAGCGGGACGTTGGCCTGGTCGGCCGTGAGGGGAGCAGCCGACGGCCCGGCGGGGAAGAGGAGCCCGATGCCGTCGGTCGCCCCGCCACCCCACCCCTCGACCACGCGCCCGAGCGGCGTGCCGAGCGGGACGTCGTAGACGCCGGGCCGCCGCACGTGCCCCCAGAGCGAGACGAGCGTCGTCTCGGCGGCGCGGAACGCTTCCGGATCGCGCACGGCCACGGGCAGCCGCCACAGCGTCTCCACGTTCTGCACGAGCGTAGGGCGCCCGTGGAGCCCGACGGCGGCGGGCAGCGGCGGCTTCGGGCGCGGCCACGCGCGGCGATCCTCGAGCGCTTCCAGCACCGCGGTCTCTTCGCCCGCCACGTAGGTGTCCGCGCCGCGGCGCACGAGGACGGAAGCCCCCACGCGCCGGAGGTGCTCTTCCTCGCGCACGAAGGCGCCCTTGAGATAGAGGATGGGGCCGGCGGCGTTCAGCGCGCCAGCCGCCATCTCGATGCCCGCCACCACCTCCGCCGCGCGCGTGCGGAGCAGGTAGCGGTCCTTGATGGATCCCGGCTCGCCCTCGGCGCCGTTGGCGATGACGACCGGCTCCCCGCCCTCCGCCAGGACGGCCCGCCACTTGCGCGCGGCCGGGAACCAGCCGCCCCCCCGGCCGCGCAGGCCGGACGCGGTCAGGCGGGCCAGAACCTCAGGCGTATCCGGGGCTTGGGGCGAGGGTCGCGCGCTCATGGGCGCGGCATTCTACAGCGCGCCGGACCTCCTTTCCCGGGGGATTCGTTTGCTGCTACGATGGTCGTATCGCGGCACGAGCGAGGCCCACGCCGGCGACGGCGCCGGAGGGGCACGCACTGGCCCGCGATCACTTGGGAGCGAATATCCGATGATCAATCTCACCACCGCCGCGACCCAGAAGGTCAAGGGGATCCTCGAGCAGGAGAGGGAGAGCATCCCCGCGGGCGGCCTGCGCATCTACGTGCAGGGCGGCGGTTGCTCCGGCTTCAGCTACGGCATGGTCCTGGACGAGGCGGCGGACGGCGACCAGGTCTTCGAGACCGACGGCATCAAGGTCATCGTGGACCCGATGAGCCTGCGCTACCTCGAGGGCGCCGAGGTCGACTACAAGGAAGACCTCATGGGCGGCGGGTTCGCCATCAAGAACCCGAACGCGACCTCCACCTGCGGCTGCGGCCACTCGTTCCAGGCGGGCGAGGGCGAGGGCGGCGGCGGCGGACACCAGCACTGAGGCCTCCGGCCGGCCGCGGGGCCGGCCTCGAACCCGGGCGGCCTGCGTCACGAAGGCGCGGCGGCCGCCCGGTCCACCAAAAGCGTGGCGCCTTCACGGGAGCGGACGTGGAACCCTCGAACACAGCCGTGGCCGAGCCGCAGGGAGGCCTGCAGACCCTGCGCATGATCACCGAGACGCTGCGGCTGGTCACGGACAAGAGGCTGGAGCTGTACAACCTGACCGAGCGGGTGGCCGACCTGCTGCGCCGGCACGACATCAAGGAGGGCGTGGTGCTGCTGTCCTCGCTGCACACGACGCTCGCCGTCTTCGTGAACGAGTGGCAGACGGCGCTGCTCCACGACGTCAAGGCCATGCTCAACAAGGTCGTCAGCCCGCGGGACGGCTGGCGGCACAACGACCCCCAGCACTCCGACTGCGACCGCCAGAACGCGCACTCGCACCTGCAGGCGAGCCTGCTGGGCCACGCGGCGTCGTTCTCCGTCAGCAAGGGCAGGCTGGTGCTGGGCCAGTTCCAGGCCATCATCGCGGCCGAGCTCGACGGGCCGCGCAACCGCGACCTGGCGATCCAGATCATCGGACGCTGAATCAACGAGGGCGCGGCCGGAACGGTCCGCGCCCTCATCCCGACCGTGCCCGTCCTCCCCGCCGTCATCCCGCTGTTCCCGCTGCCGGACACCGTGCTCTTCCCGCGGATGCCGCTGCCCCTGCACGTGTTCGAGCCGCGCTACCGCAAGATGGTCGCCGATGCGCTGGCGGGCCATCGCACGATCGGCATGACGCTGCTGCGGCCCGGCTGGGAGGCGGAGTACTCCGGCCGGCCGCCCATCTATCCCGTCGGCTGCGCCGGGATCGTGGACGAGAGCCAGATGCTCGAGGGCGGCCGCTACAACATCGTGCTCAAGGGGGTCGCGCGCTTCCGCGTGGTGGACGAGCGCGGAGGCGAGCCGTACCGGCTGGCCTCGGTCGAGTACCGCGGCGACATCATGGGCGAGCCCACCGTGCTGGAGGCCTCGCGGCGCCGGCTGCTCACGGCGCTGTCCAGCCTGGCCGAGGGGGCCACCGTGTTCCTCGCGCGGCCAGACCTCTCGCACGAGCTCTTCGCGAACGCGGTCTGCCAGTACCTGGACCTGGCCGCGGTCGAGAAGCAGTCGCTGCTCGACTGCGACAGCGTGGCGGCGCGCTACCAGCGGCTGCTGGAGATCCTGGAGTTCCGCGCCCTCGAGCGCGCCCACGGCGGGCCGAGCGGGCCGATCGTCCACTGACCCCTCGACTTTCCGGGCCCGCCTCGCGTCCAACCACGCGAGGGCAAGCCCTGTCGACGTACAGGGCCTTGAATGGAGGGAACATGTTTCGCTTCGCGTGCGCGGGGGCCGTCGGCCTGGTGCTGGCCGCAGGGCTGGCGCCGCCTTTGGCGGCGGAGGGCGGGAAGCAGAAATGGGCCTGGTCCAGCCAGCCGGGCCGCCTCGGCGTCTCGCTCGCGGAGGTCCGGGGCGGCGATCTCGAGCGGCTCAAGCTGACGGAGGAGAGCGGGGCGCGCGTCAGCGCGGTCACGGACGGCTCGCCTGCCGCCGCCGCGGGCCTCAAGGAGGACGACGTCATCGTGCGCTTCCAGGGCGAGCCGGTTCACAGCGCCGCCCAGCTCTCGCGCCTGGTGCGCGAGACGCCGCCGGGGCGCACGGTGAAGATGGAGATCAGCCGGCAGGGCGCCGTCCAGCAGGTGACGGCCACCCTCGCGGAGCGGAAGGCCGTCGCGAGGGGCTTCGACCACCTCGGCGCCCTCGAGAGCCTCGAGAGCCTGCGCGACCTGGTGCCCCCCGAGCTGCCCGAGATGCCGGACATGCCGGCGATGCCTGAGGTGCCCGAGCCGCCGGCCTTCCATTGGAACGAGGAGGACGCGCGGCGGATCGGCGACGAGGCGCGGGACGCCGTGCGCCAGGTGATGCGGAGCCGCGGCCCGCGGCTGGGCATCCGCTACCACGAGCTGTCCGAGCAGCTCGCGGGCTACTTCAAGGTCGAGGACGGCCTCCTGGTCTCGAGCGTCGATCCGGACAGCCCCGCCGCCAAGGGCGGCCTGAAGGCCGGAGACGTGATCGTCAAGCTCAACGGCCGCAGCGTCGAGGACGCCGCGGACCTGGGCCGCGAGGTCGCGCGCCTGGAGCCGGGCGTCGAAGCCACGATGACCGTGCAGCGCGACGGACATCCGGTCGATCTCAAGGTGACGGTCGCGGGAGCGCGCGCGAAGCGCGTCCCGCGCGGTCCGACGACGTAACGAAGCGGAGCCACGGGACGGACAGAGGTCACGGGGAGCTGTTCCCTGTGACCTCTGTGGCTTCCGTTCCGATCAGCCCGTCTGCGGCTGGTCTTCCAGCTCCATCACCAGCCGCGTCGCGCCGACGGTCAGCGCGGGCACCAGCAGCAGGTTCGCCACCGGGACGAGCAGGAGCAGCAGGCCCGCCGCCCCGAAGCCGAGGCTCTCGGGGCGGAAGCGGCCGTGCCAGCGCCGCCGCTGGGTGAAGCTCAGGCTCCGCCTCGTGAGCGCCGGGTCGGTCTGCTGCAGCGCGAGCGCGTGCCCACCCCACAGCAGGGCCAGCGGCGCGCCCACCAGCGGCACCAGGCTCAGCAGCAGCACGATCGGCGCCGCGGCGAGGAAGTAGAGCGTGGCCTTGGCGGACTCGGCCAGCTCCCAGCGCAGGCCGGCCCCCGCGGCCGGGAGGCCGCCGTTCTGGCGCTCCTCGACGCGGCGGGAGAGAGCGTCCAGCGCGGGTGCGGCCAGGAGCAGCGCGATCCCGAGCCCGATCAGCACGCCAGCCGCCATGGCTCCGCTCCAGTAGGTCATCGTCAGGAGCAGCGACGCCACCGGGTTCATGCGTCCCTGCGGGGGCAGCACCGTGGACTCCAGCCATCCCGCCGAGAACGTGCCCAGCAGCGCGCCGCCGACGATGCCGCCGACGGCCAAGGCCGCGGGCAGCGCGGCCAGGGGCCACAGGCCGGGATGGCGGAGCAGGAACCACACGCCGGAGAACGTGTGCCACGCGCCCGCCGCCGCCCGTCGGAGCGGGTGGGGTCGGCCCACCGCACCCGCGGCCGCGGAGGGGGCAGGCGGCCACGTCGAGAGCGGTTCGGCCATGGGGACCGCTAGCCTACCAGACTGGCCGGACGCAGGGCGGCCTTGGCGTCGCCGATGCGCGCGACGTTCGCCTCGTAGGACAGGCCCGCCGCGCCGCGCGCGGGCGGGTAGCGGCGCGCGCCGTAGACCGGATACGCCTCCGTGCGCAGGTGCGCCAGCATGTGATGGCCGACGCGCGTCTCGCGCTCGTGGCGGAGCGCGCTCACGTCGATGGGGGCCACGACGATCCGCTCGCCCGGCCCCGGCGAGGCCTGGGCCAGGATGCGCCCGTCGAAGTCCAGCACCATGCTGCCGCCGGGCCACGAGTACGGCGGGTAGTGGCGCAGGCTCGCGCCCTGGTTGGCGGCCACCACGTACGCGGTGTTCTCCAGCGCGCGGCAGCGGTTGACGAGAGTCCACCAGTCCATAGGCTCCGTCGCGCCCCACGGGTCCATGTAGGCCGACACGCGGATCAGCACCTCCGCTCCGTTGGCGGTGAGCTGGCGCATCGCCTCCGGGAACAGCCAGTCGTAGCAGATGGCGCACCCGAGCCGTCCGATCTCCGTCTCGGCCACCGGGAACAGCGGCTCGTCGTAGCCGGGCAGGTCGTGCGGGCTCGCGTGGACCTCGTAGGGGATCCAGGGGTTGACCTTGCGGTACCTGTAGAGGATGCCGGCCGGCCCGACGAGGCAGGTGGTGTTGAAGACGACGCCGGGCCAGCGCGGGTCGCTCTCCAGGAACGTCCCCGTCTGCACGTAGATGCCGTGCTCGCGCGCCTTGGCGGCGATGCGGTCGGTGTGCTCGTTGGGGATCGGGACCGCCAGCTGTTCCATCAGCTCCTGCGCGGTGGCGAACACGGGCGCCGCGTGCGCGAACTCGGGGAACACCACCAGCCGCACGGGCAGGAAGGGCGCGGCGCCGGCCAGCGCCTGGTCGATCATCCACAGCATGCGGTCGGTGTTGGCGGCCATCTGGCGACGCTCGACCGGGTTGGGCAGGTCGGTCTGGCAGGCGGCGGCCGCGTAGCGGATGTGGTCCATGGGCGCTCCCTCCTCGCCATTCTTCTGCGCGGCCCGCGTCCGGCGCAAGGCGTCGGGCGCGAGGGATTCGGGATAGACTCGTGCCGGCATGCGTGTCGACTGGAAGATGGCGGCGGCCGGCGCCGCGGGGCTGGCCGTGCTGGGCATGGCCGGCTTCTACGGGTACTTCCAGCTCGTGAAGGCCGGCATCCTCCGCTACAACAAGTACGACCGGCGCGAGCGCGGGAAGCTCCAGGTCGGCGACCAGGTGCCCGACCTGTCGCTGCCCCTCTACGCCGGCGGCGAGGTGAAGCTCTCCGAGCTGTGGCGCGCGCGGCCGGTCGTGCTGGTCTTCGGCAGCTGCACCTGACCGCCGTTCCGCAAGAAGATCGGCGATCTTCACCGAATCTACGACCAGTACAAGGACCGCGCGGAGTTCCTGACCGTGTACATCGCGGAGGCGCATCCCGACGACGAGTGGCAGATGGACTCGAACCGCGAGGAGAAGATGGTCTTCAACCAGCCGAAGACCTTCGACGCGCGGAGGGAGCTGGCGGGCGTGCTGGTGGACAAGCTGAAGTACCGCGTGCCCCTCGCGGTCGACACCATGGACAACCAGGCCGACCAGCTGTTCGCGGCCTGGCCGGAGCGCATCTACGTCCTCGATCCCGGCGGCCGCGTGACGTACAAGGGCGGCATGGGTCCCTTCGGGTTCAAGCCGGAGGAAGCGGAGAAGGTGCTGGCGGCGCTGCCGCCTCCGCCGGCGGCGACGGGCGGCTAGACGGGCCGCGCGTGGTCGACGGCTTCCGGGAGTGGCCGGCCGTCTTCACCGCCGACGACATGGATCGCCTTGCCGCCCGTCTCGGGGACCACGGCGGTCGGTCCCGGGCCGGGGTACGAGGCCTGATGGCGGATCCCGCGGTCGCGTCCCTTGCTTCCGATCCGCGGCTGCACGACATCGCCGCAGGCGTCCTTGGTCGCTCCGCGCGTCCGTTCCGGGCCACGCTGTTCGACAAGTCCGCGACGTCGAACTGGCTCGTGTCGTGGCACCAGGACAGCGCGCTGCCGCTGCGCGCGCGCACCGATGCGCCCGGCTGGACCGCCTGGTCCGTGAAGGCCGGTGTCATCCACGCGCACGCGCCGGCCGAGGCGCTCGCGCACATCGTCGCCCTGCGCGTCCACCTCGACGACTCCGGTGAGGACAACGGCCCGCTGCGCGTCCTTCCCGGCACGCAGGCGCACGGCGTGCTCGGCGAGGACGAGCTGCGCGCGCTGGCCGCGAGCGTCCGGCCTCGCGAGTGCACGATGGACGCGGGCGGCGTGCTGGCCATGAGCCCGCTGCTGGTCCACGCGTCGTCGAAGGCTCGAGACGGCGCGCCGCGGCGTGTGCTGCACATCGAGTACGCGTCGAGCCTGCAGATGGGAGCGGGGCTGGAGCTGGCGGTGACGTGACCCGTCAAATCCGCCCCGGGGCGGATTGAGTCGACGAGACTCAACCGGCCGCGCGGCCGGTTGAGCCCAGAACTCAAGTTCGGTCGGGACCGAGCCTGTTTCGAAGGCGCCTACCGCTTCGCGTGCGTCAGCTCGGAGTCGATGCTGGCCAGCGGAGCCGCCACCACCCGCGTGTCGTATCGCTCGCGCAGGCGGGCGATACGCTCCGTCATCGGGAACCGCTCGGGCGGGGCGTACGGGTAGCGCGTCATCCCGTGGAACGGGTAGGGCCCGAGCGTGTCGGGCGTCGCGGAGTTGATGTCCATCTCCTTGCTGAAGCCGTCCGCGACCAGGAAGAACGTGCGCTTCCAGCCCGCGGGCGCCGCGGGCAGCCGGCGCGCGTCGAAGGCGAGCGCGATCTCGTCCCCCGGCCGCGAGGTGACGAACGCGTCGTCCGTCCGCTCCACCAGCTCGCGCACGTCGCCGACGCGCGTGTAGCGCCCGGGGATCGCCTTCCAGGGCGAGACGCGCGAGACGCGCGCGTAGTCGTAGCCGAATGGCTCCTTCCCGTCCGGGCTCAGCTCGGCGGAGAACCCGCGCTCGCGCAGCTCCGCCGAGGCCGCCTCCAGCTCCACCGGCGCCGCCGGCGGATCGACGAGGGCGCCGACGCGGATGACGTCCCACAGCACGCGCATGCTGGTCACCAGGCGCACCCGGCGAGACGGGCCCTTCCAGACGCCCGTCAGGTCCACCGCCACCGTCTGCGGCCGGCCGACCGGGATCCCGACCTGCTCGATCGCGGTCACCCAGGCGCCGGACGCGTCCTGCACCTCGAGCGCCGGCGGGCGCATCGCGAGCGAGGCCTGGTGCGCGGCCACGTTGTCGCTCGAGAACGCGTAGTCGGTCCAGCCCGTGAGCAGCAGGGCCGCGCGCTCGGGCACGTGCCCCAGGTCGAGCGTCAGCGCGTGCGCGCGCGCGTAGCCGCGGATGCGCTCGCGCGCGAAGGTGTCGGGATGGCGGCGGTCCATGGCCAGCAGCGTCGCGAGCACGTCGCGCCCCTCGTCGTCGCTGGCGGCCACCGGTGGACGCGGAGCGCGCACGGCGAGCACGCGCTCCGGCTTGGGCGGCGCGGTCATGCCCTCGTGCGGATGGACCTCGACGTCCGCCGGATGGACGAACACCCGCAGCGCCACCCGATCGACGAACAGCGCCTCCTCCAGCTCGTTGGTCACGCGCAGCTCGTAGCGTCCGTCGCGCGGACGCAGCTGCGCGTCGGTCAGGCGGACGTGCTCGAGCGGGTCGGGCGTGTTCCAGACGCCCGGCCCCATGAAGTAGCCCATCTCGCCGCCGCCCATGAAGTCCGTGATGAACTCGAACGCGGCGCCGTTCCAGGCGTAGAGGTACGGACACGAGGACGGCTTGCGGTCCAGCTCCTCCACCGCCAGGCGCGTCGCGGGCGTGCCCATCTCGGTCTGGAGGATCCCGGAGGGCCAGATCACGCGCACCGCGTCGGCCTCCTTGCGCCCGCCCAGGCCGAACGTGACGTCCGCGGGCACGAAAGGCGGCGTGGCGGAGGACGTCTCGAGCTTCTGCCGCAGCGCGCCCGCACGCATCTCCAGCTTGGCCCCGACGCCGCTGCGGTTGCTCACGCGCCCCGCCAGCGCGACGCGCAGCGACGCGTTGCGTCCGCCCTCGTTGCGCCAGACGCCGAGCGCGCCCGTGCCCGAGCGCGCCACGACGTCGGTGTCCCCGTCGCCGTCCAGGTCCCCGGCCGCCAGCGCCACCACGGCCCCGCGGGCCAGCGGCCCCAGCGCATCCGCGCTCACGTCGACCCACTGCGCGCCCACGTGGCGGAGCAGGCGCGCGCCGCCCGGACCCGCCGCCAGCAGGTCGAGCAGCCCGTCGTTGTCGTAGTCGAGGAAGAGCGCGGCGGTGGTCCCCTTGCCGCCCCAGGGGACCGCCGCGGTTGCGAAGCGTCCCCGCCCGTCGCTCAGCGCCAGCACGTCCGCGGCGTCGGTGCCGAGGAACGCGTCCGTGAAGCCGTCCTGGTTCACGTCGGCGACGGCGAGCGAGCGCGCGGACGCCGCCGCCAGGCCGACCTCGCCCGCGACGTCGCGGAACGTGCCGTCGCGCTGGTTCCGCCACAGCCGGGCCGGGCCGTTCTCGATCGCCTCCAGCAGGTCCAGGTCGCGGCCGTTGTCGAAGTCCGTGGGCGCGAGCGCGCTCACGCGCGCAGCGGCCGACAGGCCGGCGGTCGCCGCCACGTCCTTGAAAACGGCCGCGCCCGTGTTCTGGTACAGCCGGTCGGCGCCGGTGGCACCGCCGAGCACGAGGTCGAGATCGCCGTCGTGGTCGAAGTCGGCCAGCGCGGCGGCGCGGGTGGGACCTGCGGAGCCCAGGCCCGCCTCGCCGGTGACGTTCGTGAAGCGGCCGTCCGGACCGTTGCGGAAGAGCGTGACCCCCGCGTCGCGCACCACGACCAGGTCGGGCCGCGAGTCGCCGTCCACGTCGCCGCTGACAGCGCCCACGCCGCCACCGCCGCGGGCCAGTCCCCACGCGGGTCCGCCGTCGTCCAGGCGCCCGCCGTCGTTGCGCCACGCGCGCAGCCCCGCGGGCCCGGCGTCGAACAGGTCCAGGTCGCCGTCGCCGTCCGCGTCGAAGAGCAGCGGCCGTCCGGCGGCCTGGGGCGGGCCCGCCGTGAAGACGGCGGCGGACGCATCCGCGAACCGGGCCGGCGGCGTGGCCGTGTCCACCAGGTCCGCCTCGGCGCCCGTGGAGGCGATCGCCTCCGCGTAGCGTCCCTGCTCGGGGTATGACTGGCCGATCATGGTGGCCGCGCCGCTCTCGCGCAGGACGCGGAAGCGCTCGAGCATCTTCTGCCCCTCCTCGGCCTGGCCCGAGCGGCTGAGCGCGAGGCCCAGGTTGTACGC
>JAICEW010000176.1 GCA_025923995.1 Vicinamibacteria bacterium | reverse complement strand
GCACCGCGCAGGGACGAGCGGCCGCGCACCAGGTCCGGCACAGGCATCCGCCCGCCGGCCGCGCGCAGTCGTTCGACGACCTCCGCCTGGGCCTTCCCCTTCGCGGGTGCCGCGGGCTCACCGAGCTCCGCCCAGCGCACCTGCCGGAAGCCGGGCGCGCGCAGGTCCTGCTCGACCTCGACGATGCCCTCGCGTCTGAGGCGGGCCAGGCGCGCGGACGGGTCGCCCCCGAGCCGCGACGCGAGCGTCGACACCTTCAGCGGTCCCCTGCGCAGGGCGGCGACCACCGGGTCGTCCGCGGCCGCACGGGTCCCCGGCAGGACCTCGTTCGCGCCCGCCGGCGTGGCCGCGAGCCGCACCACCGAACGGCTCGCGCGGATCCCGCTGGGCGGCATGGCCATCCGGTGGCACTCGCCCGGCGGGGCCAGGTAGTGGTCCGCCACCCAGTCCACGAGGTCGAGCAGTGGCGGTGCCGTGAGCGGCGCCTCGTCGAGCACCGCCAGGACGTCCTTCAGCTCGCGACCGTCGTCGCTCGGCGCGGGGCCCGTCACGATGCCGACGACCTTCCGCGGCCCGAACGGCACCACCACGCGCACCCCGCGCGCCGGGGCAGCCCCGCGCGCGCGATACGTGAAGGTCGTCTGGACGGGAAGCGGCAGCGCTACGGAGACGGCGTCGCCGGACATGACCGCTGACTATAGCCTCGGGGCACGACGCGGCGGGACCGCAGCGGCGCGACCGCGGGCTCAGCTTGAGGACGGTGCGCCGCCGGGGATCGGCGTCGGCTCGACGAGCTTGGCGAGGCCCTGGACGGCCTTGGTCTGCCGCGGGGGCATCTTCTCCGCCTCGATCTTGACGTCGCGTGACCCCAGGCTCGGCGAGAGCCACGGCAGCTTGTAGACGGCGCCCTGAAGCTCCTCCTGGAACCGCTCGAGGTCCTCGGTCCCGTGGAAGAGGAGCAGCAGCTCCTCGTTCCGTTCCAGCTGTTGCCAGGCGCGGATCACCTTCGCCATGCCGCGCGCCAGCGCGGTCGAGGTCAGCTCGTCCATGTTCTGCAGCGGGTCGTCGAGCACGAGCAGGCCGAGGGGCTTGGGCACGCGGCCGGCGCACAGGAGGAACAGGGCGATCGTGAAGAGGTTGAGCTCGGCGGTGTTGAGGTGGAGGTCGGCGCGCGCCCTGTTGCCCGTGGACCCGAGCTCCATGGACACGGCGATCTGCCCGTTGCCGAGGCTCGAGGGCAGCTGGATGTCCTCGTAGCTCCATCGGGCGGGCGTGAACAGAGCCATCAGCTCGTTCACCGCCGCGATGAGCGACTTGTCGAACTCCTTGTCTTCGGCGCCTCCTGCCTTGAGGAGCGCCAGGAATCCCTCCGTCAGCCGGCCGCCGGCATCGAGGAAGCGGCTCTCCAGCGAGGCGGCGTCGGCGAAGTCCGGCCACGGCGCCTTGCCGGGCCAGTCGAACGGCGGCTTGCTGTCGAGCAGGCCTCGGCAAGATCTGAGCAGCGCGTCGATCGCGTTCAGCACGGGCGTCGCCCACCCCTCGGCGCCTCCGATCACGATCGCGTCGTAGGTGGGCGCATCCCCCGCGAGCACCTTCACCAGCTTGTCCCCGAAGGCGCCGTGCGCCTCGATCGCCTGCGGCTCGAACAGCCAGGGGCTGATCCGGTTGAGCGCCTCGCACTGCTCCTGCGAGATGCCCTGCGCCGCCGACGTGCCGCCGCCGGGCTTCTCCGGAGTGGCACGCTGCGCGTTCAGCTTCTGCTGAAGCTCCTCCGCTTCCTGCGTCCAGCGCCGCAAGAGCTCGGCCAGCTCTGCGGGATTCGCGTCGGCGCCTCCCAGCAGCGCCGTCGACGTGTCCTGCGCCACCCAGTGGCTGTCGCGGGCCTTGCGCAGCGTCGCCCGCACGGCGTGCTCGCGCCGAGCGAGGTCGGCCAGTGCCGTCTTCTCCAGCCACTTGTTGAGGAGATCCGGGAACGGCTCCGACGTGGCCTGGACGCCGCCGCTCCGCCAGGCCTTCACGGCTTCCAGGCTGCCCCGCGCCGTTTGCAGCGTTTCGACGGCGGACCGGATCTTGCCCAGGCCGTCTTCGCGCTTCCGCGCGGCGGCCGAGTACTCGTCCGCCGCGGGCGACGACTCGGGCGAGAAGGCGGTCAGGTAGTGCCGCGCCCGCTCGTGCGGGAAGTTGCCCACCAGGCGATCCATGAGGGCCTGGTCCAGGCGGAACGAGCTGGCGTGGACGGGCTGTGCCGGCGCCGTGTCGAGGCCGGCCTTGACGACGCTCCACACCTCCGCCTTCTTGCCCCGCCGGATCTCGATGGTCGCGGGCTGCGTCGAGGCGCGGTTCCTGATGACGCGCGCGTAGTCGTCCTCTCCCGCGCGGTCGAGCCGTTCGACCCGGGCCGAGCTCAGCAGCTCCAGGGCCTCGACCAGGGTGGACTTGCCGCTGCCGTTGGCGCCGTGGACGAGGTGCACGCGCGATGGGGCGAGCTTGAGCTCCCGGGACCCGGGCAGCCGGTAGTTGGACAGCTTGATGGCCTCGATGCGATCGGGAGCGCACCTGGCGGCGGCCGCGTCCGCCGTCAGGGGACCGGGCGCGCTTCCCTCCGCGACCCTGGGTTTCGGTGGCCTCGACAGCTCGGACTCCAGCCACTGGCGCGTCGCCGTCAGCAGCCACGGGAGGCCGCGGCGCAGGTTGCGCCCGAACGGGCAGTCCCCGCCCTTGTGCACGAGGAGGCTGATGCCCACGTGGAAGAGCGAATCCGTCGTCCGCAGCAGCTCGCGCAGGGCCTCGCCGATGCCGTCGACGACCTGGGGGTCGTTGCGGGCGAGCAGCGCCAGCTCGACGGTCAGGGCCGGGGCGGTGCCACGCTCGGGATCGCGCAGCAGGAGGTGTCGCGCGTAGGTGGCCGAGTCCACGCACCGCCGCACCTGGCCGGCCACGTCGGTCGTGGCCTCCACCAGGTTGACGATCCCCAGCGTGCCCAGACCCGAATCGCGGATGAGGAACGCCGGCTCCAGGTCGAAGTGATGCGCGATGCGGACCTTCGGCTGCACGAGGTAGGCCTGGTCCCTCGGGCTGGCGAGCCAGTCCGGCACGTCGCCCGCCCGGTACAGGCCGAGGGTCCCCGACAGCTCCTCGTCGAGGTCCTGGATCGCGGGGTCAATGGCGGCCATCGGGAACCCCCAGGTGATGCGCCGTGCGCTCTCGTGGAAGGCGCTCGCCCAGCGCGTAGCTCCAGATCGCCGCCGCATCCGGACAGAGCTCGCTCTCGCTCTTCGACGTGCGCCAGGGTATGTCCTGCTCGCCCAGCTCCCAGACCGTGATCCGCCGGTAGGCCCCGTGCGGGCGCAGGGAGCGCGCGCTCCGCGCGAAGCCGGACAGGCGAATGGAGAGCGCGGTCGGCTGGGGCTCCTGCTTGCCGCTGGAGAAGGAGACGGTCGCGTACGGGCTCCCCTCGGCGGCGATCCATCGCCACGGCGGGTCCTCATCCGCGGCCGGCGGGCCGCGCCAGATGTCCACCATCTGTCGCAGCGCGAGCTCGACCACCGCGGCCCAGGCCGTCCACTCGGGGCGCTCGGAGGCCGGGAAGTACCACCATCCCCTGCGTGCGCTCCTCACGGTGCGTCCGGGTCCCTGCTGGCCGAGGATGAACTCGCCGAGGGCGCATTCCCTCAGCAGCCCGGGCAGGAAGTTCCAGGTCCATCCCACGGCGCTGTCGAACGCGGCGCGAGCGGCCCGGGCGTCCTCGCTCATGGCGCTCCGCTCGACCTCTTGCTTCTCCGCGGCGCACACCGCCTCGAACCTCTCGCGGATGCGCTTGTACTCCGAGTCGGGGCAGGGATACCCCAGCAGCCGTGAGGCGACACGACGCAGGTGGTCGCGCAGGGCGTCCTCCTGCTGGCGGCGCAGCACGCGGTGCAGCAGCCAGCAGAGGTGGTCGTCGACCGAGGGGAAGCGGCCGGACCCGATCTGGAACTCCACGCGGTTGGGATGCTCCGTCAGCCGCTCCTGTCTGCAGGAACGGCCCATCGCCTCGGTGGCGGCCCGCAGGATCTCCAGGCCGTGGAACTCGCGCTTGCCGGCCACGTCGAAGAAGAACAGCGGCGCCTCGTTGATGTTGCGCTCGGACCGCGGCTCGGCGAGGTGGGACATCTCCTCGTAGACCTCGCGGAACGTGCTGTGCATCACCGGGTCGGCGGTGCTGTAGCCGCAGAGCGCGAGCGTGTTCGTGCGGAGGAGCGTGCGCAGCAGGTCCCGTGACCAGGCGTCGGCGCGCCAGGTCTGGATCTCGCGATAGGTGAAGACCAGCGCAGGCAGGTAGCTGGCCCAGGCGCGATCGACCAGCGGCTGCCGTTCACGGGTCTGGCTGCGCGCCTTGGCGTAGTTCTCGGCGCAGCCGTGGATCTTCAGCAGCAGGGCGGTGCGGTAGCTCTCGCCCCCGGCGAAGAACTGGACCGCCCCGGCGATGCGGGAGTAGCTGGGCACGGCGGTGGCCGGCAGCGCCTCGACCGTGGTGGAGCTGATCTGGGCCCGGTCCCGGAAGCCCGCCAGGCGGTACGCCCCTTCGAGCAGCAGGTCGTAGTTGGTCGTGACCACGCAGGGCAGGAGGCCTTCGCGGGCCAGGCGCGCCAGCGCGTGATGGCGCGGCCGCAGCCGCCCCCGGTAGCTGTCCGCGACCGCGTCGAGATCCTGAGCGCTCGGCCGGCCGGCCATGATCTCGGGGTTGGCGAAGCCCATCGTGTCCAGGAACAGCGCCTTGCCGCGCTCCGCGTCCGTCGTGAAGTTCTCGCCGTTGCCGAGGCAGGCCCAGTCGACGTCGTCCAGCGGGACCGGGTCGCCGACCATGGCCACGAGGAGGTTCTCGAGGCTGTGGACCCGCGCGGCCACCTCCCGCCGCCGCCCCTCGCCGAGGTCCTGCATCTCCCGCGCGAGCACGCCGAGCGCGCTCACCGACCACTCGTTGAACGTGTAGTACTCGCGCGCGAGCAGCGCGACGTTCTCGCGCGTCATGCAGCGCCCGGGCTGGTGCGGCTCGTCCCGCCGCCGCTTCGCCTCCGGCAGCGCGAACACGCTGCCCAGCGCATCCAGGATCGTCCGCCCCTCGCTGTCCTTGTCGCCGAACCGCTCCGGCGCCAGGCAGGTCCCCAGGGCCAGCAGTCGCGCCAGCAGGCGGGCGATCAGGCGCTGCGCCGTGTTGTTCTCGCTGTCGATCGAGAAGCCCGCGCCGATGAAGAAGACGACGGTGCCGCCCTGCACCCGGTTCGCGAGGCGGTCGATCGGCTCCAGCGGCCCTGCTGCGACGGTCTGCACGGTCACTTCTTCTTCCCTGAAGGAAGGGGCCGGCCGGGCGCCTGCCGGGCGCGCCCCGGAGCAGGAGCGTCATCGGGCGCCTGGTTCGCCGCCGGCGCCTCGTTCGCCGTGAACGCCTGGGTCGCCTGGACCGGCGGGCGCGGAGGCTCCTTCGTCAGCGCCTCGATCCGGCTCGCGTGGACCTGTCGCATCCACGCGACCCACAGCGCGTTCGGCGCCAGGCCGCCCTGTCGCGCTTCCAGCTGCTTGAGGACGGCATCGAGCGGGCTGGCGCCCGGCTGCGACATCTCGCGCTCGGCCTTCTCGATGGCGTCCAGCATGCGGAGCGGATCGAGGTGCAGCAACAGGTCCGGGTCGGCCTTGCGGTCCACGACCAGCCGCCAGGCGAGCAGCAGCGGGTCGACGCCGTCGAACCACGGCCGGGGAGCGGACGCGGCCGAGCCCGCCGCGGTGACGACCGGCGGCGGCAAGCCACTTCCGGCGTCGGCTGGCATCCCGCGCGGGTCCCTCTGCAGAAGCTCGAGCCGGACCCGGTCCAGCGCTGCGCCGACCTGCGCGGTCAGCTCCTCCATCGACGAGAAGCTGCTGTAGACCTTCCGCCATCCGAGGTAGGACCTGAACTCCCTCAGGCGGCTGGCGTTCTCGTCGCGGTCGACGAGCTCCGTCGGCCAGCTGACGCGGTCGTCCAGCATGAACACCAGGACCGGGATCCGGTTCTTCTCGGCCTCGAGGACCTCGAGCCAGACCCAGCTGCTCTTGCCGTCCCCACCCTCCTCCACCGAGGGGACCCGGCCATAGCGGTGGGCGATGATCGCGACCAGGGCGTCGCACTCCGCGATCGCGCTCCGGATCGCCTGCAGCATCGGACGGTCGGAGGCCGGCATGCCCGCGGCACGCACGCCGACCCAGCCCATGCCCTCCAGGGCGCGGACCACCGCATCGGCATGCTCGGAGAGGTCGAGCTGGGTGTAGGAGAGCCAGACCCGCGGCTCCTGGCCCTTGAACGGTGATTGGCTCGGAGCGGTCACAGTGCTCGACCCGTTGCTGGCAAGAGACGCCTTGGCGAGAGGGACTGGTCGGGAAACTAGACGGTCCGGGGGACCGAGTCAAGCACTACGCGTATACCGGCGGCCACACCGGAGGCCCGGTGGGTCAGGGGCGGTTCCGCGTCGCGCGGCCTACCCCTTGACGCCCTTGTCCGTGATGGCGAGCCCCTCGTCGATGACGTCGAGCCCTTCCATGAGCTGGGCCTCATTGATGACGAGCGGCGGGTTCGTGAAGAACGTGTTCCAGCGGACGAAGGTGTAGAGGCCCTTCTCGCGGAAGAACTTCCCGAGCGCCGTCATCTCGTCCGAGGTGCCGTTGTACGGCGCCATCGGCTCGAAGGTCTCGCGGCTGCGGACCAGCTCGACGATACCGAACAGCCCGATGTTGCGGTGCGCGCCGACGGACGGATGACGCTTCGCGATGTCCGCCATGCGCTGGTTCAGGACCTTGCCCATCTTCTGCGCGTTCTCGATGAGCCCCTCGTCCTCGTACACCGACAGGGTCGCCAGCGCGGCCGCGCAGGCCAGCGGATGGCTGTTGTAGGTGAGGCCGCCGGGGAACGCCTTCTCCTGGAAGACGCGCGCGATCTGCGGCCGCATCCCGACCGCGCCCAGCTGGACGTACGCGGACGTCAGCCCCTTGGCCATCGTCATCAGGTCGGGCACGACGCCCCAGTGGTCGATCGCGAACCAGCGGCCGGTACGGCCGAAGCCCGCCATCACCTCGTCCGCGATGAGCAGGATCCCGTTGCGGTCGCAGATCGCGCGCAGGCCCTGCATGTAGCCGTCCGGCGGGATGAGGATGCCGTTGGTGCCCACGACCGTCTCGACGATCACGGCCGCGATGTTCTGGCCCCCCTCGTAGCGGACCACGTCCTCGATGTCGCGCAGCGCGGCGTCGGCGGGCTCGGGCTCGCGGCGTCCCCACTTGTGGAAGTCCGGGATGCGCACGACGCCGGGGATGCCCGGCTCGGAGGCCCAGCGGCGCGGGTCGCCGGTCAGCGTGAGCGCGCCGGCGGTGCCGCCGTGGTAGGCGCGGTAGCGGACCAGGACCTTGTGCCGCCCGGTCACGACGCGCGCGATGCGGATCGCGTTCTCGACCGCCTCCGCGCCGCCGTTCGTGAAGAAGAACGTGTCCATGTCGCCCGGCGTGACCTGCGCCAGCTTCTCGCCCAGCCGAGCGCGCACCTCCGTGGCCATGAACGGGTTCGCGTAGGCGAGTGTCGCCGCCTGGTCCTGGATGGCCTTCACGACGCGCGGGTGCGAGTGCCCCACGTTCGTGCACATGAGCTGGCTGTTGAAGTCGAGGAAGCGCTTGCCCTCGGGCGTCCAGAAGTAGACGCCCTCCGCCCGCGCCACCGGGATGGGGTCCACCTTGGTCTGCACCGACCACTCGAAGATCGTGTGCTTGCGGCTCAGGGCGACGATCTCGTCGCCGGTCATGGGCTTGTGGGCCGAGCCTTCCATGGCGCTCCTCGCTAAGGCCTAGCGCGCCAGAAGATCGCGCACGACCTTCATGTCCTCCCAGACCTCCTTCTTCGCGCCCGGATTGCGAAGCAGGTACGCCGGGTGGTACGTCGGCATGACCTTGATCCCCTTGTACTCCCCGAGCCGGCCGCGCAGGCGCGTGATGGGCTCGGCCGTCTTCAGCAGCCAGTGCGCGCCGAACTTGCCCAGGCCCACGAGCACCTCGGGCCGGATGGACTCGATCTGCCGCTCCAGGAACGGCTGGCACTGGATGATCTCGTCGGGTTCGGGGTTGCGGTTCCCCGGCGGGCGGCACTTCAGCACGTTGGCGATGAACACGTCCTCGCGCGTCATGCCGATCGCCTCGATGATCTTCGTGAGCAGCTGCCCGGCCTTGCCGACGAATGCGAGCCCCTGCTCGTCCTCGTCGGCTCCGGGCGCCTCCCCCACGAACATGAGGCGCGCGTTCGGGCTGCCCTGCCCGAACACGATGGTCTTGCGAGAGGGCGACAGCTTGCAGCGCTGGCAGTCGCCGATGTCGTCCCGGATCTGCACGTGCGACTCGCCCGCTGGGGGCCGGTGCTGGGCGGGCGAGTCGCTCGCCTGGAGCGCGCGCCCGGGAACGGATGCGTCGGAGGAATCGGCGGCCGCCGGGCGCGCGGCGGTGGGAAGCCCGATATCCGTCAGCGTCGCGAAGTAGCGGGCCCGCTCCAGCAGGTCCGCGACGACTGCCCTGCGCTCGTCGCTCACGCCTTCACCGGGGCACGCGAGCGCAGCTCGGCGACGCGGTCCCAGATCCGCTCGGCCAGCGCGCGCTTGGTGGTGAGCGGGACCTCCACCTCGCCGTCCGCATCCATCAGCACGGCCGCGTTCGTGTCCGCGGCGAAGCCGCTGCCGTCCTGGCCGACCGTGTTGGCGACCAGCAGGTCGAGGTTCTTCTCGCGCCGCTTCGTGCGCGCGTGCTCGCGCAGGTGGTCGGTCTCGGCCGCGAAGCCGACCAGGAACAGGGCGCCTTTGGCCTGCCCCAGCCCGCGCAGGATGTCCGGCGTACGGACCATCTCCAGCGGGAACCCGCCGTCCGACTTCTTCACCTTGACGTCCGAAACGCGGGCCGGCCGGTAGTCGGACACCGCGGCGGCCATCACCACCACGTCGACCGCAGAGGCGCGCGACGAGACGGCCTGCGCCATCTGCTCCGCCGAGCGCACGGGGACGAAGTCGACGCCGCCGGGCGGCGGGAGCGCGGTGGGACCCGACACCAGGATGACCGTGGCCCCGCGGTCGCGGGCCGCCTCGGCCAGCCGGTAGCCCATGCGGCCGCTGGAGCGGTTCGACACGAAGCGCACCGGGTCGATGTCCTCGACGGTGGGCCCCGCCGTGACCAGCACGCGCTGGCCCGCCATCGACTGCCGGCGCGCGAGCACGTCCATCGCCGCCTGGACGATCTCGGGCACCTCGGCCAGACGCCCGCGGCCCAGCCACCCGCAGGCCAGGTACCCGGAGCCCGGCTCGACGATGCCCACGCCGCGGCGGCGCAGCGTCTCCAGGTTCTCCGCCACCGCCTCGTGCTCGAACATGTTGACGTTCAGGGCGGGCGCCACCAGCACGGGCGCGCGGGTGGCCAGGAACAGCGTGGAGAGCGCGTCGTCCGCGATCCCCTGCGCGAACTTGCCGATGGCGTTCGCGGTGGCCGGCGCGACCAGCAGCAGGTCCGCCGCGTCGGCCAGGCTGATGTGGCGGATGTCGCTGTTGCTGCCCAGCTCGAACTGGTCCACGAACACCGGGTGCTGCGACAGCGACTCGAACGTCAGCGCCGACACGAAGCGCGTCGCGTGCGCGGTCATGACCACGTGCACGTCCACCGAAGCGCGCTGCAGCTCGCGCAGGACCTCGCACGCCTTGTAGGCGCCGATGCAGCCGGTGACGCCCAGGACCACGACCGGCACCGCGCGCTACTCCGTGATCTCGACCTTGGGCGTCTCTTCCTTGAGCTCCCAGCTCACGGCGTTGGCCAGCACTTCCTGCATGGCCACGCGCGTGGGCTTGCGGCTCTTGGCCTCCACACGCGCCTTGGCGCCGTTCTGCAGCTGCTTGGCCCGCTGCGCGGCCACGGTGATGAAGCGGAACTTGCTGTCCACCTCGCGGGGAAGAATGAGATGCGTCATGACGTTCAGGCTCCTTGCTTGCGGGGGAACGTGGCCAGGATGCGCCCGGCCATGGGACCCACGCGGCTGGTCCGCAGCCGGGCCGCGTGGACGATCGTCACCAGCTCCTCGACCGTTCGGTCGAGGTCGTCGTTGACGAGACAGTAATCGTACTCGGTGTAGAGCGAAGCTTCCTCCGAGGCCGCCGCCAGCCGGCGCCGCAGGAAGTCCTCGGGGGTGCCGCGCGCGCGCAGGCGCTGCTCGAGCGCCTGGTACGAGGGCGGGAAGATGAACACGCTGACCGCGTCCCGGTGGCTCGCCCGCATCTGCCCCGCACCCTGCACGTCCAGGTCCAGCAGCAGGTCGACGCCGTCGCGGCGGGCGTGCTCCTCCTCGGCCCGCGCGGTGCCGTAGCGGTTGTCGTGGACGCGGGCCCACTCCAGGAACTCGCCGCGGTCGATCATCCGCTGGAAGGCCTCGGCGCTCACGAAGTAGTAGTCGACCGCCTCGCGCTCTCCCGGCCGCGGCGCGCGGGTCGTGTGCGACACGGAGAAGCGCAGGCCGTCCACGCGAGCCAGCACACGCTGCAGCACCGTGGACTTGCCGGTCCCGGAGGGGCCCGAGACCACGATCAGGCTGGGGGTGCGGTCACTCAACGTTCTGCACCTGTTCCCGCAGCCGCTCCACCTCCGCCTTGAGTCCCACCACCTCGCGCGCCAGCGCGGCCGAGGCCGACTTGCTGCCGATCGTGTTGGCCTCGCGCGCCAGCTCCTGGGCCAGGAAGTCCAGCCGCTTCCCGCAGGGGCCGTTCTTGCCGAGCAGCTCGCGCGCCTGGGCCACGTGGCTGCGCAGGCGCTGGATCTCCTCGGCCACGTCGGCGCGCTCGACCAGGCGGACGACCTCCTGGTACAGCCTCGTCTCCTCCAGCCCCAGCTCGCGCGTGAGCTCGGCCAGCCGCGCGAGCGTCGCCGCCTGGCGCGCCTGCTTCTCCGACTCCGAGAGCGCCTCGATGCGCGCCGCGGCGCCCTCCACCGCGTCCAGCGCGCCCGCGATCACGCCGCACAGCCCCTGGCCCTCGGCAGTGCGCATCCCGTCCAGGCCCGACAGCGCCTGCTCGATCGCGGCCAGCACGTCCCCGCGCGCGTCGCCCAGGTCCGCGCCGTCCCCGTCCACCTCGAACGCGCCGGGGAAGCGCGCGACGTCGGACACGAGCACGTCGCCGCCCAGCCCGTGCTCCGCCTTGGCCTCGCGCAGCGCGCGCACCAGCCCCGCGATCAGCGGGTGCTGGACCTGGACCGCCAGCGAGTCGTCCGACTGGATGCGGGCCTGCACCGAGACCTCGACCTTGCCCCGGTGCACGCGCGCCTGCACCAGCCGCCGCACGTCCGGCTCCAGCTCGGCCAGGCGCCGGGAGAGGTGGACCGAGAGGTCGAGGAAGCGGTGGTTCACGCTGCGCGCGACCACCGAGGCGCGCAGGCGCTCCGACTCCACCTGGGCCGACCCGAAGCCGGTCATGGAGCGCAGCGTCACAGCGCGGGGTCCTCGTCGCGGAACTGGAGCTCGTAGAGCCGCTTGTACACGCCGCCGGGCCGCTTCAGCAGCTCCACGTGGGTGCCGGTCTCCTTCACCTCGCCGCCGTCGATCACGAGGATGTTGTCGGCGCGGCGCACGGTGGCCAGCCGGTGCGCGATCACCAGCGTCGTGCGGCCCCTCATCAGGTTCGCCAGCGCCTCCTGCACCAGGCGCTCGGACTCGGTGTCGAGCGCGGACGTCGCCTCGTCCAGGATCAGGATCGGCGGGTCCTTGAGGATCGCGCGCGCGATCGCGATGCGCTGGCGCTGGCCGCCGGAGAGGCGGCTCCCCCGCTCGCCGATCACGGTGTCGTAGCGGCGCGGCAGGTCGAGGATGAAGTCGTGCGCGAGCGCCGCCCGCGCGGCCGTCTCGATCCGCGTCTCGTCCACGTCCTCCAGGCCGTACGCGATGTTGGCGCGGACGGTGTCGTTGAAGAGCGTCGTCTCCTGGGTCACCAGGCCGATCTGGTCGCGCAGGCTCTTGAGCGTCGCGGTGCGCACGTCGACGTCGTCGATCATGACGGCGCCGTCCGTGACGTCGTAGAACCGCGGCAGCAGGTTGACCAGCGTCGTCTTGCCCGCCCCGCTGGTGCCGACGATCGCCACCACCTCGCCGGGACGCGACGTGAACGACACGCGCCGCAGGACCGATCCCTCGCCGTCCGAGTAGCGGAAGCCGACGTCGCGGTACTCGATCCGCTCGCGGAGCCGGGCCAGCGGGCGCGCGTCCTTCGCCTCGGACACCTCCTGGTGCGTGTCGAGCACCGCGAAGATGCGCGAGCCGGCCGCCAGCGCGCCCTGCAGGGTCGAGTTCACGCGCGCCAGCCGCTTGACCGGCGTGTACATGTAGAACAGCGCCGCCACGAACGAGGTGAACTCGCCCGTGGTCAGGCGCTTCGCGTCGATCGAGTAGCTGCCGTAGAACAGGGCGCCCACCAGCACCAGGCCGCCCACGAACTCCATGATGGGAGGCATCACCGCGCTGGTGCGCGTGATGCGCATGTTGACGTGGAAGAGGCGCTGGGCCGCGCGGCGGAAGCGGCCGATCTCGAACCTCTCCATGCCGAAGGCCTTGACCACGCGGAAGCCCGAGATCGTCTCCTGCAGGATCTCCGAGATGTCGCGCCAGCGGCGCAGCGAGGTCTCGCTGGACGCGCGCAGGTAGCGGGTCAGGCGCACGAGCGGGAGGAACGCGAGCGGCATGCCCACCAGCGCGATGATGGCCAATCGCCAGTCCTTTACGAACAGCACGATCACCAGGCCGACGACGGTCAGCCCTTCCTTCAGCACGTCGCCCGCGAGCTCGCTGACGGCGGTCTGGATCTTCTCCACGTCGGTCGTGATGTGGCTCATCAGCGAGCCGGTCGTGTTGCGCGAGAAGAACGCGTAGGACTGGTTGAGGACGTGGCCGTAGAGCTGGTTGCGCAGGTCGGTGACGGCGCGCTGGCCCACGGTGGCCACGAGCGTGGTGGACAGGAACGCGCACAGGCCCTTGAGCGCGTACAGCAGCACGATCGTCAGCGCGACCGGGACGACGTCCACGTGCTGGATGAGGACCTTGTCGAAGATGGGCTCGACCATGTGGGCGAGCCCGGCGCCCGACGCCGCATACCCCGCCGTGGCCAGCCACGACACGAGCAGGAGCCCGCGGTAGGGACGGGTGTAGTTGAAGAGGCGCCGCAGCCTCCCCGCTTCCTCGCGCAGGGAGCGGGAGCCCTGACGCCACCGGTTCGCCATTCGGGAGGACGTGCTCCTGCCCGCGCGTGGAGGGTCCGGCACCGGTGTGGTTGCGGGGAGCGCTATG
>JAICEW010000175.1 GCA_025923995.1 Vicinamibacteria bacterium | reverse complement strand
GCCGAGCAGGCCCGAGGACTGCAGGAACTTGTAGAGCACCTCGCCCGTGCGCAGTCGCGCGACGTCGGCGGCGGCCGTCTCCAGGTCGCCCAGCAGGCGGGCGGCGCCCTCGCGCGTCGCCCCGGAGAGGCCCGCGAGGTCGTCGTCGTGCGGGAGCCCGCGCAGGACCTCCAGCAGCGGGCGGGTCTTGCGGCGAGCGTGGTGGTTGAGCCGGAGCAGCTCCTGCGGCGGCAGCGCGTACAGCTCGGAGGCGGCGAGGTAGAAGCACGACACCGAGTCCCCCGGGTTGGCCAGCGTGCGCAGGAACGCGATCAGCAGCCGCACCTCCTCGCGCGCGTACAGCCCCCGGCTGCCGCTGAAGCGGTGCGCGATGCCCCGCATGTTGAGCGCGCGCAGGAACGGATCGGCGTCGCTGTTGCTGCGGACCAGCAGCGCCACGTCGCGGGGGCGGTAGCCCTGGCGCAGCCGCTCGGCCACCAGGCCCGCGACGCCGTCCGCCTCCGCGGACACGGTGTCGAATCGCAGGTGCGTGACCGGAGGGCCTTCCGCCCGCTGCGAGCGCAGCCGCTTGTCGATGCCCGCGATCGCCTCCAGGCGGTGCGGGTTGTTGTACGAGACGAGACGCGCAGCCGCATCCAGGATCGGCTGCGTCGAGCGGTGGTTCTCGTTGAGGACCACCTCGCGCGCGCCGGAGTAGAGCCGGCGGAACGCGAGCAGGTTGGCGGACGCGGCCCCGCGCCAGCGGTAGATGGCCTGGTCGTCGTCCCCGACGACCGTGATGTTGGGGCCAGGCCCCTCCCCCGCCAGCAGGCGCACCAGCTCCAGCTGCGCGTGGTTCGTGTCCTGGAACTCGTCGACCAGCATGTACCGGTAGCGCTCGCGCAGGCGCGCCAGCGCCGCCGGCCGCTGCCGCAGCAGCGTGAGCGCCTGGTGGATCTGGTCCCCGAAGTCGGCCAGGCCGGCCTCCGCCAGCAGCCGCTGGTAGGTCGCGTAGAACGCCGCCACCTCGACGTGCCTCTCCGCGTGGTCGCGCTCGTCGGGCGAGGCCGCGATCGCGAGGCGCGCATCGGCCCACGCGCCGTATGCCTCCGGCGAGACGTCCTCGTCCTTGGCGCGGCTCACCAGGTCCAGCAGCGCCGCCAGGTGGCGCGTGGGGTCGCCCAGCGGACGGAAGCGCTGGAGCGGGAGCTGGAACAGCCGCTCGCGCAGGAAGATGATCTGCTCCGGCCGGGCCAGGACCTGGAAGTCCGGGTTGAGCCCCGACTCGAGCGCCCCCTCGCGCAGGACGCGGTCGCCGAACGCGTGGAACGTGCCGATCCAGGTCTCCGCGTAGCCGTACGGGATGAGCTGGTCCACCCGCTCGGACATCTCGGCCGCCGCCTTCTCGGTGAAGGTGAGCGCCAGGATCTCCTCGGGACGCGCGCGCTTGCTGGCGATCAGGTGCGCGATGCGGCGCGTGAGGACGGTGGTCTTGCCGGTCCCCGCTCCCGCGATGATCAGGAGCGGCCCGTCCCCGTGCCGCACCGCCTCGCGCTGCGCCTCGGACAGGCCGTCCAGGATGCGGTCTTCCGCGCGCGGGACCGTGAGCTCCATTCGGGGCCCAGTCTCCCACGGCGAAGCGTCGCTCGGGGTCCTATTTCGAGTCGTGGAAGATGACGCCCAGCGCGTACCGCTGGCCGCTGCGGACGCGGCTCAGCCCGTGGCGCACGTTCACGCGATGGAAGCCGCGCGCGCCGCGCGCCGGCCGCGTGCGCGTCGTGAACAGCACGAGGTCGCCCTGCTCCGGCGTCAGCACCTCGGCCGCCGACTGCGCGCGCGGTCGCTGCTCGACCAGCAGGAACTCGCCGCCCGTGAAGTCTCGGCCCGGCCGGCTCAGCGGCAGCAGCGCCTGCAGTGGGAACGTGACGTCGCCGTACACGTCCTGGTGCAGGCAGTTGTAGCCGCCCTCGCGATACCGGAGCACGAGCGGCGTCGGCCGCGCCTGGCCGGCGTGCGCGCACCGCTCGAGCAGCGCGTCGTGCCGCTCCGGGAAGCGCTCGGACGATCCCAGCGCCTCCGCCCATCGGTTCGCGACCTGCGCGAGCGGCGGGTACAGCGCGCGGCGCAGGTCCGCGACCAGCGGCGGCAGGGGCGCCGCGAAGTACTTGTACTCGCCCTCGCCGAACCGGTGGCGCGCCATCTCGACGCGGCTGCGGAAGGCGGAGGCGTCCTCGTAGAGTGCGGCGACGGCAGCGCACTCGTCGCTGTCGAGGAAGCCGCGCGTCCAGGAGTAGCCGCGCTCCCAGAGCGACTGCTCGATCCCGGCCCAGGGCAGCGCTCCGATCCGCTCGTCGATCGTCACCGTCCGAAGATCGCGCGGAACGCGATGCGGCGCCACCCGAAGCTTGCGGCCGAAGTCAGGCCGGCACGAGCGCGCGCTCGACGGCCTGCCCGCCGCAGTGGCGGACCAGCAGCGACTCCGTCTCCTCGATCACGCGCTGCAGCCGCGGCGTCGCGCAGCCCGCCGGCGCGTAGGCGACGACGAGCGCCCGGCGCGTGTCCAGCGTGATCATCGCGCGGGCGGAGTCGGAGGTCGGGTTGCCGAACGGCCCTTCCTGGTCGACCAGCACGGGCCGGCCGTCCACGTTCACCCGCGCCTTGCGGATGCCTTCGTAGCCCTCGCCGTCCCGGCCGCGGCGGAGCACGACCGGCGGGCGCAGCCGGTCCGCGTCGTAGAGCCCGAACGGGAGCTGGTGCCGCAGGGAGGCCAGGTTGAGCGCGTCCACCAGCGTGTTGACCCGGTACAGCGCCTCGCCCTTCAGCACGCGGCGGAGCAGCGCCTCGTTCGAGGGGCGCGTCTTGGTGGGATCGAGCCCGACCGCCTTGTAGAGGTCGCGCGCGTCCGCCGCTCCGGGCACGTCCCCGCTGGGGCCGCCGCCGAAGCGCGAGCGCACGTCGCGCGCGTGCTCCTCGATCTCGGCCACGAGCTCCGCGGACTCCGCGCGCACGGCCACGCCGTCGATCAGGGACCAGGCGACGCGGACCCGGCCGCGCAGGTCGTCGCCGATCGAGAGGTCGAGGCCCATGGCTCAGAACCCCGCCAGCAGCGCGCCGATCTCGTCGATGGCGCCCGTCGCGGCGGACCCGGGCGCCGTGTGGTGGTTCGCGACCGCGACGAACGCGAGCCGCGACCCGCTCCGCGTCGTCACGTATCCCGCCAGCGCGTTCACCTGCCGCAGCGTGCCCGTCTTGGCCACGACGCGTCCGTCGGCCGCGCCGCCCTTCATGCGGTTCTTGAGCGTGCCGTCCTTGCCGGCGATCGGCAGCGTCTCGCGGAAGGCGGCGGCGCGCGGATGGCGGTCCATGGCCGCCAGCAGGCTGGCCAGCTCGTGCGGGGTCAGCAGGTCGGAGCGCGAGAGGCCCGACCCGTCCTGCATGGCCCACGCGGAGGCCTGGACGCCCACCCGGCGCAGGAACTCGGTCACCGCCTCGCGACCCGCTTCCGCGCTCCCCGTGCCGCGGCGGCGCGCGCCCAGCAGGCGCAGCATCATCTCCGCGTGGAGGTTCTGGCTCATCTTGTTCACCGCCTTCAGCATCTCCAGCAGCGGCGGGCTCTCGTGCGCGGCCAGCGCGCGGACGCCGGCGGGCAACGGCTGCGACGACGTCTCGACCGGCCCCGCCACCACGATGCCGCGCGCCGCCAGGACCTCGGCGAAGACCGTCGTGGCGTACCGCGCGGGATCCTCGAGCGCGGCGGACCCGTCCCAGGGCTCCGTCCCGATCGGGTAGGTACCGCTCAGCCGCACCTCGCTCGAGCCGGGAGCGCGGGCCAGCACCAGCGCGGGCGGGGTGCCCGCCGCCGACGTCGTCGCGGTCGAGACCACGCGGTAGTAGGACGAGGCCGGCTCGCGCTCGACCCGCACGGGGTCGCCGGCGCGCTCGCCCGCCGTGACCGTGAGGTCCGCGCAGTTGTCGTTGAAGGCGAGCGCCGAGACCTCGGCGCCGTACCACCAGACGAGGTCCCCCCACGACCAGTCCTCGCCGCGCCGGTCGCCGGTGAACAGCCCCTCGTGGCCGACCAGGCGACCCTCGATCCGGCGCACGCCGGCCGACCACAGCGCGCCCGCGAGCTCCTCGAACGCGGCGGTCCGGCGTCCGTCGGCGAAGCGGCCCGAGAGGTTGGGATCGCCGCGCCCGACGAGGTAGACGTCGCCCAGCACGCGCCCGAACGAGTCGAGGCGGCCGGCTGTCTCCACGGTGGTGCGCAGCCTCTCGTCGGGGCCGATCGCGTCCAGGACCGCAGCGGTGGTGACGAGCTTCAGGGTCGACGCCGGCTTGAAGTTCTTGCGGGCGTTGCGTTCGTAGAGCACGCGCCCCGACCGCAGGTCGCGCACCTCGACGCCCCAGAACGCGGGCGCGAACGCCTCGCGGTCGAGGATGCGGTCGATGCCGCGCTTGAGCGCCTGCGGCGACGGGTCGCGCGCGAGCGCCGGGCCGGCCGCGAGCACGACCAGGCAGGCGGCGGCGACCCTCATGCGGCGTCCTCCTGGCAGCCCGTGGCCACGACCGCCCGCACCCGCTCGGCCAGGGTCGCCGCCTCCTCCACGGGCATGCCGTCGGTCGCGACCGCCTCGTGCAGCGTGACGTGCACCGGCCCGGGGCGCAGCCGCAGCAGCCCGCGGGGAGCGATCCTCTTCACGCCACGCAGCGAGACGGGCACGACCGGCACGCCCGCCTCCAGGGCCAGCACGAAGCTGCCGCGCTTGAACGCGGCCACGCCCGCGGACTCGCGGTTGCGCGTGCCTTCCGGGAAGACGAGCACGCTGGTGCCGCCGCGGATGCGGGCCACCGCGCGCGACAGGCTGCGCCGCGCGCGGAACGGGTTGCTGCGGTCGACGCCGATGTGGCCCCCCAGGTAGAGGTACCAGCCGATGACAGGGACCAGGTACAGCGAGCGCTTGTGCAGCACCCGGAAGTCGGCCGGCAGGTACGCGAAGACGAGCGGGATGTCGAGCGCGCTCGCGTGGTTGGCCGCGTAGACCGCCGGGCCGGACGGGGCGCTGCCGCGGACCGTCACCTCCACACCCCAGGACCAGAGCAGCGTCCGTCCCCACAGGCGCCCCATCGCCCGCGCCAGCGCCGGCTGGCCGAAGAGGCCGAAGATCACCGCGAGGGGCCCGAAGGTGAGGGTGGCCGCGACCACGACGGGCAAGGCCAGCGCGAACCTCAGAGCGGCTCGACCTTGGCGGCGGCGGGCGGCGCCTCGACGGGCGACTCCGCCGGGTGCTTCTCCGCGGTCACGGCGCTCACGCTGATCGGCTGCGTGCCGGCGGTGGTGGGATCGCTCCAGCGCTCGTCGCGCCGCTCGGGCTCGCGCCGGTCGGCCGGGCGCACGTCGCGCCCGTTGCGCGCCGTGCGCCGCCCGGCGTCGTCTCCGGCCGGGGACTCCAGCCAGCGGCAGAAGATCATCTTGCCCGCCGTCGTCTGCAAGACGCTGGTCACCGAGACCTCGATGGTCTTGCCCAGCGCGCGCTTGGCCTGGTCCACGACCACCATCGTCCCGTCGTCGAGGTAGCCGACCCCCTGCCCGGCCTCCTTCCCCTCCTTGATGATGAAGACCCGCATCACCTCGCCGGGCAGCACGACCGGCTTGAGCGAGTTGGCCAGCTCGTTGATGTTGAGGACCGGCACGCCGCGCAGCTGCGCGACCTTGTTCAGGTTGAAGTCGTTGGTCACGATCTTGCCCGTCATCCGGCGCGCCAGCTCGATGAGCTTCAGGTCCACCTCGCGCACCTCGGGGAAGTCCGTCTCCACGATCTGCACCTGCACGTGGGCCATCTTCTGGATCTTCTGCAGGATGTCCAGGCCCCGGCGGCCGCGGTTGCGCTTGAGCGAGTCGGAGGAGTCGGCCACCTGCTGCAGCTCGCGCAGCACGAACTGGGGGACGACCAGCGTGCCCTCCAGGAACCCGGTCTCGCAGATGTCCGCGATGCGCCCGTCGATGATCACCGACGTGTCGAGCACCTTGTACTGGTGCAGCCGCGTCGAGTCGCGGAAGGCGCCGATGATTCGGGCCGGCTCGAACCACTCGCCCTTCGTGAGGCCGATCACGATGCCCACGTAGGCCAGGAAGACCACCATCAGGACGTGCACGAAGTCGCCGCCCACGATGTCGAGGCCCGCCAGCGCTCCCCAGGCCAGCCGCGCGGCGAAGAGGCCGGTGACCCCTCCGACCAGTGCGCCCACCAGGTGCGGGCCCGAGACGTTGCGCATCTTGTGCTCGAGCGCGATGAGCCCGATGGCGGTGCCGAGGCCCAGCAGCAGGCCGAGGGCGGGCTCCTTGGGGAACGGGCTGTACACGTATCCGGCGTGAGCGAGCAGGACCACGACGAAGGCCCTGAAGAGGATGAGCCACATAACCGGAACCTCGATGGGATCCCGGCCGGGGGAAGATGCCCTTGCCCGACGGATCAAGAATGAATGCCCGGCCTCAGGGGGCGATCATAAACTGTCGCCCCGGGAACGCGAAAGTCGGCTCCGCTGGCGCGGGTGGGTCACCCCTCGTCGAACAACCGCTCGAGCGCGCCTTCCAGGCTCGAGACGCCGATCAGCTCCAGGCCCGGCACGTCGAGCGGCAGGTTGCGCGTGGGCAGCAGGCAGCGCTTGAAGCCCATGACCGCGGCCTCGCGGGCCCGCAGCGCCGGCTGCCCGATGGCCCGCACCTCGCCCGCCAGGCCCACCTCGCCGAAGACGGTGGTGTGCGCAGGCAGCGCGCGGTTGCGGAACGACGACGCCACCGCCGCGGCCACGCCCAGGTCGGCCGCGGGCTCGTTCACCTCCAGCCCGCCGGCCACGCTCACGAACACGTCGTCGGACATGAGCTCCAGGCCGACCCGCTTCTCCAGGACCGCGAGCAGCAGGTTCGTGCGGTTGGCGTCGACGCCCAGCGCCATCCGTCGCGGCGTGCCGAAGGACGTGGGCGACACCAGCGCCTGCACCTCGACCAGCATCGGGCGTGTGCCCTCGAGCGTCGCCACCACCGCGGAGCCGGGCGAGCCGACGGGGCGCTCGGCCAGGAACAGCGCCGACGGGTTGGGCACGGGCACCAGGCCCTTTTCGGTCATCTCGAACACGCCCAGCTCGGACACCGCGCCGAAGCGGTTCTTCACCGCGCGGACGATGCGGTGGTGCTGGCGCTTCTCGCCCTCGAAGTAGAGGACCGTGTCCACGATGTGCTCGAGGGACTTGGGGCCCGCCAGGCTCCCGTCCTTGGTGACGTGGCCGATGAGGAACGTCGTGATGCCTCGCCCCTTGGCCAGGAACAGCAGCTGCGTCGCCACCTCGCGCACCTGGCTGATGCTGCCAGGCGCGGACGCGAACTTGGGGGAGTACATGGTCTGCACCGAGTCCACCACCAGCGCGGCGGGACGCACGGCGTCCACGTGCTCGAGGATGCGCTCCAGCGAGGTCTCGGTGGCCAGGAACAGCCCGCCCCCGGCCACGCCCAGCCGCTCGCCGCGCAGCTTGACCTGCCGCTCCGACTCCTCGCCCGAGACGTACAGCACCGCGCCGTGGGTGCGCCCCAGCAGGTGCGCGACCTGGAGCAGCAGCGTGCTCTTGCCGATGCCGGGCTCGCCGCCGATCAGCACCATCGAGCCGGGCACGATCCCGCCGCCCAGGACGCGGTCGAACTCGCCGATGCCGGAGGGCACGCGAGCGGCCTCCGCCACGTCGACGTCCTCGTACGGGCGCGGCTGGCTGGCGTTGCCCATCGCGACGTCGGGTCGTCCCTTGCCCGCGGGCGCCGGTGCCGGGGCGTGCTCCTCGACGAAGCTGTTCCACTCGCCGCAGTCCGGGCACCGCCCGAGCCACTTGGAGCTCTCGAACCCGCACGCCTGGCACGCGAAGACCGTCCGCGTCTTGCTCATGCCCCCCCGCCGTAGCGCGATCTCGCTTCCACCATCCGGCCCCCCTCGACGTAGACGCGCGGGACGCGAGGGCCGATGCCGGTCAGGACCTGCCAGGCGTTGGTGCCGGCCCACTCGGCCACGTCCCAGGCCGTGGGGTCGTCTCCGAGCAGGACCGCCTCGTCTCCCTCGCGCACGGTCCCATCATCCGTGACGTCGAGCATGGTGAGGTCCATACAGACCGTGCCGGCCACCGGCGAACGCCGGCCGCGGATGGCGAACGCGCCGTCCTCCCTCATCGCGCGCGTCCGCGGAACGCCGTCGGCGTAGCCGAGCGGCACGGTGGCGATGCGGGAGGGCCGGCGGGCGACGAACCGGCCGCCGTACGAGACCGCGGTGCCCTCCGGGACCTCCTTGACGAGGCTCACTTCGGCCGAGACCGTCATGACCGGCCGCACGTCCACGTCGGGACCCAGCGGACGCGTGCGCAGCCCGTAGAGGAGCAGACCCGGCCGCGCGACGGTGTGCGGACCTCGCCCCGCCGGAAGCCCGGCGCTGCTGGCGGCGTGCACGAGGCGCGGCTGCAGGCCGCGCTGGCGAACGGCCTCCAACGCGTCGTCGAAGCGGTCGAGCTGGATCGCGGTCGTCTCGGGGGACTCGTCGGCGGAGGACAGGTGCGTCATCGCGCCCTCCACGTCGATGCCATGGGCGGACAGGCGCAGCGCGGCGTCCACGAAGGCGTCCCGCCCGAAGCCGAGACGGGACATGCCCGTGTCGACCTTCACGTGCGCGGCGGCAGGCCGCTCCGCCGACGCCAGCAGGGCCGCCAGCTGGGCCGGGGTGGACACGATCGGCGTCAGCCGCTGCCGCACGAGCAGGCCCACCTGGCCCTCCGCGAATCCCGCCAGCACGATCACGGGCACCGACACGCCGGCCGAGCGCAGCTCGGCGCCTTCCTCCGGGTACGCGACCGCGAGCATCGTGGCCCCTGCGCGCACCAGCGCGCGCGCGACCGGGACCGCGCCGTGGCCGTAGGCGTCCGCCTTGACCACCGGCATCAGCGGGAGGCGCGCGTGCGCGGCCACCGCGGCGTAGTTGGCAGCCAGCCGGTCGAGGTCGATGCGGGCGCGGGCGGGACGGAGGGCCGCTAGGAGCTCTTCCACTCCAGGTTCTCGAAGCGCGTGAATTCCTTGATGAAGGCGAGCTTGCGGCTGCCGGTGGGGCCGTTGCGCTGCTTGCCCACGATGATCTCCGCGATGCCGCGGTTCTCGTCGGTCGGCTTGTGCTCCTCTTCGCGGTAGATGAACATCACGATGTCCGCGTCCTGCTCGATGGCGCCCGACTCGCGGAGGTCGGACAGCTGCGGCCGCTTGTCGGTGCGAGCCTCCGGGGCGCGCGAGAGCTGCGAGAGCGCGATCACGGGGCAGGACAGCTCCTTGGCCAGCCCCTTGAGCGAACGGCTGATCGACGAGATCTCCTGCTGGCGGTTCTCGGTGCGCCCGCCGCCCGAGACGAGCTGCAGGTAGTCCACGATGACGAGGCCGAGGCCGTGCTCGGCCTTGAGGCGGCGGCACTTCGCGCGCATCTCCAGCGGCGTCAGGGTCGCGGAGTCGTCGATGAAGATGCGCGAGGCCGACAGGTCCGCGTAGGCGCGGGCCAGGCGCGACCAGTCCTTCTCCTGCAGGTTGCCTGTCCGCAGACGGTGCGAGTCCACGCGCGCGTCGGCGCAGAGCATGCGCAGCACCAGCTGCTCCTTCGACATCTCGAGCGAGAACACGCCGACGGTCTCCCCGGCCTTGTGCGACGCGTGCTGCGCCACGTTCAGGCAGAAGGAGGTCTTGCCCATCGCGGGGCGCGCCGCCACGATGATGAGGTCGCCCTTCTGCAGGCCCGAGGTCATCTCGTCCAGGTCGACGAAGCCGGTGGGGATGCCGGTGACCAGCTCGCGGCTCTGCGAGAGCTGGTCGATGGTGCGGAAGCTCTCCTTGACGATCTCGCGGATCTCGACGAAGCCCTGCCGGATGCGCCGCTCCGCGATGTCGAAGATCGCCTTCTCCGCCCGGTCCAGCAGCACCGCGGCCTCGTCCTCCGCCTCGTAGGCGGAATGGACGATGCGGTTGCCGGCGTGGATCAGGTTCCGGAGGACCGCCTTCTCCTTGATGATGCGCGACCAGTGCTCGACGTTCGTGATGCGCGGGAGCCCGTCCAGCAGGCCCGCCAGGTAGGCGGCCCCTCCCACCGCCTCCAGCGCGGATCCGCGCGCCAGCTCGTCCTTGAGCGTGACCAGGTCGATGGGCTGGCTGCGCTCGGCCAGGGCGGCCATGGCGTCGAAGATGCGCCGGTGGGCCTCGCGATGGAAGTCGTCGCGGGTCAGCAGCTCGGCCGCCGAGTTGAAGGCGGCGTTGTCCACCAGGACCGCGCCCAGCACGGTGCGCTCCGCCTCCGGGTTCTGCGGAAGCGACTTGTCCTTGAGGATCGTCTCGGTTGCCGTAGGGCCCTCCGGAAGGGCGCCTAGTTTACTTCGAGGGGCGCCTGGGGTGGGTCCCCGAATCCTCCCCGGTCCGTAAGCGCTTTCCGCGGCCGAAAGGAAGTTGCTGCAATGCCCGCTCTCGAATGCGCGCCGCGCGAGGCGCGGGCGCGCGGCACGCAGGTTGCTTCGTCTCGGAGGCAACCCGACATTCGCGGAGGTAGCCATGACCTCAGGCACCGACACGCCGCTGGCCCGCCGGGCCGCCGCATGCCGTGCGCTCCTGCTCCTCGTGTTCGTGACGGCGACGATCCCGGCGGCGGCGCAGGAGGCGTCCGACTGGGCCCAGTTCCGCTTCGGCACGCGCCACCTGGGCTGGAACCCCAGCGAGACCATCCTGTCGCCGTCCAACGTCGGCGGCCTGGTGCGCAAGTGGGCGACGCCCATCGGCGAGACCATCTTCACGTCGGCGGCCGTCGCGGACGGACGGGTGTACGTGGGCACGCTGGGAGGACGCATCTTCGCGCTCGACGCGGCGACGGGCGCCATCCTCTGGTCGCGCCCGCCGGACGCGCTGGCCGGCGACACGGTCTGGACCTCGCCCGCCGTCGCCGACGGCGTCGTGTACTTCGCCGCCAATCGGCCGTGGGCCGTCCTGTACGCCCTGGATGCCGCCACCGGCGCGACGTTGTGGACCGCGTCGCCCACCCTGAGCATCATCATCGCGTCGCCGGTGGTCACCGAGGGCTCGATGTACCTCGCTTTCAACGACCACTCGGTCATCGCTCTCGACGCCCAGACCGGGGAGACGCGCTGGACCGCGAACGCCGGCTCGGGGATGTACGCGTCGCCGGCGGTCGCGGATGGCCGGCTCTACGTCACCGTGCACAACCGCGGGCTGCTGGCCCTCGACCCCGGCAACGGAGCCCAGCTCTGGCTGGCGCCGATGGCGGGACCGCAGTGGTCCTCTCCCGCCGCGGGCAAGGATCGCGTGTTCGTGTGCTCGCGCGACGACGAGCGGGTCTTCGCGTTCGACGGGGCCACCGGAGCGCAGGTCTGGTCGACGCCGGTGGGCGACTGGTGCCACACGTCTCCCGCGTTCGCGAACGGGGTCGTGTACGTGGGGGCCAACGACGGCCGACTCTACGCGCTGAACGCGGCCACCGGGCAGCAGGCGTGGTCGCAGCCCCTGGCGCCCAGCGGCGGGATCTTCGGCGGACCGACCGTGGCGAACGGGGTCGTCTACGCCGCGTCCGGGCAGGGGGACGGCAAGCTCTACGCGGTGCACGCCGGCACCGGCCAGCCGCTGTTCTCCGCGTTCGTGGGCGACGGGGACCAGTCCGGCGACGGCGAGTGGGTGAACGCCTCCCCCACCGTGGCGGGAGGTGTGGTCTACATCGGCTCGTACGAGGGGGACGACAGCGTCGTGAGCGCGTTCGGCCTGCCCACGACCAGACGCTAGGGCGGGCGTCCGGCACGCGCGGGCGACCCGAAGGACCGGCCGCGCGTGAATGGACTGAAGACCCCTAACCCTCTTTCGACACCATGACCTTGAGCGTCGCCACGACCTCGGGGTGGAGCTTGATCTTCACCTCGTGGTCGCCCAGGTGCTTGATGGCCTCGTCCAGCTGCACCTTGCGCTTGTCGATCTCGATGCCCTTGCCCTTGAGGAACTCGGCGATGTCGCCCGAGGTCACCGAGCCGTAGAGCACGTCGTTCTCGCCCACCTTGCGCGGCGCCACGAAGCGCAGCGTGCCGATGCGGTCGGCCAGGCCCTGGAACTCGACCTTCTCCTTGGCCAGCCTGGCCTCGTGCGCCTTGCGCTCCTTCGCGATCATGGCCTTGTTGGCCTCGGTGACCGCGAGCGCCAGGCCGCGCGGCAACAGGAAGTTGCGCCCGTAGCCCTCGGCCACCTTCACCACGTCGCCCCGACGGCCCAGCTTGTCCACGTCCGCCCTCAGGATCACTTCCACGGCGTATGCCTCCTCAAACTTGCGTGCGTCGTCACGTGAGCCTAGCCCTCTTCCGCCGGAGGGTCGGCCCACTTCCGGAAGTCGATGAAGATGTCGAACAGCCCCGCCAGCGCCAGGATCTGCGACGCCCACGGGTTCAGGATCACGAGCGCCAGCACCACCAGGCGCAGGAACGGCGGCGCCGCCAGCCGGTGGACGTAGTACACGACCACCGCCAGGCCCTGCAGGGCGAACAGGAAGGCCAGCACCAGCAGGGCGTTGTACGCGGCCGGCTGCAGCGGCGGCGACGTCACCGAAGCACCCGCGGCCACGAAGGCCACGGCCAGCCCCAGCGGCCAGCGCAGCCCCTCGAACTCGCCGCCTTCCAGCCAGCCGGGGTCGCGCCGCGCCAGGTACGTCCGCAGCAGCCAGGCGTTGGCCAGCACCATGCCCGCACCCAGGATCAGGAAGACCGAGGGGTAGAGCACCTTCATGATCTGGTAGGTCTGGTCGACCTGCTCGACCCAGGCATCCACCGAGGCCGGCGGCACCCCCGCATTGCGCAGGCCCTCCACCCACTGGGCCGACTTCATGTCGTCGAAGCCCGAGAGCAGGATCTTCGCGACCGCCTCGTGCGCGAAGAGCAGGAGCAGGCCGATCTGCAGGCCGACCACGAGGACGGCCCAGCCGGTCGCCCGCCGCAGCCCGCGCCCCCTGGCCATGGCCTCCCCGAGCACGAGGCCCGGCAACGCGAACATCAGGAGGTATTGGATCGCGCGGGCGGGGGAGGTGAGCGCGAGCAGGGCCGTCGCCGCCAGCGCCGCCACGGCCGCGCTCGCCGCGGTCCCTCTGAGACGCTGGACGATCAGCGGGAACGGCGCGATCGCGCAGAGCGGGAAGAGCAGCGGCACCACCAGCTGCGCTCCGAACAGCAGCGCCGAGAAGCCGGCGGCGAACAGGAGTCGCCCCGCAGGCTCGGTACGAGCCCCCGTCTCGCTCGCCGCCACGGCTGGCTTTTCCACGATTCGTCAGCGGTCGGGCATCGGCGAGCGCACGGGCGCGCCGATGCCCCACTGAATAACACGGCCGCGAACCGCCGGTGCGCGCTGTTGC
>JAICEW010000174.1 GCA_025923995.1 Vicinamibacteria bacterium | reverse complement strand
GTGTCCGCGTTCTGGCGCGAGTACGGCGGCAACCCGATCCTGCGCCACCACGCGTACCTGCCCGGCACGCACCTGCTCATGCTCCCGGCGTACGGGGCCTGCCGCGCGGTCCTCGGCGCATTCGACACGCGCTTCGTGACGCTGGCGGCGTTCGGCGCGACAGCGGCGATCGCGCTCCTCTTCGTCCGCGGCGGTGCGCGAGGCCTGGTGGCCGCCGCGGTCGTGCTGGTCAACCCGCTCGTCTGGTGGCACCAGGTCTTCGGGGCCAACGACGTGATCGTCGCCGGCCTGCTCCTCGCCTCCGCGTTGGCCGCCGACCGTTCGCGGCCGGTGTGGTCTGGCGCGCTGCTGGGGCTGGCGTGTGCCACGAAGCAGCTGGCGTGGCCCTACGCTCCGTTCCTGCTGGTCCACCTGATGGGCGCGTCGAGCCTGCGCGACCTCGCGCGCCGGGAGACGCTTGCACGCGCCGGGCGGCCGCTCCTGGCCTGCGCCGCGGTGTTCGTGGCCGTCGTCGTGCCCGTCCTCTCCCTCGACCCGCGCGCCTTCTGGGGCGACATCGTCGCGTACAACGTCGGGCTGGCGGGCGGCGACGCGTATCCGCTGGGCGGCACGCCCGGCTTCGGGTTCGCGAACCTCCTCATCTATGCGGGCGCGGTCGGGTCGCTCAAGGACCACGTGTCCTTCGCGGGGTTCTACCTGCTGCTCGTGCCGCTCGGCGTGCTGATGCTGAGCCGCCAGATGCGCGAGCGCTCCGCCGCGCTCGCGCTCGTCCTGGGCAGCGTTGCCCTGGTCGCGTCCCTCTACTTCTCGCGCGTCGTCCACCCGAACTACCTGGTGCTGGCCGCCATCCTCCTGCCCGTCGGCTGCCTCGCGCGCGGCCGGGACGCGCTGCTCGCGGTCGGTCCGCTGTCGCTCCTGGCCGTCGCGGTCGAGTACGCGCAGAACGAAGTGCTGCGCACCACGTGGGAGCAGGCGGTCGCGCACGGCGCGTCCGGGTTCCTGGGCGCGCTCGGGCCGCGCGGGGGGCCGCATCTCACGGTGGACCCGCTGGGCGCGCTGGTGAGCGCCTTGGCCGCCGGCGTCGCCGTGCTGTGGCTCGCGACGGTGGTGATGCGCGAGCGTGCGCGCGTGCAGGTCGCGCTCGTCGGGGCGGGCTTCGTCTGCGCCGTGATCCTGCCGACCGCGCTGTTCGTCAGGGTGGGCAGCGCCACGGGGGGGCCGGTGCGCGGCCAGGATCCGTTCCTCGCCGACGTTGCGTATGCCGGGGCCGCACCTGTGATCGACGCGGCGAACCCGCCGCGCGTCCGCGAGGCCTGGAGCAGCAGCTTCCGCCAGGAGCCGCCGGCGGCGCTGATCCCGTCGCAGCCGCCGGCTCCGGGCACGACGTTGCTCGGCCGCGCGCTGGCGGCCGTCGGCCTGCGCGACCCGCGGCCGCTGATCCTGGTCGGTCTGCTCCTGGCTGGCAGTCTGGCGGCGCTGCGTTGGAGGAACGATCGGGCCTTGGCCGCTGCGGCGATCCTGCTGACACCCGCCCTCGCGGTGGGGGTCGCTCTAGGGGCTCCCGATGGGCTGGTCCTGGGCGGCACCCTTGTCGCGGTGGCCCTCGCCTCGCGCGGGTTCGTCGTCCCGGCCGGCGTCGTCAGCGCGGCGGCGACCAGCGGCACGATGTCGATCCACGCGCTTCCTTCCGCGATTGCGGTGGCGCACACCCGCACGAGCGATCGTCGCTTCGTGCGGCGGCTGTTCGCTTCGCTCCTCGTGACGGTCCTTCTCCTCATCCTGGCGGGCTGGATGGCCGCTGCCCGCGGCCGGCTCCCCAGTGTCGCGGGTCATCCGACACTCGGCCTGGGCGGGCTGCTGGCCTACCGAGGCCTCGAGTCCTCGCTGACGGCGCACGGCCTTGCGCTCTACGTCGGGCCCATCGCGCTCGCGCTGTCGTTCTTCTTGTCCGCCCAGCGGATCGGAGGATGGATCGCCGCCTCCATCGTCGTCATGGTCGGCCTGTGGCTCTGGGGGACCTCGGCCCTGTGGCTCGGCGCGCCGATCACGCTGCTCGCGCTGGGCGCGCTCGAGGAGCGTGACGAAGCTTGATGCGCTGTTTCCAGGAGTTTTCGACTCGTTCCGGAACGAGTTGGGCTCGCCGGTCGGAGGAACGCGAGCGACTTCAGGATTGGTGCCGGAGGCGGGACTCGAACCCGCATGGATTTCTCCACACGCCCCTCAAACGTGCGTGTCTGCCAATTCCACCACTCCGGCACGGGGTGGGGGACGAACGAGCCATCAAGTCTAGAAGGTGCCCGCAGCGGAGTCAACGGGGCGAAGGTGCGGTTGCGGGGGCCGCTTCGCGTTGCTACCATCGCGGACTTCTCGGAAGCCGAGGCGTCGCGTTCTGACGCCTCGCGGTCCTGAAAGAGCTTGAGCAAGCCCCGCATCCTCTCCGGCATGCGCCCGACCGGCGCCCTGCACCTCGGCCACCTGACCGGTGCGCTCGACAACTGGGTCCGCCTGCAGGACACCTACGACTGCTTCTGGGCCATCGTGGACTGGCACGCGCTCACCACCGACTACGCGAACCCCGGCCCCATCGCCGAGAACGTGCTCGAGGTCGCGGTCGACTGGCTGGCGGCGGGGCTCGACCCCGACCGCGCCGCGCTCTTCGTGCAGAGCCTGGTGCCGGAGCACGCCGAGCTGCACCTGCTGCTCTCGATGGTGACCCCGGTGCCGTGGCTGGAGAGGGTCCCGAGCTACAAGGACCAGCAGAGCCAGCTGCAGGAGCGCGACCTGTCGACCTACGGCTTCCTGGGCTACCCGCTCCTGCAGAGCGCCGACATCATGATCTACAAGGCGAACGCGGTGCCGGTGGGGGAGGACCAGGCCCCGCACATCGAGCTGACGCGCGAGGTGGTGCGCCGCTTCAACAACTTCTACGGCGAGGTGTTCCCGGAGCCGCAGACGCTGCTGACCGCGACGCCGCGCACGCCGGGCACGGACGGGCGCAAGATGTCGAAGTCGTACGGCAACGCCATCCTCTTGAAGGATCCGCCGGAGGTCGTGCGCCAGAAGCTCAAGCCGATGGTGACCGACCCCGCGCGCGTGCGCCGCACCGATCCCGGCAACCCCGACGTCTGTCCCGTGTTCGACCTGCACAAGGCGTTCTCGACGCCCGAGACGCAGGCGTGGGCCGCGCAGGGCTGCCGCACCGCCGGCATCGGCTGCATCGAGTGCAAGTCGCGCCTGGCCGACCACGTGGTCGAGCGCATGGCCGCCATCTACGAGCGCCGCCCGCAGTTCGCCTCGAGGCCCGACACCGTGTGGGACATCCTGCGCGCGGGCAGCCGCAAGGCCCGCGAGACGGCGGCCGCCACCATGGAAGACGTGCGGACGGCGATGAAGCTGCGCTATCCGATCTCCTGAAGCCGCGGAACCCGCTCATGATGTCCGACGACGACGGGTCGCACGACACGGACGAGGACGCGTCCCTGCCCGCACCCGCATCCGCTCCGGCGGAGCCGGCCCCGCTCGCGACCGTCCCGGAGGGCGTCGAGTCCACGCTCCCGGAGGACGCGCCGCGCATCCAGCTCCCCGTGTTCGAAGGTCCGCTCGACCTGCTGCTCTACCTGATCCGCCGCAACCAGGTCGACATCCACGACATCCCCATCGCTCCCATCACGCGCCAGTACATGGAGTACCTGGACGTCATGCGCGAGCTGAACCTGGACGTGGCCGGCGAGTTCATGGTGATGGCGGCGACGCTCATCCACATCAAGGCCAAGATGCTCGTCCCGGTCGATCCCACCGAGGCGCAGGGCGAGGAGGAGCTGGAGGATCCGCGCGAGGCGCTGGTGCAGCGGCTGCTCGAGTTCCAGCGCTACAAGGAGGCGGCGGGCGTGCTCCACCAGAAGGCCGAGATCCGCGCGGCCACCTGGACCCGGCCCGACTCCGTGCTGCCGGCGTTCGACGAGGCAGGCGAGGAGATGCTGGAGGCCGGCCTCTTCGACCTGGTGAGCGCCTTCAAGGAGCTGCTGGAGCGGCGCAAGACGATGCTCGCGCACGAGGTCGCGGACTCGGGCAAGAACGTCGAGCAGCGCATGGACGAGCTCATGGAGCTCATCCGCGAGGGCGAGTCGGTCGAGTTCCTCGAGCTGTTCGCGTCCCAGGAGACGAAGGCCGACATGATCGTGACGTTCCTGGCGCTGCTGGAGCTGATCCGGCTGAGGCGCGTGAAGGTGTACCAGCGCGGCGTGTTCGGGGCCATCCGGGTGTTCCGTCCGCTGGGGCCGGACGCGGCGGTGCCGGCGATCTAGACTACGGCGAACGACGCCACAGGGGACCAGAGAGACGACTTGAGCGACGAAGAGACCGACAACCAGGAAGAGACCGCGGCCACGGCCGCCACCGACGAGGGCGCCGCGATCGACGAGGGCAGCGAGACGTCCGTCCTGCCTCCGGCCGAGGTGCGGGCGGTGCTGGAGGCGCTGATCTTCGCCTCCGAGCAGCCGATCACGCCGCGTGAGATCGGACAGGTGCTGGGCGGCGTGCCGAAGGAGATGTGGCAGGAGGCGCTCGGCGACCTGCAGGCGGACTACGCGCGGGACGGCCGCGGGCTGCAGCTGGTCGAGGTGGCGAGCGGCTGGCAGATCACGACGCGGCCCGAATACAACGACTGGGTCCGCGAGCTGCTCGACCCGCAGCGGCCGACCCGCCTGTCGATCCAGGCGCTGGAGACGCTCGCGGTCATCGCGTACAAGCAGCCGGTCACGCAGCCGGAGGTGATCGAGCTGCGCGGCGTGAAGTCGGGCGGCGTGCTGAAGACGCTGCTCGAGAAGCGGCTCATCCGCATCACCGGGCGCAAGGAGGTGGTGGGCCGTCCGATGCTCTACGGCACCACCAGGGAGTTCCTGCTCCACTTCGGCCTCAAGGACCTCAGCGAGCTGCCCAAGATCGAGGAGTTCGCCGAGGTGCTGGGCGAGGAGGTGGACGTCGAGGGCCTCAAGCGCGCGATCGAGGCGCCGCGGCCGGTCGAGATCCCGCTGTCCGACGAGGAGGGCGAGCAGCTCTCGCTCGATCCGGGAGCGGGTGACGATGCCGCCGCCGACGGGACCGATGCCGGCGACACGGCCCGCGAGTCCACCGAGGACTGAGATGGAGGAGCGCCTCCAGAAGATCCTCTCGCGCGCGGGCATCGCGTCCCGACGCGCCGCCGAGCGCGTCCTGGCCGAGGGGCGCATCACCGTCAACGGCCACACCGTCACCGAGGTCGGCACCAAGGCGGACGTCGAGCGCGACGACGTGCGCGTGGACGGCGTGCGCGTCCGGCCGCCGCAGGCTCCCGTGTACCTCATGCTCAACAAGCCCAAGGGCGTGGTGACGACGCGGCACGATCCCGAGGGACGTCCGACCGTGATGGGGCTGGTGCCCGCGGTGGCGGGACTGTTCCCGGTGGGACGGCTCGACGTCACCACCGAGGGCCTGCTGCTGCTGACCAACGACGGCGCGTTCGCGGAGCGCGTGTCGCATCCGCGCTACGAGGTGCCGCGCGTGTACCTGGCGAAGGTGCGCAACGTCCCCGAGCCGGAGACGATCGAGCGGCTGCGTCGCGGCGTGACGGTGGACGGCGAGCGCCTGGCCGCCGATCACGTGCGGCTGGTCGAGTCCGACAAGAACGCGTGGGTCGAGGTCACGCTGCACGAGGGCAAGCACCACGAGGTGCGCCGGCTGCTGGAAGCCGTGGGCCATCCCGTGTCGAAGCTGCGCCGCGTGTCGATCGGGGCGCTCAGCGTGCGTGGGCTCGAGCCCGGCGAGTTCCGCGCGCTCACGCCGCAGGAGGTGCAGGCGCTGCTCAAGCCGGGCTCCCACCGGCGCGCTCCCGAACGGTCGCGCGTCGCCGCGCGGCCACGACGGCCCGCGCACGCGCGTCGTCCCGGCCACTCGAAGGGCCCAGGGCAGGCCCCGCGTCGTGCGGCCGGCCATGGCGAGCGTCCCGGTCCATCCGGCCGCTCCGGTCGATCCGACCAATCCGGTCGATCCGACCGCTCCGATCGATCCGATCAATCCGGTCGATCCGACCGCTCCGGCCCCCGCAAGCGCACCCACCGCGGACGCCCGCAGCGGTGAGCGCGCGCCCCCGGGGCCTGGTGGTCGCGATCGACGGACCTTCCGGAGCCGGCAAGTCGACCGTCGGTCGCGCGCTGGCGAAGCGCCTCGGCTACGTCTTCCTGGACACGGGCGCGATGTACCGCGCGCTCGCCCTGCGCGCGCTGCGGACCGGCACCGCGCTCGACGACGCGGCGGGCCTGGCTGCGCTGGCGCACGACGTCCGCATCGGCATCGAGGACGAAGGCCGGCGGATCCTGCTCGACGGCGAGGACGTGAGCGCCGACCTGCGCACGCGCGAGGTGAGCGCGGCGGCGTCGCGCGTCTCCGTGCACCCGCCCGTGCGCCGCGAGATGGTGCGCCGCCAGCAGGACATGGGCGCGCTGGGCGGCGTCGTGCTCGACGGGCGCGACATCGGGACCGCGGTCTTCCCGGACGCGGACGTGAAGTTCTACGTGGACGCCGATCCCGCGCGGCGCGCGCTGCGCCGCCATGCCGAGCTGGTCGCGGCCGGCGCGCCCGCCGACCTGGCGGCCATCGAGCGCGAGATCCGCGAGCGGGACCACGCGGACTCCACGCGCGCGGACTCGCCGCTCACGCGCGCGGCGGGCGCGATCGCGATCGACACGACGGCGCACACGCCGGAGGAAGTGGTCGAGCGGATGCTGGCGGTCGTGCGATCGGCCGAGTCGCGTCGCTGACGCTTCGCACTCCTTCGCAATCGCCACGACGTCGCTCTCTCGCGAGACATTTCGGAACTTCGCGGGCATCTCGTCGTGTTATCTAAGCGCATGACGATCGCAATGCCTTCCGGCCTGTCGGATACGCAGCTCGTCACGCAGCTCCTCCGGTGCGCGCGAGACGAGCGTCACTCCACCGCACAGCTCGTCGCGCACCTGGCCGAGTTCGATACTCGCCGCCTTCACCTGGCCGCGGGCTACTCCTCGCTCTTCGCGTACTGTCGATCGGTGCTGGGCTTGTCCGAGTACGCAACGTACAATCGCATCGAGGCGGCGCGGGCCGCAAAGCGCTTTCCGGTGATCCTGGCGCGGCTGGCCGATGCGACGTTGAGCCTCACGTCGGTGCGCCTGCTCGCGCCACACCTCACGGACGAGAACCACGCGGAGTTGCTCGCGGCCGCGTCGCGCCGCAGCAAGCAGGAGCTCGAGGAGCTGTTGGCCAGGTTGCACCCGCGGCCGGACACCCCGTCGTCGGTTCGCAAGGTGCCCGATCGCCCATCGGTCGCACCAGCGCCGATCGCGGCGCCCTCGCACGCGCCTTCGTCTCTTGAATCGACGGAGGTTTCGCCGGCTGGTCCTCCGGTGGAGCCTCTCGTGGCGCCCCCCGAGCCGGCGAGCCTTCCGCGCGGGCCGCTCGTGACTCCGCTCGCCCCCGCTCGATACGAGATCCGCTTCACGGCCAGTGCCGCGACGCGCGACAAGCTGAAGGTGGCGCAGGACCTCCTCCGCCACTCGGTGCCCAGCGGAGACCCGGCCGAGATCATCGACCGCGCGCTGACGGCGCTGATCGACGAGCTGTCACGCACGAAGCTGGCGATCGTCCGGAAACCGCTCAGGACGCCGCGGAGGACCGCCCGCGGCTCGCGTCACATCCCTTCAGAGGTCAAGCGAGCCGTGTGGGCCCGAGACGGTGGGCGCTGCGCCTTCGTCGCAGCCGACGGGCACCGCTGTTCCGAGCGGGGCTTCCTCGAATACCACCATGTGAAGCCGTTCGCGGTGGGTGGGGAAGCCACTGTCGGCAACATCCAGCTTCGGTGCCGCGCGCACAACGGCTACGAGTCCGAGGTGTTCTATGGCGCGATTCCGGAGGACGGTGGCGCCGGGCGAGTGAACGAGGGTCGGCCGGAATACGCTGTTTCCCGGGGTTTTCGACTCGTTCCGGAACGAGTTGGGACGGGAGGAGGGGCTAGAGCCTCAGGCGAGTGAACTCGTCGAAGGTGGTCGCGCCCTCGCGGACGAGCTCGAGGCACCGCTCGCGCAGGGTGATCATGCCGGACCCCACGGCGACCGACTCGACCTCCGCGGCCGACATGCCGTTCGCGACGCCCGCGCGCACCTCGGGCGAGCCGCCCATCACCTCGAAGATCGCGCGCCGACCGCGGTAGCCCACCTTGTTGCACGAGGGGCAGCCCGCCCCGCGGTAGAACTTGAGCGTCTGCGCCTCCTCCGGGCTGATCCCGTGGTGCGCGAGGGTCTGGGGAGCCGGCGCCTCCACCTGCTGGCGGCAGATGCGGCAGATCTGGCGGACCAGGCGCTGGCAGGTGATGGCGGCCAGCGAGCCGGCCAGCAGCTGCGGGGGCACGCCCAGCTGCAGCATGCCGGTGATGGCCTGGGCCGCGGTCTGCGACGACAGCTCCGCGACCACCAGCACGCTGGACGCGAGCTGCGCGACGAGCATGGCGGTGGCGCGGTCCGGCACCTGCGAGAGCACGATGGCCTCGGGCCGCACCGCGACGATGGAGCGCAGTGTCTCCTCCATGCGCGAGCCCGCGTTGCTCGCCTCCACCTCGACCTGCCGCACGCCCTCCACGGGCCAGCACACGGGCGTCTCCAGCGAGACGACGTCGCGCTGGCCGCGCACCAGGAAGTTCATGACCGCGTACGCGGTGGTGTTGGCGCCGTTGAACACCGGCGCGGTGACCAGCACCAGCCCGAACGAGTTGCGCAGCTCCTCCATGAGGCGCACGCGCTCCTCGATGTGCAGGCCGAGCGTCGTCAGGTCCTTGAGGAAGGTCGCGCGGTTGATGAGCTTGATCGTCGCCGACACGCCCTGGGCGGTGGGGAGGGTCTGGATGACGAGGTCGTAGTCGTTGTCCGCCAGGCGCAGCGTGATGCGGTTCTTCTGCGGCCGGCGCTCCGCGCGCGGGTCCAGCTTGAACAGCTCCATCATCTTCTGCGTGAGCGCCGGCTGGAACGGCTTGGGGATGGGGTCCACGCGGAAGAAGAAGCCGTCGATGCGGTACTTGACCGAGACTGCGTCCTCCTTGGGCTCGATCTGCACGTCGGACGCGCCCTTGCGGGCGGCCAGGTGGAGGATGTAGTCGACGATGGCGTCGGGGTTGCTGCGCTCCCACACCGGGCTGGCCGCGTACGCCAGGCCCATGGTGTCGGTGAGGGGGTTCACGCCCTGGGTCCGCAGCGCGACGGCGACGTCGTCCGGCTTCACCAGCCCGCGATCGACCAGGATCTCGCCCAGGCGGTTGCCGGTGTTCTTCTGCTCGACCAGCGCCTCGAGGAGCTGCGGCGTGGTGATCTTCTTCATGCGGATCAGCACGTCGCCCAGCCGGTCCTTGCTCTTCTGAAGCGTGGCCAGCTCGTCTTGCATCCGCTGGGGCGCCCGGCTCCAGAACTCCTCCTTGTAGCGTTCGCTCGCGGCGCAGAAGCAGCGGAAGCAGAACGGGCAGAGCTTGGTCGGGTTCTTGGGGTCGTCCGAGCACCAGACGGCGTTCAGGGCGTCGAACTCGCCCAGGCAGTTCCAGCAGGTCGTCAGGAACGTTTCCACCGGCACGTTAACGGACCTCTCCTGGAAGGGGAGCCTGATGCGGGACTGTAGACGATAACTCCTTGAGCATCAAGACCCTGCATGCGTTGACCCTCCGCGAGGCCGTGTGATAGCTTGGGGTCCCTTTCGCGTCTCCTCTCGAACACCCTGGGGGATAGCTTGGACACGGCGCCGGGCACGCTGCGCAAGACACCACTCAACGCCGTCCACCGTGAGCTCTCCGCGAAGATGGTCGCCTTCGGCGGGTGGGACATGCCCGTCGAGTACTCGGGGCTGATCAGCGAGCACATGGCCGTGCGGCAGGCGGCCGGCCTGTTCGACGTCTCGCACATGGGGGAGTTCACCCTGGAGGGGCCGGGCGCGCTGAGCTTCCTGCAGCGCGTCACGTGCAACGACGCGGCGAAGCTCACCGTGGGCCAGGCGCAGTACACGGCGCTGCCGCTCCCCAACGGCGCGCCTGCCGACGACGTCATCCTCTACCGCAAGGGCGAGAGCAGCTACCTGATGGTCGTGAACGCGTCCAACACGGAGAAGGACCTGGCCTGGCTGCGCTCGCAGGAGCCGCGCGACTGCGAGCTCGCGGACCGCAGCGACGCGTATGCGCTGCTGGCCCTGCAGGGCCCGCGCGCGCAGGAGATCCTGCAGGGGCTGACGTCGATCGACCTCCCGCAGGTCCGCTACTACCACTTCGCCGAAGGGACGGTCGCGGGCGCTCCGGCCACCGTGGCCCGCACGGGCTACACGGGCGAGGACGGGTTCGAGATCTTCGTCGGGCCCGACGCGGCGGCCGACGTGTGGCGGGCGATCTCGGCCGCCGGCGCCGAAAGGGGCCTCAAGCCCGCGGGCCTGGGGGCGCGCGACACGCTGCGGCTGGAGGCGAAGATGTGCCTCTACGGGAACGACATGGACGAGACCACGACGCTCATCGAGGCCGGCCTCGGCTGGATCGTGTCCCTGGCGGACGGCAAGGACTTCCCGGGCCGGCCGGTGCTGGAGTCGCAGAAGCAGGCCGGCGCGTCGCGCAAGCTGGTGGGCTTCGAGATGGTGGGGCGCGGCATCGCGCGCCACGGGTATCCCGCGCTGATGGGCGAACAGGCGGTGGGGGCCGTGACCTCGGGGACCTACGCGCCGTATCTCCAGAAGAACATCGGCCTCGTGTACCTGCCCGCGGTGCGGTCCGCGGTGGGCACGGAGTTCGACGTGGACATCCGCGGGCGGCGCGTCCCGGCGCGCGTGGTGCCCACCCCGTTCTACAAACGCGCGAAGTGACGAGGGCGGCCGCGCGACCAGGGAGCGCGCCCGCCGCCTGACGACCAGGTCGACGCTCTCGCAGGAGGTTCCCATGTACCCGGACGATCGCCGCTACACGAAGGACCACGAGTGGGTGCAGCTCGCGGGCGACCGCGCGACCGTGGGCATCACGGACTACGCGCAGAAGCAGCTGGGCGACGTCGTGTACGTCGAGCTGCCGGAGGTGGGCCGCGCCCTCAAGGCGCACGAGCCGTTCGGGACGGTGGAGTCCGTGAAGGCGGTGTCCGAGCTCTTCTCCCCGCTGACCGGCGAGGTGGTGGAGGTCAACGCCGGCCTCCCGGGCGCGCCGGAGGGGATCAACGCCGACCCGCACGGCGGCGCGTGGATGATCCGCCTCAAGCTGGCGGACCCGGCCGAGGCCGAAGGACTCATGGATGCGGCCGCCTACACCGCGCTGGTGGCGGCGGAGGAGAAGTAGGCGCACCGGAAGGCGCGCGGAACGGAAGGAGCAGGAACCGACGTGGCTGTGACGAACGAGCTCAAGCGGGGCGTGGACGTGCTGGCCCCGATCGACGACTTCGCCCCGCGACACCTGGGCCCCTCCGCGGACGAGGCGCGGCGGATGCTGGAGACGCTGGGCGTGCCTTCGCTCGAGGCGCTCATCGACGAGACGGTGCCCGCCTCCATCCGGCTGCGGCGGCCGCTCGCGCTGCCGCCCGCGGGCGGTGAGCGCCAGCGGCTCGAGGAGCTGCGCGCGCTGGCCGCGCGCAACCAGGTCTACCGCTCGCTCATCGGGCTGGGCTACCACGACACCTTCACGCCGCCGGTGATCCAGCGCAACGTGATCGAGAACCCCGGCTGGTACACGGCGTACACGCCGTACCAGGCGGAGATCGCGCAGGGCCGGCTGGAGGCGCTCATCAACTTCCAGACCATGGTCTCCGACCTGACCGGCCTGCCGCTGGCCGGCGCGTCGCTGCTGGACGAGGCCACGGCGGCGGCCGAGGCCATGCACATGTGCCAGGCGGTCGCGAATCCGGACCGCCACACGTTCTACGTGGCCGAGGACTGCCACCCGCAGACGATCGCGGTCGTCCGCACGCGCGCGAAGCCGCTCGGCATCGAGGTGCGGGTCGGCCCCGCCGACGCAACCGACCTCGACGGCGTGTTCGGCGTGCTCGTGCAGTACCCGGCCAGCGACGGGCGGGTCCGTGACCACGCGGCCCTGGCCGCGCGGGTGCACGCGGCGGGCGCGCTGTTCGTGGTGGCGACCGACCTGCTGGCGCTGGCGCTCCTGCGTCCGCCGGGGGAGTTCGGCGCCGACATCGCCCTCGGATCCAGCCAGCGCTTCGGCGTGCCGCTCGGGTTCGGCGGGCCCCACGCCGCCTTCCTCGCGACGCGCGAGGAGCACCGCCGCCACCTGCCGGGGCGCCTGATCGGCGTCTCGAAGGACGCGGAGGGCCGGCTCGCCTATCGCATGGCGCTGCAGACGCGCGAGCAGCACATCCGCCGCGAGAAGGCCACCAGCAACATCTGCACGGCCCAGGTCCTGCTGGCCGTGGCGGCGGGCATGTACGCGGTCTACCACGGGCCGGAGAAGGTCCGCGCCATCGCGCAGCGCGTCCACGCGCTGACCGGCGGCCTGGCGCTCGGCCTGCGCCGCCTGGGCTACGACCTGGGCGACGCGCCGTTCTTCGACACGCTGCGCGTCCGCACGACGCCCGAGGCGGCGCAGCGCATCCACGCGGCCGCGCGCGAACGGCGCATCAACCTGCGCGCCTACGCGGACGGGTCGATCGGCGTCGCGCTGGACGAGACGTGCGCGCCGGCCGACGTGGCGAGCGTGCTGGAGGCGTTCGCGGAAGGCCAGCCCCTGCCGGCCGGCATCGAGGCGCTCGCGGCCGAGGCGGACGAGGTCCTCCCCGCGCCGCTGCGCCGCACCAGCCCGTTCCTGACCCATCCCGTCTTCAACCAGCACCACTCCGAGCACGAGATGCTGCGCTACCTGCGCCGGCTGGAGTCGCGGGACATCTCGCTCACCACCTCGATGATCCCGCTCGGCTCGTGCACGATGAAGCTCAACGCGACCTCCGAGATGATGCCGCTCACCTGGCCCGAGTTCGGCCGCCTCCATCCGTTCGCGCCGGCGGACCAGGCGCAGGGGTACGCGACGCTGTTCGCCCAGCTCGAGACGTGGCTGGGCGAGATCACCGGCTTCCCGGCCGTCTCGCTGCAGCCCAACGCCGGCTCGCAAGGCGAGTACGCGGGCCTGCTCGCCATCCGCGGGTACCACGAGAGCCGGGGCGAGGGGCACCGCAACGTCTGCCTCATCCCCGTCTCCGCGCACGGCACCAACCCCGCGTCCGCGGCGCTGGCCGGCTTCAAGGTGGTCGTGGTCGCGTGCGACGCGCAGGGCAACATCGAGGTGGAGGACCTGCGCCGGAAGGCGGACGCGCACGCCAAGGACCTGGGCGCGCTCATGGTCACGTACCCGTCCACCCACGGCGTCTTCGAGGAGTCGATCGAGGAGGTCTGCCGCATCGTCCACTCGCACGGCGG